>JBNJGS010000001.1:0-105421 GCA_051747965.1 Bacteroidota bacterium
CATTAACAGGTCTGTGTCATTATAAACTCCTACAAGATTCCGGTCGTCATCATACGCAAAAAACCAGTCACTGTAACCATCTCCCTGAATCTGGTTGAGATTGTTTGCATAAAGATTTACCATGGGCTCCGGAAAATCTGTAATTTCGGGGACCACTTTCCTTTGTATCCCTGTAATGATACCATTTTGTATTTCCACAGTTTCGCTGGCGATGATGCTATCCTGGTTTTCGTGTGTTATGCTTGTGAGTGTGTTGTCATTGTTGTATTGATAGGTTGATTGCACCCCGTTACTCAGGCTTTCGGACAGCAGCATCCCGGCAGGATCAAAATCATAGCCGATGGAAACATCATCCCAGTCAATTTGAGTTATTCTGTTTCGCTCATCCGTTGTATTGTTCACGGTAAAACCATCGGAATACTGTACAGAGATCACATTCCCATTGGGATCGTGATCAAAATTCACTGTTTTACCATCGGGATAGGTAATGCCGGTAACAAAACCGCGGGTATTTCTGGCATAAGTCGTTGTCCCTGACGAATCTGTCATGCTAACAATCTGAGCATTGCTGTCATAGGCAAAAGATGCAATGAGGTTGTCATCCAGGTATCTTTCCGATACATTATCATTGCTGTTGTAAGAAATCCCAAGCACTTGATTTCTGGCGTTCGTTAATAAACTCAGCCGGTTTTGTTCATCGTAAGCAAGCTGTCTGCTTTTGCCTTCGGCATCGGTAATGCTTTCCAGTTTTTGATTGCTGTTGTAATTAAACTCCGTGAGATTTCCCTTTTTATCCGTTACTTTAGTTAACAAGCCATGTGGGTCATAAGCATAAGCAATGCTTCCATCTGCATCCTCGATTCCGGTAAGTTGCCCCTTGTGGTTGTATTTTAGAATTTTTTGCAATCCAAAAGGGGTTTCAAAAGAGCTGACAAACCCGGCCTCGTCATAATTCCAGCTGGAGGAATACCCTGCAGGCCAGTCTTTTTGCAGTACCCTGTGTGTGGCATCCCGCACAAGTGTTGTGCTGTTTCCGTTTTCATCGGTGATGCCGTTTTGTGAACAGCAATCATACGAAAAGGATTGGGTGCTGCCATCGGGCAATGTTAAGCTCAGCATGCGGCCGTTGTTATCAAACTCCATGCTATACATATTGCCGTTAAAATCGGTGTAAGCAATTGGAGTCAGGCCGTGGACATCAAACACGATCTGCATCAGGTTGCCATCGGGATCTGTGAAAGTTTCCAGATTGCCATGCGCATCATAAGCAAACTGATAAGCATCTCCCTCCGGTGTTGTGAATGTAGCCAGTGCTCCGTTGGCATTGTAGGCAAATGCATTTTGTTCCCCTCCGGGTAAAGTCACGCCGGTGAGCTGGTTGTAGCTGTTGTATGTTTTGGTAAAAAGAGGGGCATCATTGGCATCAAGCTCCTGAAGCAGCTTGTGCTGATCGTCGTACACAAATTTTCGTACTGACCCGATGCTTTTACAGATTTCCGTGAGATTATTTGCTGTATCCCATGAAAATGCAAGCCAGGCGTCATTGTCTATGTTGAGAGAATCTACAAGTCCGTTTTCATCATAAAAATATTCGGTTATTTCGTTCTCTTCATTGACAAGTGATTCTATTCTTGCTGTTTGCGTATTTATTATCAACGATTTAACTTTCCCGTCGGGATAGGTAAAGCTGTTCAGCAAGTGCATTGAATCCAGTGCGGAGGAAAAGAGTTCTGTCTGCCGGCCTTCGGGATCGGTAACAAGCGTCAGGAAACCCGTGGTGTCTGTGCTAGTACTGTCCGTATCATAATGGTAAACAAAGTCGGTTTGCTTTCCTTCGGTGTTGATGAAGGAAATGTTCCCAACACTGTCATAGGCATAGCTTGTCATCAGGCCGGCAAAATCCACCGAGCTGACCAATTGTTTGTTGTCGTTATAATTAAACTGTGCTGTACGCCCATCCGGAGCTGACAATGAATCGCACAACAAGGCATCGTTGTAGGTAAAGCTGTATTCCCTTCCCGCTGCATCAGTAATTAACACAGGCAGGTCATATACATTGTAAGAAACAAACAGTTTTTTCCCATATGCGTCCTCCATGGAATGCAGGCGGAAATTGCCATTTTCTGCCGGTTCAAAATCCAGCAAACGATAGCCTTCGCCTTCTTCAAGCTGCCATGCATTACCTGTCCAGTAGAGACTGAGGTTTTTATTGTTTATGCACGGCAACACGAATGGTGCAGCCGATGTATCCACGCTGTTTCCGGCAGTGAAAACAAAGTGGGCGCTTGTACCGGTATTCAGCAAAACTGCACTGTCAAGCTGAACCAGTTCATATTCGTACTCAAAGCGGCGGTGTTTTCCAAACATCCGGGGCATGGTATCGCTTGCCCTGTTGAAATTAAACGCAAGGTTGATCTCCGGGCCCAGTCCTTTTTTGGTGAAAATCACATCCCTGAAAAAGGGTTTCATGTTGAGCGGGCTGACAAACCAGGAAGGCATTCCCATAAAGCTGCAGCTCCCCGGCTGGCTGTTGAGCAAAAGGTCATTTGATCCGGCTGTCTGACCAGGCAGACCATTATCCAGTTCATCTTCGAGCAAATCATAGGAATCCGAATTCATTAATTCATCAAGGCTCGAAAATGAACCGGAGGCCATCAGGCTTGCAATCAAATCCATATTTTCGGGAGAAACGGGCAGGTCAGCAATTTCATCCGGTGGTTGCACGGTGTGATTAATGGCCTCAGACAAACTGCGCCGGGCAAACCCATCTGTAAAACCGGCATACACATAATTGCCTGCAATTTTAACGGAGCTGACACCTGCACTGCCTAAGGTATCCGGAGCACCGGAAAAACGAAACCAGGTATCCCCATTGTCCAGCGAATAATAAATATACCCCAGATGCTCATCATTGACAGCAAACATATATGGCATGCGTTTGTCCACAAGCCTGGGACCCAGGTAATCGGGATCATGCGGATACCAGCCATCGGGCTGCATCCATACATCCGTATCATAATAGTATGCATCATATTGCTGTTGCGTCCATTCACCGGCTGCAAATCCGTATTTATATCTTGTCCCGTTATAAATAATGAATAGTTCTTCTGCTGTGGAATTCAATGCAGCGTAATTTGCAGGATCAAGGCTGTCTCCTATGGGTAATCCGGAATTACGCTTGTCCCATGTATTTCCACCATCTGAAGACTTAAAAAAACCAACTTCCCCTATGTAGGCACAGATATTTCCATCGTGTTCTGATAGTAAAGAACAACCAGCAATGTTAGCCTGATATGTAATGCCTTCCGTATCCACAGGAAGTGCTTCAAATGATTCGCCTCCGTCAGTTGACCTGTACAATGGACTTTCCATTGTGGAAGTCCAGTTGACCATGACGTATATGGCAGTATCTGTAAGCAACATATCCTGGGGAAGCGTTGTCAGGTAATAATTCAATTGTGTCCATGTTTGGGCATAATCCGTTGACAAGAACAATCCTGTTTGACCGTTGTATGTACCTGAGAGCAGAACTCTGTTATCCTGTACCTTAAAAGATTTAGCATAGGAAAACCCGGGCACAGTCTCCCAACTTGTACCATGTGTATCAGAGTAAATAAAAATATCGGAACCATATTCAATCGCGTACCAGGTATCATCAATGGTTTCGAGGTTAACAATTCGTGAACGGGAGCTGATGATTTCCCACTGGGCGTATGCATGAAGCGACGACAGGCACAGAAAAATCAGCAAGAAGCCGGTAAATTTACGAGACAGAGTTTTCATTATGATAGGATTTGGTTCCAAAAGATAGAGATAAAAACAATGTACTCCTCCTATTATTATACATATCCAAACTAAATTTAACTGTAACAGTCAATAAATCATGAGCTACTATATTTTCGCAAAACAATTAAAAATCATAGATTTCACAGGATAACCAATCCACTAAAGCTCAAAAAGTCAGGATTTTCATAAAAATCCATAGTATTCAATCTGCAAACACATCATGAATCGTCGGATTTTAAAATGTTCTGATGCATACTATCTGCAAAAAGAAAAACCGTATATCCA
The DNA here is from genome assembly GCA_051747965.1 of Bacteroidota bacterium. Classification (GTDB taxonomy): domain Bacteria; phylum Bacteroidota; class Bacteroidia; order Bacteroidales; family ML635J-15; genus JAQIBY01. The sequence goes on from JBNJGS010000001.1 coordinate 4,072, forward strand.
TCATGATAAGTCGCATATTTTTGTATTTTTAATAACTTTAACCAAAGTTTAAGATTTTTACATGCAGCGCCTGAAAAGGGCAAAGCGTTTAGATAAAAAATATGGCCTTCTCAGATATTGATTCACATATAATAGAAGCATGTAAGCGTAAAGAAAAAGCGGCACAGAAGGAGCTTTACGAACATTATGTTTCATATGTGTATGGCATTGCACTGCGCTATGCGAAGAACACGCAGGATGCTGAAGATCTGATGCAGGATGCTTTTGTAAAGATTTTAAAAAATATCAAACGCTATCAGGATTATGGAAGTTTCACGGGATGGTTAACACGCATTGCGATCAATACAGCCATCAGTTATTACAGGAAAAAAGCAAGGCAAATGACCAGTCCGGACAGTGAGGCTGTAGGCAGGGAGGCAGATGAGCCATTTTATGTTGACAATTATGTGTTTGCCAAAGACATTGTTGAGGCCATCAAAAGTCTGCCTGATGGTTACCGTTTGGTTTTTAATTTATATGCTGTTGAAGGTTATGATCACAATGAGATCAGTAAAATGCTTGATATTGCCCCGAGCTCGAGCCGTTCCCAGTATTTCAGGGCAAGGAAAATGTTACAAAAGAAACTGGAAAGCACATACCAGCGAGTCTGATATTATATGACGGATAAAAAGAACATACAGGAAGTCTTGAATGCCTATCAACCGACACCTCCGAAAGGTGGCTGGGAGGGAGTGCAATCCCGCATGGCATCGCAATCCGGTAAGGATGTGGACGATGTTTTATCCGATTTTCAGGCAAAACCGGGTGGCAATCATTGGAAAGCCATAAACAAGAGGTTGGTATGGAACAGATTTCTCACTTTCAGATCAGGACATTTTAATATTTTCTACCTTGCTGTGGTTTTATTGATTATCTCGGGCAGTGTTGTCATGTCTGTTAATCAGGAAGAAGAAAAGCAATACAATCCGGAAGATATATTTCTTTCTGATGATGTGGCCGAAAAACCCGGCAGAACAGAACTTCAGTCTGCAGGGAACAAAACAGCAAAGAACACCAGTTCAGGTAATTCATCACCTGTTCTCAAAAAAATCCCGCACATACCACAAACACAAAACAGGCAGGAATCTCCCACAGAAAATATAAGCAGTCCCTCTTCAGGCAACAATACAGCAAGAGGTGCAGCTACGGATAAGCATGCTTTATCAGAAAATAAAAAGCCAGACGACAACCCTGTCAGCAAAGCTCCGGCAAATTCTCAGGCGCAGGAGGAAAACATCGAATCCTTTCATGCAAAGATTGATATTGTATACATGCCACGATTGGATTTGATTGCACTGACAAAATCTTTACCCGCCGTGCAAAATCATTTGGAATTCAGGGTTTCGGATACTCTGGGCTACAATTACAAAGATGAGCCCATAGTTAAGGAATCCCCAATGACCGGAATCAGTTTTTCATATGCCGGTATGTATCATATTAATACCTGGGAACACACTGGTGATGGTGATTTTCTCATACCCGGCTCCGATGTAACACAAAGGATGAATGAGAATGAAAGTGCCGTATACTCTCACGGACTGGATCTGAATTTTCATTATCTGGAAGATCATTTTGCTGCGTCAACAGGCATTGGCATACACCAGCTAAATTCAGATTTTACAGGGGAAATACCGGTTACAATGGTTGATACTTCAGAGACATATCAGTATTATGAAAATGGAGAATACCAGTATGACACTACCTGGTACCTCAATCTGGACACTTTGTTTATTACAGGGGACAGTGTATTTTCACCTTATGTTGACTCAAGCTATAGCAGCTTCACGGACAGTAGTCTGGTACAAGTGTATGATACTACCAGGGAGATGAGATTGGTACAACAAAGCAACCGCATCCGATATGTCAATATACCATTGTGGGTGGGATATCGCGAACAAGGAGGCAGATGGGAATATCAGGTTCAGGCAGGTATCATTGCAAGCATACCAACAGAGCATCAATATACCTGGTATGATCCGGGAACAGGTGAATTTGTTTACAATTCAGAAGCTCCGTTCAGAAAAACGGTCTTCACCCTGGCAGCACGAACATATATTGGAGGAAAAATCAATAAACACTGGATGCTTGGCGTGGAACCTGCCTATTATTACAGACTGGGCTCCCTGTTTGATGAATCATATGGCCTCAGCGCAGGGCAGCATATTTTCAGCCTTGGCCTGAGGATACAATATCAGTTCTGATGTATAAAATGAGCGGCATAGCATTTTGCATTTTCTGGCTTTTGGGTTCACAGCTGATGGCTCAGGAATGCAATGCTTCTTTCTATTCAGAGCAGGACAGTTCCGACATCAACACTTTTCATTTTTACAACACCTCGAATTCCAACATCAATGCCGGGGCAGGATATTTCTGGGATATGGACGACGGCACCACCTATCAGACTGAAAATGTCTCTCACCAGTTTGCCACCCCCGGCACATGGAATGTCAGCCTGAGCATGCAGGTTCCAATATGTACCGGTACCATAGAAGCAATTGCAGAGGGAGGTAATCCACCTTACAGTTTTGTATGGAGCAATGGCTACACGGAAGAATCCGACAGCCTGAGTATTCAGGACAGTCTTTGTCCCGGAAATTATCAGGTAAGCATAACAGACATGCTGGGAGACAGCATTGTCATAAGCATAGAGCTTGAGGACATGACCGGAAATATTCTTCAACTGACCCTTAACTATGAGAACTGTTTATCTGAATTTCCGGATTCATGCACAGGTAATATAGATGCCAGTGTTAGCGGAGGCGCACCACCCTACACGTACAACTGGAATACAGGTTCTGATAATCCGGAGATTACCGATTTGTGTCCGGGCAACTATATCATTACCGTATGTGATGCAAATGATACGTGCATCATTGATTCTATTGACTTGCCTGTATATGAATGCAGTGTCACGGATTACAGGTCTGTTTCCGGTGATGCAGTCTGTGACGGCTATATAGAATTCAGTGTTAATGGTGGAGAGGAACCGTACACATATACCTGGAATCCGGGAGTCAATCATACAGATGCCACCTACACAAGTGAGTCAGGCAATGACTTATGCGCAGGGAGCTATATCATCACAGTAATGGACGCCACAGGGAGTATTTGTACGGATAGTGCAGAGCTGAATCCTTTGGATTTTTATTTTTCAGTAACAGATACACCGGCCAATGGCAACTGTAACGGACAGATAATTGCAAATCCTGTTTATGGTACACCACCATATACTTACAATTGGTCAAACGGCGAAACCGACAGTATCAATGAGGGCATTTGCAGCGGCTGGTATTACTGCACAATCTGTGACAGTGAGTTGGTCTGCAAAGAGGACAGCATAGAAATAAGCAAGCTGGCTTTGAGCAGCAATATCAACTGGCGTGGACCCTCGGGGCCGGCAGCCTGTGACGGATATATCCATACCTACATCAACGGAGGAATTCCACCCTATAGTTTTTCATGGGAGCCGGAAACAGAAAGTCTGGAAGGTTACAATTTTTCTTTGCTGAACAATTTGTGCAGCGGAACATACATTTTAACCACCTGCGATTCGGAAGGCACCTGCATTACTGATACCATTAACCTCAACGATAAGCCATTCAATGTGGACATCACCCCCATCCACCCAAATCAGGGCATATGCAACGGAAAAATTCATGTTTCAGCCACCGGAGCTTCTCCTCCTTACAATTTTGTATGGTCAAATGGTGATGAATGTCTTTATCAGACTTCCTGCAGCATAATTGATCTATGCGCCGGGGTATATTATGTCACCATTTCGGATTTTGAAAACAACACGGTATATGATTCGGTGGAGCTAAGCTCACTGCCAGGCGGTCCGGAAATTACAGATATAAGCCGGAGTTTACCTTCACCGCCAGACGCATGCAATGCATCAGCTGTAGTGGAGGCTGTGGGCCAGGAGCCTTTGAGTTTTACCTGGAGCACTGATTCCTGGCAGGAAAGCAACATCAGTGGTATTGAAAATCAATGTGCCGGCACATATTACTTTACCGTCTGTGATGTCAACAATCTGTGTATACAGGATTCCGTTCAACTATTTGAGCTTTCTGCGCACATCGAAAACCTACAGCATCCCTACAATGAAAACTGTAACGGCAGCATAGAAATCATGCCGGATGGAGGATATCCTCCCTGTCAGGTAAACTGGCAGGATGGTCATGAAGGCAACAGCATCAGCGACCTTTGTCCTGGCTGGCAGTATTATCAGGTTACTGACAATTTCGGAAATACTTATCAGGACTCAGTGCAATTGATTAATCAGAGCATTGCTCCACTTGTGAGCAATCACAACATTGTACAGACGGCCATAATCAACAACCACTGTCAGAATGAAATCAGTCATGATATTACCTCCAACTGGCATACAAGCATCAGAGGCATGGTATATCTGGGAGATACTCCATTACCAAATGGTGTGGTGATTTTGTTTTCAAAGGAAGAGGAAAAATATACTGCCCGGCAGCTAAGCAGGGTAAACAACGGCCATTATCAGTTTCAGGAGCTTGGCCTTCCTTCATATGCAGCCTTTGCCATTCCTGTCCTCACCTCAGGTCTGGAATACTTTCCCGTGTATTATCCCACCTATTTCGGAAATGTCCCAAACTGGGAAGATGCTCAGTTTATCAGTTTGTCCGATACAGCACCCAAAGACATCCATTTGTACAAAACAGAAGAAATACAACATGGTCAGAAAATGATCAGCGGGCAGCTTGTATATCAGACCAATACAGGATTTGAAGAAAATATATTTTTACAGGACTGGTATAATTTTGATCCTCCGGGCATACCTGAAACCGGCCTGGCCAGACACATTCCTGTCTATTTAATGACAGAAAATTTTACTTATCTGAAACAAAGTCTGACGGATCATCAGGGCAAATTTGAGTTCCGGCATCTAGCAGAGGGAGATTACAGGCTGCATTTTGAAAAACCGGGCAAGGATTGTATTTACAGCACACACGCAGCTGGCGATAGTCTGACAGACCTGGTTTACATCATGGATGACAAGCAGATCAGATTGCTCACTACAGGAGTTGAAGAGGCTGACAAAAGAAGGTCCATGCTTTTATTTCCCAATCCTGTATATGATGAATGCAAAGTGAACTTTCCTGAACCGGTGGGGGGAAACATCCGTATAAATATATACAATGAATCAGGAATGATGGTTTTTCAAAAGAAAATAAAAAGGCCGGAACAGGTTATGAAACTGGATTTATCAGATCTGAGTCCCGGATTTTTCACCATTATGATACAAAGCCCGGATGAGGTTTTCAGACATAAGTTCATCAAAAAATGAAGGCACAAATCATGAAAAAACATTCCACATATTCACTCCTGTTTGTTTTGCTTCTGACATTGACGCAGGTGCAGGCACAAACCGGCATCACATATCTGAATGACTCAGCTTATGGCGATGCTTTAACCCTTAGGAAAATGGATGTTGCTACCGATGCTGAAAACAACGCATGGATTGCTTATTATGATGCCGGAATAGGCAGATACAATGATGGCAGCTTTACGTTTTATACCAAGGACAACTCACCCATACAGTCAAACCGTGTTAACGACATTGATATAATGGGTGATAAGATTTGCTTTGCCACGGCAGCCGGTGTTGCCCGTATCAGTGAACAGGTCTGGGATTTCCCGGGTGGCGGCCTTACGGACTTCCGTACAGAAGCAGTTTTACAGAGACCAAATAAAATCTACGCTCTTTGTACAAAAGATGCAACCCTCGACAGTCTGGCGATATTTGACGGGAATCACTGGAATTTCATTCAGATACCAGGCTATAATCCATCCTTTCTGTGTCATTCCCCCATGGAATACAGTGACGGCAAATTATACTGGGGCACGCGAAACGGTTTGTACTGCTATGATGGATCAGTGGTAAGCATAGTTCTCAACGATGTATCAGTCAATGACCTGATAATTCATGAAGGATATTTATGGATAAGTCTGAACACACTTACTTCAGACAGGGAGAGCATTATCAGGTATAATCCTGATAGTCAGTCTTTTTTGGGCTTCAGCCAACACAAAGCATATGAACCCACACATTCCACCCTGGGCGCATGTTTTTCCGCTGATACGGACGGGAGTCTGAATATCATTTATAATCATGATTCAAAAATCATATCCAACAGTATATACGACAGCGGACATTACCTGTTTATCTTTCCCGGCCATACGGTAACAAACACAAGGCTATCTGCGAGCAAGGGAGAAAACGGTGTCATTTATCACTGCATGTGGTCCTCACTTGCAGCTTATATTATTGATAAATCAGAGCATGAAAATTTCCAAAGCGGTTTTTGGAGCAATAATCTCAAGACACTTGACATCAATCAGGTTGGTGCAACAGTAAGAAGCTATGGTTCCATGTTCTGGGACGGGATTGGCTATCCGCGATATGAAGTTCCCATTGATTCAGGCACAAATTCAATATTCGCTTCCGGTCTCTGGATTGGTGGCGTTGATCAATCCGGAGAATTGCATCTTTCTGCCTCAACATACAGCAGGTCACAGGATTCCGATCTTCCGGTATATGATTTTGCACCGGGCCCCCTGAATACCGGTGGAACAGAGCAGGGACAATGCGATACAAGCACAAGCAATCAATATGACAGGGTCTGGAAAATTGACAGACTTGATGTAGAACAGTTTATTTATGAAAATTACAACAGCAAATTGTTTGAAGTTCCGGATGACATGAATGACTGGCCGGGGAACGGTCCTGCCGGAGATGATGCACTGGCTCCTTTTGTTGACAACAACAACGACGGGATATACAGTACTGAGGACGGTGATTATCCCCAGATTCTCGGCGACCAGATGCTCTGGTGGATCAACAATGACAACACCCACCCCAATGAGGAGACTGGTGGCAATCCTATGGGTGTGGAAATGCAACATTCATTTTACGGATTCAGATACGACAACCCGCAGGACGAATATACCGAACTCATCAATTATCAGACCTACCTAAGGGTTGATGTGATCAACCGTTCTGATCAACAGTATGACAGTGTTTACATTGGTGTCTGGGTAGATGCAGATATCGGCAATGCCTTTGATGATTATGTGGGATGTGATGTCAGCAGAAATTCCTTCTATTTCTACAACGGAGACAGTTTTGATGAAACATTCCAGAATTACCTGGGCTATGGAAGTAAACCACCTGTTCAAACAGTTACAATTCTCAACGGTCCGGATGCAGATCCTGACGGGCTGGATAATGACAATGACGGGATTACAGACAATGAAAGCATCAAAATGAGCAAGTTTATTTATTACAACAACCCTTCTCAGGGTGCCACTTCTGCCACCACGGACCCGTTTACTCCGGAGGAGTATTACAGCTACCTCACAGGCCACTGGAAAGACAACACACCACTTTGTTACGGTGGCAACGGACATGCCTCAGGCGGTGCTGATTCTTCATTGCCATGCGATTATATGTTTCCGGGTGATACAGATCCGTCGGGCAGCGGCACCAATGGAGTTCCACAACCGGCCTGGAGTGAAACAACAGAAAACAACACTCCGGATGATCGACGAGGTCTATGCTCGATGGGGCCTTTTACCCTGGAGCCCGGAGAAAAAAATACTGTAGATATTCTTTTCGCCTATATACCGCATGATAACAGCAAAACAGGTCACTTTAACTACCGGCCAAAACTGGACTCCCTGATCACCTGGTTCAATGAAAACAGAACTCCTACAAACTATTCCGCTGCCAACGAGCTTGCGGTAAAAGAAAACCAGATTTCTCATCAGGTGAATGTATTTCCCAATCCTGCGGCTGATTATTGTACAATCCAATGTAAAGAGAACATACAGTCCATTTCGGTTTTTACAATCAACGGGCAAAAGATTTCGGACCGAATCATCAATAATCAGGAGGCCATACTTGATGTCCGGAATTTTTCGCCCGGTTTGTACATCATCCATTGCAAAACCCACACAGGAATAAGCCGGCATAAGCTTAGTGTCAGATAGTTTTTCTTTTGGATTTATCAGGATATATGGAAAAAGCCATCCTCATAGCTGAAGATGGCTTTTTCCTGTTTTTGTGTTTTCGTTATCGGATCACCAGTTTAATAACAAGCGGCCGGATATCATTTTCAAGTTTCATATAATACATGCCCGGCTTCAGGTTTCTGAGGTCGATTTTTTGTTCAGGCGAGGCAGTAAAGTTCGTTCTGCGTTCAACACTTTTACCTTCCGGGGTATATACTTCCCATCCGTTGATTTCATCAAGTAGCTGAACAGGCATATTGAGTGTCAGCATAAATTTACCGTCAGAAGGATTGGGTAATACAGACACAAAAGCATCAGAAAGATAATCCTCGACACTCAGGGCAAATTCAAAGGGTTCGGTTTCGTACGCACAGCCGTTGTCAAAGCCGATGAGCACAGTATAATCCCCTTCAGCTGAAACATCCAGACTGCTGCCGGTTTCTCCGGGTATCATGGATCCGTTGAGGAACCATTGCCAGCTTTCTCCTTCAGTAACAAATAGCTGTAAGCCATCCCGCTGAATTTCAACCTCGGGGACATTCAACATTTCGATGCTGACAGGTTCAGAAGAGCAAGCAGCAGCATCTTCACGCAGGGCTGCAGTGAAATTAATTCCACCACTCACATCTGTAAGGTCGTTTATAAGTTCTGATCTCTGTGGTTCAGTAACATTTTCAGAAGTACCGAGTAATAACTGCGCCGATCCATTCTGTCCCCATGCCCACAGGCTTTTGTCATTGCGAATGGCATAGGAAGCTGATGGTGCAGCAGCCAGTTTAACAATACCTCCGTTGATATCAACCAATACAGGTTCTGAGCTTCCACTCACACCGGGCACACCCAACTGTCCATGAGAATTGTCCCCCATGGCATAGACATAGCCGTTTTCATTGTAAACAAGGCTGTGCTGTTTTCCGGCAGCAACAAGTTTCACAGCCGGGAGGGCCAGAATTTCGGCGGGCTCCAGTCTGTTATTCATGTCGTAAGTTCCGAGCTGGCCCGAACTGTTGGCACCCCAGCCATACAGACGTCCATCGGAATCGATGGCAAAATTATGATTTGCTCCGCAGGCGATGCTCTGAATATTGTCGAGATTGTCAATCATATGGGGTAAATCCAGTGATTCATTATCTCCTGAGCCAAGCTGTCCATGTTGATTTTTACCCCATGCATAGACTTTACCGTCGGCGTCCAGAGCAAGGCTGTGGCTTTCACCAGCGGCCACTGCAACAATTCCGGACAATTCCTGCACGGCATTGGGGAAATTGCTGGCTGCAGTATTTCCATAGCCCAGTTGCCCGTCATCATTTCGACCCCAGGCCATCAGGCTAGAATCAGCCATCAAGGCAATGGCATGGTAATATCCTGCTGCAACGGCTGTCGCAGAGGAAAGGCCGGGAACAATTTGGGGCTCATAAGAATGAGAATAGGAACCATCACCAAGGCTACCGTAATCATTATTACCCCATGCCCACAGATTACTTTCCTCATCTAGTGCCAGCACAAATTCTCTGCCTGAGGCAAGCTTTATAATACCAGCATCAGTCAATGCCTGAACAGGCACATCAGACTGAACCGTATTTCCTGTCCCCAGCTGTCCGTATGCATTTTCACCACCGGCAAACACAGCTTTTTCATCACCTTCAATCAACTGCACAGTATATTCGCCACCCAGCCGGGCAAAATAGGTGTCTCCGTTTGCACCAGGGACTGGATCATCATTACGGAACCACTGGTTATTTTCTGATGCACTGCTCTGAAGTGAAACAGAATCATGCTCACAAAACACTCCGGCCTCAGGGGTAATCACCGGCGGAGCTGTCTGATTGAAATAAATATGTGCGCTTCTCTCCTGACAACCGGATACAGTGTCAGTACCCTCCACGCTCACTGTCATTCCATCATTGTTCACTGTAAAATCATAGCTGTTATTTTCTGAAGCTGCTCCTGTGGAGGCTCCATCCAGGAAAAACTCATATAAATCTGCACCTTCTGCCTGAGCAGTAATCTCCTGAGCCCCGCAAACAGCAGTACTTTCGGGTGTAATGCTTACTTCTACATCCACGTGATTAACCGAAATTGTGTAGGCAGTATCCGCTTCCCGCACACAGGAATTGTTGTAGCCGTATACACTGACAATCTGGCCATCAACAAACTGAGGCATGGTAAACACAGAGTCTGTACCGGGTGTACCCTGAGACAGTCCATCGACAAAAAACTCGAAAGTCTGTGCCCCGGTGACATCAAAATGCAGGGTATCATTCAGACATGTGCCTTCAGCGGACATGTTGGTAGTAAACACAGGATCAGGAATCTCATTGACGTTTACTTCAATGCTGTTTTGAGAAGTATCGGAGCAAATATTCTGATAACCAACAGCTGAAATCACATCTCCATTATTCAGCATATCAGAAACAAATTCGGAATCAGAATCGGGAGCACCCTGAGAAACACCATTGACAAGGAATTCATACTCGCTGGCTCCTGTTGCCAGGATGGTAATGGGTTCGCCTTCACAGACAGACAACGGACTTCCGGCTGATACCGTTACATTGGGAAGATTATATACAGTATAGTTTAGCGTTTCCGTTGATGAGGAAGTACAGCCGTTTGTGGTTCCTTCCAGGCTGATTTCATCCATATTGCTTAGTCCGGTTAGCTCCATACTGCTTTCGGATGCCGGCGTATCCAGCGACTCTCCGTTCAGGAAGAATTCGTAGATATCAGCACCACTTCCTTCAACCAATACGGTATCCCCTTCACATATTTCAGTAGGATCTGCACTAAACAGGTTCACATCAGGATAGGGTTTTACTTCAAAGACATACACATCCTCAGACTCAGCAAAACATCCGAATTCAGAGAAGGCATTCATGCTTACTGTATCCCCGTCATTCAGATCTGTGCTGCTAAAAACAGCCTCATCTGATGCAGGTCCCTGACTGACGTCATTCACAAAAAATTCATACAGTTCGGCACCTGTGCCCGTAAATGTAATTTCATTGCCTTCACAAATACTGGTATCTGCATCCGAACAGCTAAGCGCGGGTTCGGGCAATGGATGAACAATCACGTCCAGGGCTTCCGGTTCACAGGCATTTGGTGTTCCGGTAACACTTACAGTTTGCCCATCGCTTAATGATGAAGATACGTACTGATTATCTGATGACTCCGGTCCAACCGGTATGCCATCAATATAGAACTGATAAATGGTATCTCCGGTGGCAGTAAAGACGATTTGTTCTCCCTCACAAATTTCCAGGGTATCGGCACTTAACTGAATATCCGGATAAACATTGATGGTTATATTGCTTGCAGTATCATAACAATCGCCGATACGGCCTGCCAGTCCGATCACCTGTTCGTGATTTACAGAACTGCTTGCAAGGCTTTCCTGCGGCGACCAGCTTCCCTGGGCCACACTGTCAATAAAGAACAGATACTCAACCGCACCTGATCCGGAAAAAGTAATTTCCTCGCCTTCGCAAATGCTGTTGGCATCAGCATCGCTGGTGAGTGTGGTATTTGGTGCGGGATTCACTGTAACATTAACAAAATCACTGACAGAACTGCATCCGTTGATATTATATCCTTCAACTGTCACCAAATCTCCATCCTGTAAAATATCTGAAGAAAATGTGTTATCACTGGTGGGTGCTCCCTGAGAAACACCATTGACAAAAAACTCATATTCAACAGCTCCTGTGGCGGTAAATCCAAGTGTTTCGCCATCGCATATTTCTGCCGGATCGATATCGGCACTCAGGCCGATTGTCGGGTTATCATATACCCTGACGGTAAATTCATCATCGCTCCAGGCAGTGCAACCTGTGGCTGTATCGGTGGCATACACCTGTACAAAAGCGAGGTCGTCAATGGAAGATGTAGAGTACTGAGTTTCGTCGGACATGTTTGTCACACTGCTGCTGTCAACATAATACTGATACTGGTCAGCGCCAGAGGCAGTAAAGCCAATGGCTTCACCATCACAAATGCTGGTATCTGAAGGTGAGACACTCACCAGGGCGTTAGGTAAAGGATTGACAGTGATATCAAGCGTATCGCTGTATTCAACGCAACCCTCCAGTACTGCCTCAACAAAAATATCATTAATTCCGCTCAGGGTATCGGTTTCATATAAATCCACCGCAGCACCCAGATTGAGGGGCTGGTCATTCAGATAGAAATTATAATCAACTGTATGACTGCTGCTTGCCTGAAAACTAACAGTTTCACCTTCGCAAATTGTGAGATTACCAGGTGTAGAAGCAAGGTCGACAGAATGTTCCACAAGGTTCAGGGTATCATGAAATACATCATAACAATGTGTCAGGGTATCGGTAGCTATCAGTGTGATTTTGTAATCACCCTGGGTGGAGAAATAATACTCCAGATCGGTTGTACCAATTGTATCTGTATCTTCCACTATCCATTCAAATACCAGATTCATCTGGCCACCATGCATAGACTGTGATGTATTGACAAAAGTCAGATCACTTTCAACACATGCCGGGTATGGCATATCAAAATCAGCCACAGCAGCTTCAGTTGGATCAAAAATCCATCCTGTATTGTTTCCTTCATCAGTACTTAGCATGGCAACGGCAGATGGGTTTATCACCATATCGCTAACCAGCAGTGAATATGCTGTATCCTGATAGCTTGTATTTGTTTTGTTGAATGTAAATTCGTCGCCGCTGCTGGATGATCTGAAGCGGATTTTATCCGGACAAGTTCCGTTGATGCTCAGCAAACTATCGATGGTTGTCACAGAGCCGGCCTCTATTTGTACTGTCCCTCCCGGGAAAACCGTAAAGTTGTGGAAACTGTTGGAGCCGTAACAGGACACCAGATAATCATCAACAGGACTGTTGTCTTCAGAGGTGTATATCTGAAGATCATAATACTGCTGTCCTCCTCCATCAAAAAAGGCATTGGTGTAAGAATTTTCGACAAGTCTTATCAGAGATGAATCTGCCTGCAAATCAAGTCTGGAACTTTTCTGGACTTCCCAATAAAATTCTATATCCAGGAGGGATGACTCAACAACAACTGTTTTATTTGCATCGGAGGATGTTCTGAAAACCGGTGCAGAAATACTTTTATCGCTTCCCACAAAGGTTCCTGAAACCACATTGATTCCGGCAAGTTCGGAAAAATGAATGTCTGTTTCCAGGAAAACCGTATCATCAGGATGATAGGGATTGATGAAAAGCTTAACCCTATGGGATGCACTATCGGTTGAAATCGTGGCATTGTTTTGGTCGGGCATGATTCTCAGCCCGTGCTCAACATCAAAAAGTGAGTTCATACTGAGATTTTCCGGATACATCATTTCAACATTATGCAAATCAACACCGGTTTTGCTGACCAGTTCATGATTAAAGGTCATATGTACCGGAATTGAGGCTGTATCTGATGCATCAAGAAAATAGCAATAGGCCATTTTATCGATATTGATAAGTATGGTATCGGAGGCAATTGCCAGGTGGGCTGAATCAATCACCACAGTATCTTTCAGGCCGGGCAGGCAGGTAGCGGGATTTCCGTCCACTTCCCAGTTGGCAACATCACTCCACTGGCTATTGTTACCAAGCCAGTAATATGTTTTGCCGGTCAGTGAGCCCGTGAAATTCCACCCGTTAACAATACCGGCGGAATCTGAAGCAACAGCTTCATAATAGACAGAGCCAGTGGTGTCTGCTGTAATATTTTTCAACAAAACAGAACTCACCTGCAATGTATCATATCCGCTTTTCACAAACTGTGCCGTATCGGTAGTATTGGTACTGCTGATAATTATTTGCTGGTCACAGCTACCATTGGCAATCAGTGAATCTGTTTGGGTCACCGAAAGCGGCTCAAGCCAGAAAGTGTTGCCCGGTTGCAGGGATATCAGATTAAAGCTATTGCTACCTGTCAATTCTGTTTCTTCAGTTAATGCAATCAAATCATGATAATTCAAATCACCACCTTCAAATTTTTGTAACAATCCGTTGCTGCTTTGCAGTACAAGTGATGAACTATCCGCGTCAAAAGTCAGGTTTGTGGGATTTACAAGCCATGCCTGATTATCCCCAGTAAGGGTAATATCGGCTTTATTAAGATTCAGATTTCTTACATTATCGGTATCTGCATAAAAACGGGCACATGAAACGTTCTGGTTTTCCATGATGAGATTTCCATCGTTCAGAATAAGATTTTCTGTTGAGATAAGGCCGTCATTAAAACGCCAGCTTGCTTCACCGTTGAATACAATATTAGAATTCAGATTTACCCCGTGGGTATAAATATCAAAAGTATCAGAGGGATGGCTGTTTGAAAACAAAATATCTCCATGATAATCTGCCTGCAGGCCGGAATAAAGCTCCAGACTGTCCTGAATATTCAGATCGGCATTACCATCCCATATAACATTGTGTGTAACATCGGCCCAGGTAACAGCTCTGCAATAAGCCGTTTTGCTTAATTTTACTGTATCGCCATCCGATGCAAAGGAGGCATCATCAAAAACCACAAGGCTTTCAGGGTTTGGCACGCAAGTCTGGGGTGCACCACCTGAGGTATCAGACCAATTGGCAGCGTCGTGCCAGTAACCTGTATTGCCAATCCAGTACAATGTGTCACTTTGTGCCGGCTGGTTGATTGTCCATCCGTCTGCATTGCCCTGAGCGTATGAATTGTTGGCTGTAACGGTAGCGTTCTGAGCCCTCACAAATCCTATTTTCAGATAATTTGCCGTTACGTCAGCGGAGGCATTGATCACGGGCATTTGGCTTATGCAATTTTCATCCGGCCATACATACATATCATCCTGACAATAACTTCGGACATGGATAAACTCGCCACAGGTTCCGTTGGCAAGCAGGCCATTAATATCAACAGTTGTGCCTTGTTTTACAATAAAGGCAGAGCCGGTCGCAAGTTTCAGGCTATCGCTTGCAAATGAAGACTGAACGAAGATATCACGTGCATCGGCAACAGCAAATTTTGCATAAGATGCATTCAGGTTTCCTGATTTATATATGTATTCACTACCACCGGCAAAACTCAGCACGGCATTGGATGATTCAAGTGTAAGTCCGTTACCGTCGACCATAAATGCAGTAAGGCTGATTTGCGAGCTGCCCGCATTGAATGTTCTGGCAAGGGATGTATTGGATTTAAGTGTATCACATGTCAGGTCATAATTATTGGTATAGAAGCTTCCCGAAAAATCAAGATTTAGATTTCCTGTGGTTTTTACAGGTCCCTGCATGAACAGTTTCTTGTTTCCGTTTAATCTGACATCCAGAGCTGTCAGGTTATCGGAAAACGAAATATAACAAGAATCTGACGACTGCAGATTCATAAAAAGCATAGCATCCAGAGAAGCTACATTCATATTGTCATGCAAATAAAAAGCCTGATTACACCGTATGGTGTCGGCATTAGTGATGGCCGGTGTATCCGTAATATCAACCGGCACATCTTTGTCACCATTGAATGCTTTAAACCTTAGCTCCTCATTATTGGCGTTGAGTGTTCCGGCAAGCAGGTACAAATTATTCTGTGGCATATTGATACCGGAAGGCAATCCAATGGTTCCATCCGAAATATCAAAATACACATCACCGACAATTTCGTGGCCGGAAGTTTCAAAAGAGGCAACGCTAGAGGCAGGCGCCTCGAAGAATGTAGGCCCGAAATGGTTATATTCCATATCCGGACTAAGTATAAGAGATTGTTGTATTACAATTGTGTCCGTGGATTGTGACAGAAACTCCGGTGCAAATGCAACACCAGCCCAGTTAAATGAAGTAAGACTCACAAAACTGGTATCAAGAACAACCATTTCACTGTTTTGGCTGAACGAATTTGCATCAAAATACACATTATCACCCGGTCCGGGCAGAGAATTGTGCATATTGCTTGTATCACCTGAACTTGTTGACCAATGATTTTCGTAATCTGTCCAGTCTCCTCCGTTATTCACCCAGTAATAGTCATCCGCATACAGGTTGCCCCCCATAATCAGCAGCAACATTAATGATAAAAGTTTGTTTCCCATCTTAATCTGAATATTTTTTTTCAAAAATAGACATTTTTATTTAATATCTTTATTATTTTTACCTATTTTTGCAAAAGTTACTAAATAACCAGACAAATTCATGAAGAGCCCAAAGGTATTAATTGTTGTATTGCTTACACTAATGTTCCATGGAGGAGCGGTTTTTTCACAGGCGAACCAGAAGGATTCTCTTGCATACTCTGATTTTGTAAGAAACGATCTTGAGAAAACGGAAAGCAGTTTCAAAAACACCTCAATCAGCCTCAGATTACCCAAACATTTCAAGGAATTCAGCAATGAAGACATCAATGGATACATGCATACGGGTACAGCCTCGAGCATAGTTGGTTACGAAATGGAGCAAACACCATATGCACTTTCATCAGACAGTTTGACACAGGAACAGCTAAGCGGTCAGGGAGTTAAACTGGTCGGGCAGGAAGAAAGTAAGACTTATGAAGGAATGCCTGCAAAGTTTTATTTTGTTGAATTCAAGACAAAAGATGTAGAAGTTATCCGGATAATGTTTTTTACCGGAAGTTATAATAAGACGGTATTTTTACAAGCCAATTATCCCAAGGGGTTCGACTCCTTATTAAGAAAAGTCATTATGGAAAGCTTTCGGACCGTTAAATTCCAATAAGCATGAAAAGAGCTGAAATATTTATATCTTTTATTTTTCTGCTGATTTGCAGCACAGGATTCGGGCAGACCGATATAGTACCCTATCATACACCTTACCAGACCAACGGTCAAAACCTATGGCAACCCGGTACAACGGGGATTTTTGAGATAGAGAATCAGTTTTTTGGTTTCGACTGGAACCAGGGCGGAACTTTTGGCAACATTACCAGCATTGCGGGAGAAGAATTTGGCGCAGAAGTAACTGCAGGAACCTGGGGCGAAATGGGCTCCGGCATCAGCATTAACTTTGGTACAGAAGAAGTATCAATTGATTATGATGCTGTCATGAATATTGAACACCCCTCGGTAGATGCTTTTCAGGCTGGTGATGAAATTGTCATCAATACCGACTGGCATCCCAACAGCACAGATTCAGAAATTGTACCCTCAACCTATGATATCAATGCCAGTCTGTGGCTGGATATGGGCATAGGATTTAATATGAGCGCCGAACTGTGTGCATTTGGTTGTACTGATTTTGACATTTTCGATATTGATCTTGACACTGAGAGATACAGTCTGGTGGAGCTTAGCAGTCAAGACGGCTTATCCCTTCTCGAAGGAGAAATATACCAGTCTGATCCGATTTTTCCTTATTCATACACCGACCCCTGGGGTGTAATGAATCTTACACTGGATTTGCCCAGCAATACAGGCCCGAATTCAAACACGTATATTGCCGGAGATAATGTTTTGCATTATACAAATTCATCCCAGTACTTTGACATGTACTTTTCCGTTCCGTCATTTATCGCTGCTTTAAATATTCCATACGTATCCGCCTTTTTTGCCAATCTCAGCAATTCATGGTCAAGCGGACCTTTCTACTTGAACTATACTCTTATGGAGGCCGGATTCGGACTGGGTCTACATAACAAACAACATCTGGAACTCACCCCTGAGATGCACGGAAAGCTGGATTTCCCGACGAAAATTGATTACAGAATTGTTGATGCTTCCAACGGCTCTGTACTTGAAACTGATTATGATTCGGTTATCAATTACATGCCCGGTCAAAATATCCGCATTGATTTTCCATGCAATTATGATTTCATGGAAGTGGTTCCATCATTTCATATGGAAAATGAATTCCGAAACCATACTTATGATAGCATTGCCTTCGATTTTATCTTTGAAGCACTGTCCTTCAATGTAGGCGTTGAGTCTATGACCGTGATTCCGGAAATATGCATACCTATATATAAACCCTGCGGACCATGGTATTGTCCTATATGTGACTGGTGCTATGATGGTGATTTATGCACGCCTGCTGTTGTATTTCCCGGTTACGATGCCGGTTTTGGACCCCTTGTTGAACTGCAACCCAACTTATTCAACATTTCTTATGACTGGGTCGACAACAGCTGGGAAATGGAAGGCTTCAACAGTTTTGAAAATCAAACCCCCTTTATTCTTGAACCCAATAAATTTACAGTGGATGCCACAGGTGTGGATATTCTCTGCTACGGAGAAAGCACCGGTGAGGCAACAGCCACTGTCAGCAATGGCAGGCCACCATACACATATCACTGGAGCAATGGGTCAAGCAATTTCACACATTCAACATCACATACCGTAACAGGCTTATCCGCCGGCACACATTATGTTTCGGTATACGATGACAATGGCTGCATGGAATTTGCACCGGTAACAATAAACCAACCGGAGCATCCTGTAAGCATAGAAGCAGATCCACAGGATTTAACCTGCTACAATAGTGATGACGGGAGCATAAATATTATCACTTCCGGAGGCACTCCACCTTACAGCTTCAACTGGTCACATGGAGAAACCAGTGAGTCAGCAGACAATCTGCCTGTGGGCGATTACTCCCTCACCATTACTGACAGCAATGGCTGCAGTTTAACAGAAAGCTTTACCATCAGCCAGCCCGAACAGCTTAAATTAAGCTTCAATACCACTGATGTGGATTGCATGGGCAGTAATACAGGCTCAATAGAGTCCATTGTAACAGGAGGAATAACACCTTATTCATACAATTGGTCAAACGGAGAAACAGGCAGCACCATTGACAGTTTATATTCAGGTTATTATGAGCTTACTGTCACGGATGCCAATGGATGTACCATTTCAGAAGGGGTTGATATTTTTGAACCGGAAGACCCGCTTACTGCTGTTGACAGTGTCAGCCATGTTCAATGCCACGGAGAAAATTCCGGCAGCATCGCCCTTGACATCAACGGAGGCACATCACCTTATACCTGTTCCTGGTATATTGAAGAAGAAGATATCTGGCTGAATGAAAGCTCAGCGGTACTTTCTGATATTTATGCAGGAAATTACACTGTCATTGTCACTGATGCGCAGGATTGTGATGTGGAATTAAGCATTGAAGTCAACGAACCACCGGCTTTTGAATCCGAAGCCATTGTTACCGATGTACTTTGCCACGGAAACAGTGACGGCGCTATAGAAACAATACTTTCCGGCGGTACCGAACCTTACAGCTTTGCCTGGTCAAATGGAGAAACAACACAAAACCTAACTGATATCTCCGCCGGAACATACACGCTTACCATCACAGATGATAACGCCTGTACATACATTCTTGAAGCTGAAGTAAACCAGCCTGACGCACCACTCACCAGCGAGGTAAGCACACAGGAAGTCCTCTGCTACGGTGATTCCACAGGACAAATCAGTGTAGAAACCATGGGCGGAACCCCTCCATATACGTATGAATGGAGCAATGGAAGCAGCTCGGATAACCTGACAGATATGCCGGCAGGAACATATACCCTTACAGTAACAGATGCCAATAATTGTCTGCATTACACCGGTGGCGAAATCCGCCAGCCGGATGCACCACTAGCTACTGAATGGACCACCACCGATGCCTCTTGCTTTGGATACGAGGATGGTCTTATCGAAATTAATGCTGAGGGAGGTACACTGCCCTACACAATTCAATGGGATGATGATGAGTATCTCATTAACAATGAACTATACAGCATACAGGACATTCCGGCCGGCACCTACAATTTTGTTTTGGTTGACAACAACGATTGCAAAATATACAACACATTCAGCATTGCCCAGCCGGAAGCTATTGATATCAGTTTCGAGACAGGAGTGGTCTCATGTTACGGCGGTTCGGACGGCTATGTAACCAGTATTATTGACGGAGGTACTGAACCCTACACATACAACTGGAGCAACGGCAGCAATAACCAGAATCTCACCGATGTCACTGCCGGCCACTATAACTTTACACTCACGGATAATCAGAACTGCCAGCAGGACACAAGCGTTCAAGTTGAAAGCTTTCCTGAAATCATTACAGAATACACAGTGGAACCCAAATCATGCCGTGACAAGGATGATGCTTCTATTGAGTTAAGTGTTTCAGGCGGTACCGGCGAATATGATTATGAATGGTCAAGCGGTCAACACACCCCCAACATCAACAATCTGGCTTCCGGAAGTTATGGACTTACCATCACAGACGGAAACTACTGCGAAAAACTTCTTGACATACTAATACCGGAAAACAATTCGGAATGCCTGTACATCCCCAATAGTTTCACGCCAAACGGAGACGGGTATAATGATACCTGGGTAATCAGAAACATTACAGCCTACCCGAATGCACTGGTCCAGGTTTATTCCCAGGACGGCAGATTACTCATGGAAGCCAATGGTGGTTACTCTCCATGGGATGGGCAATACAATGGCAGAGATGTGCCCAGTGGCACCTATTATTATGTTGTGAATTTGAATAACGGTGATGAACCATACAAAGGTTCACTTACAATCCTTAGATAACTATGAATATGGAAAAGATGAGTATGAAGTTGAGTTTTTTCTTATTCCTGATACTTGCAGGCCTGAGTGTAAAAGGAATTGATAATGATAATCCCCCGCCATGTCATACATTGGATATAACGGGAACACATGTCAGCTGCAATGGCATGAATGACGGCAGTGCGACCATTACCATAAGCGACATCAGTGGGGATTACAGCATTACCTGGTCAACAGGTGAAACCGGCGTAACAAGTATCGACAATTTGTCTGCAGGCTATTATGATGTTGAAGTAATCGACAACCTCACCGGCTGTTCCCGGATTGCTATCATCAATATCACGGAGCCTGAGCCCTTACTTGCGAGCCTCACTTCCACGGCCGTTGATTGTAACGGAGATGCAACCGGATCACTGGAACTCAGTGTGAGTGGTGGTACCGAACCCTACACTTATGCCTGGGATAACGGGGCAAGCACAGCCAACCTGCAAAATATAACAGCCGGCACGTACAGTCTGACAATTACGGATGACAATGGCTGCAGCACCAGCCTATCCGGAGAAGTCACCGAACCATTTCAAGCCCTGGGCAGCAGTATTGAACACAGCGAAATCAGCTGTAATGATGCATCAGATGCATCTGTGGATGTAGATGTATGGGGCGGAACACCTTTTTACACGTATGCATGGAGTAACGGAAGCTCATCACAAGATCTCACCAACGTTCCTGCAGGAACCTATACTGTCAGCATTACAGACAACAACGGCTGCAGCATGACACAATCCGTAGATATCAGCAACCCGCCCGCCCTGTCTCACACAAGTTATTCAACAAACAATGATTGCTACGGAGATACCGATGGTACTGCCGGAGTTGAAGTAAGCGGCGGAACCGAACCATATACTTACAACTGGGCAAACTCTGA
Organism: Bacteroidota bacterium; assembly: GCA_051747965.1. Lineage (GTDB taxonomy): Bacteria > Bacteroidota > Bacteroidia > Bacteroidales > ML635J-15 > JAQIBY01. The sequence continues at coordinate 25,581 of JBNJGS010000001.1, forward strand.
TTATATGCTGAGTTATAATATACCTGAGCTGGAAAATCTCATTGCGGATGATTACTTTCTTACGGTAACAGATGCCCACGGCTGTTCTTTGACCGAAACCTTTACGGTAACCAGTCCTGATGCTCTTGAAATCAGCATCAGCGGAACAGATGCCACTTCTTATGGAGCCTCCGACGGTCAGATTGACCTGGATGTTGAAGGAGGCACTCCTGCTTATTCTTACAACTGGTCAAACGGTGTGAGCTCTGAGGATAATCCGGATGTTCCGGCAGGCGATTACAGCGTTGACGTAATTGACAGTAACGGTTGCCAGGTTTCTGCAAGTATTGTCATTGAACAACCATTATCTGCACTGGAATACACTTACACCCAGGAAAATGTAAATTGCAACGGCGGGTCGGATGGTGCTGTCACCCTGCATGCTACCGGAGGTGTGAAGCCTTATACCTATCTGTGGTCAAACGGGAGCACACTGGACTACCTGACTGACTTACAGGCAGGCACTTATTTCTGTACACTGACAGATGCCAATAATACTGAGTTTGTTGATTCGGTAATCATCACGGAACCAGACCCCTTGTCATTTTCATTTTCTACCACCAACATTTCCTGCTTTGGCGGAAATGACGGGATTATTGACCTGACTGTTTCAGGAGGAACCGAGCCCTATCGCTACCAGTGGTACGATCCAGATTATGCTCTGGCCGGCATTCAGGAGGACCTGCATGACGTACGTGCCGGAGAATATCAGCTTGAAGTAACCGACACCAACAATTGCCGTAGTGAAGTTTCAGTAAGCCTCACTCAACCTGAACCAATTCAACTGAGTCTGTCCGGTTCTGACATCCAGTGTCACGGGGCCAGCACAGGTACAATCACATCACAGGTTTCAGGCGGTGAACCCGGCTACAGCTACAACTGGTCAAATGGAAATACAGATGCAAATCCGATAAATCTGCCCGCCGGGCAATATACCCTTACCGTAACAGACGAAAACGGATGTGAAGCCTTTGATGACATGACACTATACGAACCCAGTCAAATAGAAATTGAGCTGTATAGCACGCCTGTAAGTTGCGAAGCTCAGTCAGACGGGACAGCCGAAGCACTTGTTATCGGAGGAAGCGGTGCGTACGAATACAACTGGAACACCGGGGCTACGGACAGTGAAATCACTGATTTGACAGAAGGCCTCTATATTCTGACGGTAACAGATATTTTTGAATGCGAAGCAACAGACTCTGTTATTGTGTCCAAAAACGATATCGATTGCATCAGCATCCCATCATCATTCACACCCAACGGCGACGGATTTAATGACAACTGGGTCATTCGCAATGCATATCTCTTTCAGGAATGTAAGCTACAGGTGTTTAATAAATGGGGAAATATCGTCTACGAGACCACAGGCTATAATGACCCCTGGGATGGCAAATTTCAGGGCGAAGTGTTACCTTCCGGCACCTATTATTACATATTTAAGACAAGACCGGAAAGTGAAGAAAAAACAGGAACTGTTACCATTTTAAAATAAGTATTGGCAAATTTCGAACATGAAAGAAAATTATACAGGTATGAAAAAATATGCGTTAATCATTATTGTTTTATTTGCGGGCCTCCACCTACATGCCCAGCAGTTGCCCCTGCGCAGCCAGTATATGCTGGATTATTTCACACTGAACCCGGCAGTGGCGGGCAGTATGGACCACACCCCAATCAATTTAAGTGTAAGACAACAGTGGGTTGGGTTTGAAGGTGCTCCGGCATCACAATCCATCAATGCACACACTTATATTGGCAGCAATGTTGGTATGGGTGCAGCCTTTTTCAACGAACTGGCCGGTCCTTCCCGACGTACAGGCATGTCAGTTTCTTTTGCCTATCATCTGCAATTATCGAAAGATTTCACCAGAAAGCTGTCTTTCGGATTGTCACCGGTATTTTACCAGCACTATATCAACACTGAGATGCTGACAACAGATGTGGAAGGCGACCCTGTAATTGAGGGGGGGTTTGAAACCAAGCTCTCTCCGGATGCAAATTTCGGAATTATGTTGTCTGAAAGAGACAAATATTTTGCGGGATTATCTGTTTTCAATTTGCTTGAATTGCGTACTGACCTGTTTCAGGTGATGGATGACAACAACAATCCTGTCAGACGCACATTTTACCTTACCGGTGGTTATACCTTTGAGTTGAATGATGAATTCGACTTACAGCCTTCAGCTCACATGCAGTATCAGATGAACGCACCATTTCAGGCCGAAGGTGCCCTGCGGGGAATATACGATGATCTGATTGGTCTGGGTATCTCTTACAGATATCAGGATGCTGTATCATATATGCTTTCCGTTGATTTGGGTACCATCAGGATAGGATATTCTTATGATATGACAACTTCGAACCTGAAAAATCACGCTTTTGGCTCCCATGAATTCCATCTTACTTACCGGATTTTCAGCGGTAAGGATTCAAAAAAACCCGGCCTCAAAGGAAATTCACCCATGTTCTATTAAAATGTCTTTTGAATAAAACTTGATGACAATGCACCTTGTAAAAATATTTTCTCTGCTCAGTATGAGTCTCTTTTTGAGTTTGAATGCGCTCTCTCAGGATGCCAAAATCATTGAGATGATGAATGAAGGCAATTACAAAGAAGCTGCAGATATCCTGAGCACAGGCAATTCCGTTGAGGATATGGACTACGACAATTTGTCCGCACTTGGCTTATGCTACATTCAATTGAAAAATTATACGGACGCAGAAACTGCGTATGCTGAACTAACCAGCAGGAAAAAAGCCAAGATCAGGGATTATGCCTACTACGGGGAGATATTGCTCATCAACAGGAAGTATGACAAATCAAAAGAAGCTTTCAACGTTTTTCTGGAAGAATACCCGGACAACATAAATGCCCGGCTCAAGCTGCAATCCTGTGATTCTCTGAAAACCTGGGAAAATCACAAAACTGATGTCAGCCTGGAATCACCGGGAAATATCAACAGCCCCTACGAAGAAAAATCTTCGCTTATCATTGATGACAAACTTGTAATTGTCAGCAACCGCATACCTGAAACCTATCGCAATAATTCATCACTGGGTGAAAATGATGTTCACGGCTACCTCATTCTTAAAGACAGCCTGGAATTATTCCAGGAAGACCTCCTGGAAAAGCACACATGTCAGGCAATGGATTATTGCAGTGAAAAAGATATGATGGCACTCACGCTGCGCAAAAAGAAAAAATTCATGGTTGAAACAGATTTTCTGCCGGCACGGATTTATTTTCGCCATTTGAATTCTGATTCTGACAGCCTCATTCTTTTCGACTGGGAAAACAGTCCGGAAGACATTAACATTGCTCATCCCGCCTTCAGCAAAAATGGAAAGAGATTATACTTTACTTCTGATATGCCTGGCGGAGAAGGTGACAATGACCTGTATTATTCAGATTTTGTCAACAACAAGTGGACAGAACCTGTCAACCTTGGTCCTGAAATAAACACAGCCAAAAACGATTTATTTCCAGTCGTACAGGGCGATACAGTACTTTATTATGCTTCGGACGGCATGCCTGGTTATGGCTATCTGGATGTTTTCATGGCCAAAATCAATGGCGATATAATCGGGAAACCGGAAAATATGAAGGCGCCAATCAACTCACGTGGTAATGATTATTCTTATTACAAAACAGATGAATACAGTGGTTACCTGACTTCCAATCGTTCCAGCATGAGTATGGGAATGCATGATGTTTTCAGACATAAACGCCCGGAACCGGTAATTGTAGAAGAAGAACCAGAAGAAGAACCGGAAGAAATCATTGTTTTCAATCCGGAAAACTTCAAACCTGAGCCTGTATATTTTGATATCAACACGGATGATCTGGATGATGTATACTCCGCGCTATTGCGTCAGATTGCAGATACACTGAAAACCTATGAAGAAATCTCCATAAGCATCACCGGCCACTCTGACACCAAAGGTCCGGCAAGTTTCAGCGAAAAACTGGCAGCAGAACGTGCAGAAACTGTTAGATCTAAACTGATGGAAATGGGAGTTGACAGTGATCGCTTAACAACAAAAAGTGCAGGCATTACAAAAGACCGCAAGGTAGATGGGATTAACTACCATGTGCAAATCGGTTCATCAAAGGAAGACGATGCAAAAAAATGGTATGAAAACAAACTTGATAATAAGTTTGAAGTAAAACGGTACAAAAACGGTGACTACTATATTTATACTGTTGGCTCGCTTCAATCCAAAGCAGAGGCGAAAAAATTGAAAGAAACCCTGGAAAATAAATATGGTATGAAAGGCCTTTTAGGTTGTTCTTCCAAAGGCAAACTTCTGGCCAATTGTTTCTATGCTCTCAACCGCCGCGTAGAATTCAGCTGGAATAAATAAAAAACCCATATCGGAAACATACATTCCTGCTAATGAGTTCATATTGATTTTCGTGTGAATCTGTCATTACAAGCTCGTTATCTTCAGGTACAGAGAAACTCCTGGTTTATTCCCATACATATATTAAAACAAAAACCGCCCCATGAAATATGAGGCGGTCCACCTGGCGGTGAATCTGATGGGTTAAGCTCAGATGATGAATCTGACACCAAAGGCAAAAGCATTCAGGTTATTGCCCCCGGGGCCTTTATCTTTTTCAAACAGGGTATTCAAATCATAATTCATAAAGAAGTTCATTTCTTTTATGCCAATCATGGCTTTCACTCCATAGCGGAAACTATTGAGATAAAAATTGTCATGATTTTTCACCTTTCTTTTCTGGCCGCTTTCTTCCCATACGTTCTTTGTATGTGCACCGATGCGGTATCCTGCAAAACCTCCCACACCAAAACGTACCGGACGTTTGTTTATGCCGCTCTTTTCTTTACCCACATGAAAAACCGGCATAAAGTTGAGATCGAGATAAGTTGTTGTTAGTTTTGATCGAATGGCATTGTTTCCTTCTGCATTATATTCGGGATTCTCCGTATAGGTAATTACCGGATTTTCTACATCCCCACTTTCATCTGTAATGACAGATTTTTTCTGCAACTTAAAATTGTACCACAGGAGATCCAGCCCCATATCAAAACTCAGCCAGCTTGTAGCATAGGCTCTCATACCAAGTTCAAGGGCCACATTCCATGATCCAAATGGTTTCACATAATAATTGGCATCGCCTGACGGGAATGCACCATTCTCAAGGTAATTGTTCATGCCAAGATCCAGGGCAATATAATTATGAATCATCTTGTCAGAATCATCTTTTTCGAATTCAAATTTGATTTCTTTTTCATCTTTTTCAAGCTCCTCATCATCAATGCGCATTTTCTGTACAACCTTGCCGTCTTTATCGGTGATGGTAATAACTTTTTGATCTCCCTTTTCTTCTATGCGAATGTCCTGCATGGCAGCATCAACTTCCTCCATGGCCTCTTCAACAATCTTCATGATACTGTCCATATCCGGCATATTCTCAAGCTCCTGCATTTCTTCCATATGGCTCATATCTATGGTGCTGACTGTGTCTCCGTCTACAACAATTCTCAATGTATCATCGTCGTGTGTCAGGCTGGCATAAGCAGGTGATATCATCAGTCCGGTTAATACTGCCAGTGTTCCGAATAATTGTTTCATGCTTTTCATAATTTCAGTGTTTTAAATGAATATTTTGTTTTATTTTTCCCTTTTCTACTGACAAATACGATTGTATTCGTCATAATCTGATTTGAAATATTTAATCTCATTGCTGTCATTTTGCAGGGATCCTGTCTCTCTGCTGACTTCGTTCTGAAATACATTACTGATAGCTGTTCTGAACAAACTACCTGCATGTTTGCGAAACGATTCAAGATAAGATTTGTTCTCAATCTTTTCTTTTTTCACTTCAGTATTCCTGAGACGGACAATGTTTTGGTAATAATTTCCATCTTCATCAACAAAGATGCTGGCTTTGGTATCATCATCAAACAAAAAGGTAATGATTTCCTTCTTTTCAAGCATTATGGATGATTCATAAGGAAAATATTTTGGCGTAAGAATCCCGGAAGAATTAATCAGGCAGGGATTCAAATCCAGGGTTTCAGATTGTTCATTTATCTGAGGCAAATGGCGTTTTCCTGGTACTTCCTTAGCCTCTGACTTGAAGCAGGTGAACAAAAAAACCAACAGGAGTGCGAATGGAATTAAGGTGTTTTGCGTTTTCATAACTTTATGTGTTTATGTGTTTTTCGATTTGATTTCACCCGTGTGACGGAAGGTGGGGGATATTTGTTACAAAAAATAAGTGTTAAGTTAGTGTTAACATCCCCAATCATTGGCACAACAAGGATTCAGGCGGTCCGCAATTCCAATTATTTTTAATTTATATGTCAGATCTAATCGTTGGCCTTCTTGATATCAGGTTAATTCACTGGAGGTGAAATGATTTTTACACTTTTATTACAATATCTGCAAAAAGCTTGTTAACTTTACCAAAAGCCCTAAACCGGACAATGAAACAATGGTTTCAAATACTCACTGTCTGCATGTTGATATGTTCTGCTTCAGTACCAGAAAAGATCATGGCACAGGACATACACTTTAGTCAGTACATGCACTCGCCCCTCAACCTGAATCCGGCGGAAACCGGTAATTTTGACGGGGATTACCGGTTTACGGGGAATCACAAAAGACAATGGCGCAGTTTTGCCAACGCATACACAACATTTTCAGTCTCGGCAGACAGGAGTTTTATAAAGTCCAATGACTTACATGCTTCAGCAGGCTTAATGATCAACAATGATGTTGCCGGAGACGGTGATTTCGGTACACTGCAGTTCCATCTGCCTTTGTCGCTGAATTTTCAAAAGGGTAATCTGCTGGGCTCTGTAGGATTTTCTAGTGGATGGGTTCAGCACGGTTTCAATTTCAATGCATTTTATTTTGGAAATCAATATACCGGGGAAAGTTTTGATCCGGCCATCCCCAACAACGAAGCACCTGAAGCAGACCGGTTTTCCTATTTTGATTTTGCTGCAGGCCTGATGGCGGAATATCAAATCAGCGACAGTCTACGAATTAAGGCCGGAGCCTCCGCACAGCATCTCACAAGGCCAATCAAATCATTCTACCAGCGAGATGATGTCAGGCTGCCTTTGAAGTGGCAGATGTATATGCAGGGGGACTACAAACTTCAGGATGATGTGGTACTGATGCCTTCCATGCTGTTTATGCAGCAAGGAACATACCGCGAGTTCAACATTGGCGGGCAAATCCGCTTTGATATCAACCCTCTGGGCCTTCGCTCGGTATATGCCGGCGGCATGTTCCGTGCCCGGGATGCAGGAATATTACTGTTTGGGCTGGATTATAACCAGATACGTTTTCATGTGTCCTACGATATCAATCTTTCCGGTCTGACTACCATCAGCAGAGGAAGAGGAGGAATTGAACTTGCCATTATTTATATTTTCAAAAAAATGAATCCTGATACAAATCCGCCTGTAAGAAAATGTCCCGACTTTATTTAAACATATCCCTGATGACAGCCATCATGATGCTTAGCTTTTCCATGCAGGCTCAGGATATCAACAGCCTGGTGCGCTCAGGTGACATGGCGGCAGAAAACGGAAACTATTATGGTGCAGCTCATTTTTACAAACAGGCACTACGCATCGATGGCACAATTCCTGAACTAAATCACAAAATGGCTGAAGCCTGCCGCAAGGATAATGATTACCGGCTTTCTGCCAAATATTATAACAGACTTGTACCGCATTATCTGGAGAAATACCCGATGGCAGAATATTACCTTGCCAGAATGCTTAAAGCCACAGGTGATTATCTGCTTGCTCAATATCATTTCCGCAATTATTATGAAAGAAATAAAGAGGAAAATGCAGATAAACTGAGTGTTAAAAAGGCAAAACGAGAAATCATTGCCTGCGAAAAAGCACAGAGGATGATGTTCAGACCAAAAAATATTGCAATATCACAAATGGATGAAGAGATCAATACTGTCTATGCTGAGCTCTCCGCAGATGGTTATGCTGACAGCCTTATTTATTTTACATCAGTTCAACCTGTGGATTCAGCAGGTAAAACATTTGAAGCCGGAATTTATCAAAACAATGCTGATGGCACAAATTACCTGGATTCAAGCATCAACCAAAAGAACAGGCATGCCGCCAATCCGTTTTATGACAGTGTTCATTCCCGATTATACTTTACCTTGTCGGATGCAGGCCAAGCGCCACAGATTTATGCAGCAGAAAAAAAGGGAAATTCCTGGTCGGAAGCCCGGAAGCTGCCTGAATCGGTAAATGTCCCGGGATACTCGTCCACACATCCGGTTACCGTGCATACCGACAGTCTCTCTTACCTGATTTATGCCTCAAACAGGCCGGGCGGTGCAGGTGGTTTTGATCTGTATTATCACATCATCAAAGATAAACTACAATTCAGCAGACCATACAATATCGGGCGCCGTATTCCGGGAGACAGCAAGTATTCCTACCTGGTTGACACCACGACCATCTTCAACACTCCGGGGAATGAAATCACGCCATTTTATGATCAGTCGGACAGCAGCCTCTATTTCAGTAGTGACTGGTATTATGGCATGGGTGAATATGATATTTTTTCGATGAAATGGGATTTCAATATTCCTGATACCGGTAGCATATCCAATCCCGGCTATCCGATCAACACCCCACGTAATGATTTGTATTACCGCGTGGACAAAACCCATAGCAAAGCCTATATAAGCTCCAACCGTGAGGGAGCACTTGCATATACCCATCAAGCCTGCTGCAACGACATTTTTGCATATGATCTACCCAAAAAACGCGTAAAAAAGTCACCTGAAGAAATCCGGGAAGAGGCAATAGCAGGTATGAAACAAATGGCCGAAGAACTGATTCCCATTACTTTGTATTTTCATAATGACAGGCCTGACCCAGGCAGCAGGGACAGCACCACGGATGTGAGTTATAACGAAAGCATCAGGGCTTATCTTGACAGACAAACCGAATACAGGAAGAAATTTGCAGAAGGACTGTCAGGGCAGGCTGCCACAGAAGCCATGGACAGCATAGACAACTTTTTTGAAAATGAGGTCAATGCAGAATATCAGCGCCTGAGAAAATTCCTGCTTTTACTTGAGGAACTGCTTGAGGAAGATCAAAAAATCGTACTCACCATTAAAGGATATACAAGCCCGCTGCATACACCTGAGTATAATCTGCGCCTGGCAAAACGCCGCATAAACAGTTTTGTCAATTTCATCCACCACTACAAATCCGGCATGCTGCGTGATGATATAGAATCAGGCCTGTTGGAAATTCATACCCTGCCCTACGGTGAAAGCAGGGTAAGTAAAGGCATCAGCGATAATCCGGATGACAGAAGAAATTCCGTATATAATCCAATCGCAGCCAAAGAACGGAAAATTAAAATACTGGCCGTCCGGGTAAGCGGAAATTCGTGAAAAATTTTGTAATATTGTCAGAAACTGGAAAATTTCAGGCTATGAAAGAACGAACCTTAAGCATGATCAAACCTCTGGCCGTACAGAAAGGCTATATTGCCCCAATTCTGGATGAAATTCACAATGCAGGTTTTCGCATCTGTGCCATGAAAATGATACAGCTAACCCACGACCACGCCAAAAACTTTTATAAGATTCATGCCGACAAGGCATTCTTTAATACACTGGTGGATTTTATGTCTTCAGGCCCGATAGTGGCAGTTGCTCTGGAAAAAGAAAATGCTGTAGAAGACTTCAGAAAGATCATAGGTGATACAGATCCGGCCAAGGCACCTGAAAACTCCATAAGGGCAAAATATGCCAGGGACATCACCCACAATGCTGTACATGGCTCTGACTCTGTTGCCAATGCAAAAAAGGAAATCGGATTTTTCTTTGCCGAAACAGAAATCTACTGATGTTTATTGAATTCACCCCTGATTTCCAACCATTCATCAGGCGGAACAAAGGATTCATCACATAATCAAAACAATTAACATATTTCTAACTGTTTTATTTGGAATAAGTCTAAATAGTGCTTATATTTGTTCTGCAATTGAATGTTTAATTAATCTAAATAAAGTGCCATATGAAAACAAATGATTTTAACAAGCAGTTGATAGACCTGAAAGATAACTTAAAGTATTTTGCATATAGTTTGGTTTCTGATGATGAGGAAGCTAATGACCTTGTACAGGAAACATTTTTCAAGGCCCTCTCAAATCAGGATAAATACATGGATAACACCAATTTTAAAGCCTGGGTTTTCACCATTTTGAAAAATACTTTCATCAACAACTACAATAAAGCGTCGCGTCAGAAGACAGCATTTGACAATACAAAGGATGCTTATTTCATCAACAGTAATCAGTCGGACAATTCAATAACGCCGGATTCCACTTATACAGCCAATGAGATTCACAAGGCCATTGATGATCTGGATGATGCATACAGAATTCCGTTTATGCGTTTCACTCACGGATATAAATACCAGGAAATCGCTGAAGAAATGGATTTGCCCATTGGGACGGTAAAGAGCAGAATTTTCTTTGCCCGCAAGAAACTCATGGGTCAGTTGAGCGACTTCAGGTAAGAATGCAGGACTCACAATAAAACAAAACAGCCGGGATCATGATGATTCCGGCTGTTTTGTTAAGTTCAAAATCGGTTTTATTGGATTTATCTCTTATTTCTAGAAAAGGTGAATCAGGTCTCTCAGGTGGTTTATCTCAATGGTTGGCACATTGTCAGGTAAGTCGACAGCAACAACATCAAATTTTTTCCTGTTCGGGTTAAACCATATCTGATCTATCCCTGCATTGTGAGCACCCAGAATATCAACAACAATATCATCTCCGATTACAACAGAGTTATTCTTTTTGGCACCTGCAACTTCAAGCATTTTGGTAAAGAATTCTTCTTTGGGCTTTTGGCTACCAACATCTTCAGAAGTGATAATATTATCAAAGAATTTTCCAATTTTGGCATTTTCAATTTTTCTGTACTGCACTTCACTGAAACCATTGGTAATAAGGTTCAGGTTGTATTGCTTGCTCAGATACATCAGGCAGCTCAATGCATGGGGGAACAGTTTTCTTTTTTCCGGTCCGATGCTGATATATTCATCTGACATCTGCCTGGCAAGTTTTTCATCAGTGATACCACCCTCTTTCAGGGTCAGTAGAAAACGTTTCCAGCTAAGGTTATCTTTTTTTATTTCACCTTCACGGTACAATTGCCATAGAGCATCATTGTATTCTTTATAGTGATCGTAAAAGCTTTCAAAGCCTTCAAAATGCTTAAACAACTGATGCTTGTGGTAGATTTCCATGAAAGTTTCACGTGCATTTCGCTCAAAGTCCCAAATCGTACGATCCAGGTCTATAAAAATATGTTTGTATTTACTTAATTTGCTGGCATGTTTTCTCATAAACCCTTAGTATATAGTTTAACGTCTAACTGCAAAACTGTATATTTATTTTCACTTATCGAACATTTTTGACAATTATTTTGATATTATTATAATAAATCCGATAATACTTATATCATTATTGGTATTTTAAGATTTTATTAAGAAAATCGCCGAATTACATCTTCTTTTCTACCTTCTGAATAAAACAAAAATCAATCTTTATTTAATAACTCACTTCAATTACCAGGTAACGTGAAGTTGACCAGAACTTTTCAGGACGGGTGATGATCAGATTATCGATTCGCCTGTCAGGTCCGTCAAATTTGTAGGCAGTGGATGGATGGGTTGACAAGAGCCTTGCACTTTTGGCATTGAGCTCTATTTTTCTGGTCTGATCAATTTTCAGGGGTTCAAAAGCATTCTGTTCAAAATGCGAATCAAACTGATCCACTGCGCCCATACCACCAATACCTCCTGATCTGCTGGTCACTCCTTTTTCAAACAACTCTCTGCTTGTACCTACCGCTATATATGCTGTATTAAGCAGGTCCCTCTGCTCCCTGATCGTTTCATTTCTTTTCTTATTGAGTGACACCAGTGAATCCATTTGATGATAGAGGCGTTGCATTTCACTGTTGCGGGATTCCAGTTTATTACGTAATTTTCTCAATTCAAGATCCCTGCGGTCAACTGTACTGCTCAATATATTGAGGGATTGCTCCATCTCACTGTTTATCATATTGGCTGATTCAAGATCAGCACGCAAACGCTCAACAGTTTTCCTGTTTTCCTGAAGAAGTCTGTATATCAATCTGATATCTTTCTTTATCTGTTCAGAATCAACCACATCATGCGCCATTTCTCCCGCCGACATAGAAATGATATCTTCCTTTTGCTTGATGATTTGCAGATTGGTATTGATGTCATTGAATGCCTGCATGAACTGCTTCAGTGATTCATCTTTCTTCTCTGCATTTTTTTTCAGCGCTATGTTCTGTTTTTTCAGGCTTTCCACACTATCTCTATGCACATATTCATCCTCTGAATCAATTTCGGGAGACCTGTTATTGCATGCGCCGAAGACAATTAACAGGAATATCATCATCAACTTATATTTCATTCTTGTTCTTGTTATTGTTATTGTTTTTTTGTTTTAAAAATTCATTAAGCAAAGGATAGGCTTCAAAATCCAGGCCTGCCTATATAGTAAACGAACAATGGTACCACATTATTGATTTTCCCCGGGCTTTTTTTTCACTTTGCCTTCTACAATAACAACAAATTCACCTTTTGCTTTGTTTTGAGAAAAATACGAGCTTAAATTCTGCAGACTCCCGCGTCTGGTTTCTTCAAATTGTTTGGATATCTCCCGGCTCACCGAAGCTTTTCTGTCATTGCCCAGTACTTCAGATAATTGATCAAGCAGTTTTACAAGTCTGTATGGGGATTCGTAAAACACGATGGTACGTTCTTCATCAAGCAAGGCATTTATTCGTTTATTACGGCCCTTCTTGTGAGGCAAAAATCCCTCGAAAACAAATCTGTCATTTGGCAAACCCGATACAGCAAGTGCCGGCACAAACGCAGTTGGCCCGGGCAGACATTCAACATGTACGCCTTTCTCCACACATTTTTTGACAAGTAGATATCCGGGATCAGAAATGGCCGGAGTGCCTGCATCTGTTATCATGGCGTATTGTGCTCCATTGAGCATGTTGTTTACAATATTCTCGCTGATTTTATGCTCGTTAAATTTATGATGTGCCATCAGGGGACGACTGATATCAAAATGTTTCAGCAAAAAACCACTTGTTCTTGTATCTTCTGCCAGTATGGTATCTGCACTCTTCAGTACCTCAATGGCCCGAAAGGTCATATCATTCAGGTTGCCTATTGGCGTAGGAACTAATGTAAGTTTACCTGACATAAGAATCGGTAAAAGATGTTATCAATTGAAAAATACCATAATATCCACCCAGGCTAAGCGTGGAGGGGCGGTCCTGAACATTGTGATAATATGATTCCCCGCCACGGCTGTAAATAAAGACTGATTTCACACCCTTTTCATGGAAAGGATAGTGGTCGCTGTTGGATGAAACTTTTCTATACGCAATGTCTTCCAGAAAGTTTTCCGATTCATTGAGGGACTGAAAAAGCTCCCGCTCTTCTGTATAGGCAGAATCGGCGGCATTGATGATGCTGATTCCCTTTTCCCCTGTACCTACCATATCAAGATTGATCACGAAATCAATATCATCCAGTGGATACAAAGGGTCCTGAACATAATAAGATGATCCGAGCAGACCGGCCTCTTCTCCTGCAAACAACAGAATAAGCACATTGAAACCGGGAGGATTCTCTCTGAAATGCCGGGCAAGGTCAAGACTCATGGCAACACCGCTGGCATTATCATGAGCACCGGGGAAATACAGGCTGTCCCCTATCCCACCAAGATGGTCATAATGGGCAGTAAAAGCTATGGTTTTGTCAGAGTCATTGGACAGAATTCCCGCGACATTGCTTTGCCGGGTCCTCACCAGCCTGCTCCTGATATCAAAACTGATACGCTCTGCTGAATCGGGAAAAGCTTCTTTAGTAAACTGAAAAACAGGTGCTTTTTTATGCTCAGAGGCCACACTCCAAATTGTGTACCGGTCATTTACCAGCACATATGCCTTTGCTTTAAGAAAATCACTATCAGCTTTATCCCTGACAAAATATTTTAATTTTTTATCCTTAATTTGCCATAGCCTGATGACAATCACATCATCTTTATGTCCGTCCGGTTTAAGTTCACATAGAGATACACTATCGTTCAAGACCGTACTGTCAAGAACAAAAAGCGGATACTCTCCGGAAAAGGAAGGGCAGTCATCCGGCATAATATAATCATAACCGGTGCGATATGTCTTCCCATCAATGGAAAGCACCGGAGCTTCAGGAAAAGTATTTACCATAAACGAAAAGTCCTGCAGATAATCGTCCTCCACAGCTTGCAGACCAATATTTTGCATTTCCTGCTTCAAATATTCTGCTGATTTTGTGCCTCCATCTTTCAGGTATCCGCGGCCAAAGAAACTCTCCGATGCAAGTGTGTCCACAATTTTGCGGACATAAGCCGTATCCTGAGCAGAAACACTACCGAGTAACAACAAGCTGCACACAAATACGAAAAGAAGCTTTGTTTTAGTCATTGCCAGGGAATTTACGTTGTATGATACTGAGGAAATATTGTACGGTTTCATTTTCGGGGTCAAGCTCATATTTTGCCAGACACTCTTTGGCTTCAGCCATGCTGGTTTTGGAGTTCAATTCCTCAATGCAACGATTAAACTCATCAGCATTGCCCTTAAACAGGTTTTTTATAAACAAGAATCTGTCACCCAGGCCGATGGCCGCCTTGATATCAGTAACAGGTTTGGATTTTAGCTTAGATGCCAGATCTTTTGGTTGATTGTTACCACGAATACTTTCGTTTACAGCCCTTTTGTTTGCCCCCAGCTTTTCACCAAGTGCCTGGGATTTCTCTCCTCCGGAGGTATTATTCCCGAACAGATCACTCTGTGGATTTGCAGAAGGCTTTGCATCTTTCTGAGTATTCTCCTCCTTATCAAGCTGTGCAGGTTCTGCAGGTTTTTGTTTTTCTTCCTCATGAGCAGGAGATTTTGGTCTTGCACCTGAAAACATATCTGAGCTTATCATTTCAGAGGCCTCATCTTCAGTAGTATTACCGGCTGCCTCCTGATTTTCAGTTTCTGCTTCCGACTCTGCCTGTGGCTTTTCAGCAGGCTGTTCAGGCTCCTCTGCTTTTTTGCTGACGGAATTGGCTTCAGTTGCAGGAGCTGATTTTACAGCCGATGCCGTATCATTTTTCGCATGGGTGCCTTCATCTGCTTTATCTTGCTGAGCATCTGCCACCAACAAATAGATATCCCTGATTTGCTGCAATGCAGTATCCACATCAATTTTATGAGCATTGTGTTTTTCAATACGCTTCAGGGTTTTCCCCAGATTTTCCCAAAGTTTTAATGCTTCTTTCGCTTCCATAAGGTGATATTCTCTTTCATAATTTGTAAATTTGTAAAATTAAAACAATTTAACCGGATTTTATAATTCCCCGGAATGTTTAATGAAAACATAGAAAAAAGAACTGCCCATGCCGGGTGGATAGAGGTAATTGCCGGGTCAATGTTTTCGGGAAAGACCGAAGAATTGATTCGCCGATTGCGCAGGGCCCAGTATGCACGGCAAAAAATTGAGATATTCAAGCCCGGTGTGGATGTACGATACTCCCGTGAGGAGGTTGTTTCTCACAATGACGCAAGTATTCACAGTACCCCGGTAACATCCTCCTCCAACATTCTGCTGCTCTCAGAAGATGTTGATGTGGTTGGAATTGACGAGGCCCAGTTTTTTGACGACGGACTTCCTGATGTATGTTCCAGGCTTGCTGAAAAAGGGATCAGGGTAATTGTGGCCGGACTTGACATGGATTTCAAAGGCAGGCCTTTCGGCCCCATGCCTGCTCTGTTTGCCATTGCCGAAGAGGTTACCAAGGTTCATGCCATTTGCCTCAGGTGCGGAGATCTGGCACAATTCTCCTACCGCAAAGTGCAGTCGCAGGAAAAAGTTCTTCTGGGTGAAACCGATTCTTATGAGCCTTTGTGCAGAAATTGTTACATTGAGGCCATGAAAAATGACAAACAATCAGAATGAGATACAGCACCAAATCTGTTCAACATATTTGTCAGGCCGAATTGCATGGTCCCGGAGATATCATCTGCGAACACATTCTTACCGACAGCAGGAGTCTGATTAATCCAGGTACATGCCTGTTTTTTGCCATCCCCGGTCTTCAGTATGACGGTCATGATTTTATTGATGATCTCTATAAGGCTGGGGTCAGGGCTTTTGTAACAGA
This sequence comes from Bacteroidota bacterium, assembly GCA_051747965.1. Lineage (GTDB taxonomy): Bacteria > Bacteroidota > Bacteroidia > Bacteroidales > ML635J-15 > JAQIBY01. The sequence goes on from JBNJGS010000001.1 coordinate 41,928, forward strand.
AAAGTTGCCCTCACTCCTCCACAAGGATGCAGCTTATCTACACTGCAATGAGGTTGTGGACTGTCTGCAACAGCTGATGGCACATCATCGCTCCAATTTTGTCATACCGGTTGCAGCCATTACCGGAAGCAACGGAAAAACCATTGTTAAAGAGTGGTTCGCACAGATATTATCAAAAGATCGCAAGGTCTGTCGCAGTCCGAAATCCTATAATTCTCAAATCGGAGTACCTTTATCCCTGGCTTTACTTGATGAGTCTGACCAAACCGCTGTGTTTGAGGCCGGCATTTCCAGACCTGATGAGATGGAGAAGCTGGAAAAAATCATCCGCCCGGATATAGCTTTGCTTACAAATCTGGGGGAAGCCCACCAGGAAAACTTTGAGAGCCCTGAAAATAAACTCAGAGAAAAACTTTGCTTATTTAACAATTGCACTACGGCTATTCTGCCCTTTGATGACCCGAAAATTCCTGAAGTCTGGAAATCACTTTATCCTGCTTTTCAGGGAAAACTGATAAGCTGGGCTTTTAATAATCCCGAAGCTGAGTTTCAGGTAGCTTGTGATACCGGAAAATCTTCCAGTAAAATTCACATTGTATCCGAAAAACTGAGTCTGACATTCGACATTCCCTTTATAGACAGGGCTTCCGGAGAAAATGCTGTCAGCACAGCCCTCTTGCTGCATGCCTGTGGGCTTGACAAGCAATTCATCGAACAGAACATGCCTGGTTTGCAGCCTGTGGCCATGCGTCTGGAATTAAAACACGGGATTCACGACTGTACCATCATAAACGACAGCTACAATGCCGACATCAATGCTTTACGAATCGCCATTGATTTTGCCGAAAGACAAAACAAGCAGGGCATTGTACTCATTCTATCCGATATTCTGGAATCAGGTATGGATAAGAATACACTGTACAAAGAGATTGCCAGCCTGATCAATGCCAATGAAAGAATAGAGATGTTTGTTGGTGTGGGACGTGATCTAACGGACAGTGCTGCATATTTTTCAGATGATGCCAGATTTTTTCCTTCCACACAGGCATTTCTGGATTCAGGCCTTTGGCACTCATTCAGGAATCAAAGCATTTTGCTTAAAGGTGCGAGGCCATTTCGGTTTGAAAACATCAGCAGTGTACTGGAGCTCAAAGCTCATCAGACTTTGCTTGAAATCAAACTGGAGGCTGTAACACATAACCTTCGCTATTTCAGGAGCCGTCTGAATCCGGGTGTAAAAATGATGGTCATGGTTAAAGCGTTTTCTTATGGCAGTGGTTCGGTAGAGATTGGGCGTCATTTACAGAACCAGGCGGTTGACTATCTGGGCGTAGCCATTGCCGACGAAGGTGTTGAGCTGAGAAAGGCCGGGGTACACATTCCCATCATTGTCATGAACCCGCAGCCCGGTAGTTTTGATTTACTATATGAATACAAATTGGAACCTGAAGTGTACAGCCTTGCTATGCTGCAGTCCCTGACCGCTCATATTCACAGGCAGGGAATCCCCTCTCTTGCCATACATCTCAAACTTGATACCGGCATGCACAGGCTGGGTATAGGGGAAGATGAACTATCTGCCTGCCTGGAACACCTGAAAAACACGGGAAGTCTGCATGTGAAATCCGCATTTTCACATCTTGCCGGCAGTGATGTGCCTTCCCTGGATGATTTTACAGAAAAGCAGATTGCATGCTTTCACCGCATGTATGCAAAACTGCAGGACAGCCTGGGGACAAGTCCGCTGCGGCATATAGCCAACACCAATGGCATCATACGTTTTCCGGGGGCACAACTGGATATGGTACGTCTGGGAATCGGCTTGTATGGCATCAGTGCTGAAGAAAATGAACATCTGGAAAAAACAACGGTCTTCAGAACCAAAATCATCAGCATCAAACATCTGGAAAAAGGTGAAAGCGTTGGCTACAACAGGGCCGGCATTATCAGCAGGGCATCAGACATTGCGCTTATCCCGGTGGGTTATGCTGATGGACTCAATCGCAAGCTAGGCAATGGAAAGTGGAAAGTGGAAATCAACAACAGGCTCTACCCCACCATTGGAGATGTGTGCATGGATATGTGCATGCTGGACATAACAGGCTCTGACATACGGGAAGGAGATGATGCTATCATTTTTGGCGGCATGCAACAGGTGGAGGATATGGCTGAGCAATTGGAAACCATACCTTATGAAATATTAACTGGCATATCTCAACGCGTAAAACGAGTATATTTATTATAGAGTACTATGGAAGTCAAACTATCAGTTGTAGTCATAACTTATAACGAATCAAAAAACATCGGGCGTTGTCTTGAATCCGTGCGTAATATTGCTGATGAAATGCTTGTGGTGGATTCTTATTCACAGGATGACACAGTGGCCATTGCCGGATCATACGGTGCAAAAGTTGTTGAGCACACATTTCACGGTCATATCGAACAAAAGAATTTCGCCATTACGCAGGCAAAATATCCGCACATTCTTTCCCTGGATGCAGACGAGGCACTGTCAGATGCTTTACAAAAGAAGATTGCAGATATCAAGCAAAACTGGGAGTACGACGGATACAGTTTCAACCGTCTGACCAACTACTGCGGACGCTGGATCAGACACGGCGGCTGGTATCCGGATATCAAAACCAGACTGGTTGACAGCAGGCTGGGCTCCTGGCAGGGAAACAATCCACATGATAAATATGTATTAAAAAAAGGAAGCAGCCTTTATCATGTAGATGAAGACATCCTGCATTACTCATATTATACCGTATCCGAACATCTGAAGCAAATCGATTATTTTTCAGGCATTAAGGCAGATGTACTGTACAAAAAAGGCATAAAACCCAATAGAATAAAGCTTTATTTTGCTTCCGGATTCAAATTTTTCTCGGGATATTTTCTGAAAGGCGGCTTTCTTGATGGTTATGAAGGCTATATGATCGCCAGATTAAGTGCGGCTTCCACACTACTTAAGTACTACAAACTACGCAAAGCACATTCTGATAATGATATGGAGAAAAATTAGACTCATAAATTAAATTTAATTTCGTTTTTCCAAATACAAAGCCTATATTTGTACTTAATCAAAATGAATGTTTAATTAAAAATTGATATTATGAAAAAGTTTACATTGATCGCTGCTTTTGTGGTCATGGCATCCTTCACCTTTGCACAGGTAGTTGGCGTACATGCACCGACAAAAAACAAAGCACAAAAAACAGAACAAATTTCCATCAAAGGTGAGCCCGAGGCAGCCTGGGAAGTTACATTTGAAGAAGATCCTGTTGTATGGACTATTGCTCACGATGAAGGTGAAGCAGACTGGGCTGTAACAGACTCTATCACCACCGGCGAAATACTTGAAAACGGCCCGGATTTTACTGATGAGACTTTACCAGAAGGTGCCCTGGCATCTGCTATGTGGGTTTATTGCGGCCGCCAATCTGTAGGTGACTATTCAGAATCAGGCAACAACTTTGCTTACATTGATGGTATTTCCGACCTTCTCTCCGGTACAGAGGAAATCAAAAATGCATGGATTCAGTTTGACAGCATTGACCTTTCAACTGTTGACAATCCCAAACTTACTTTTTATCAGAACTATAAAGCTCTGAACTCTGCATTTTCCTACCTGGACATCAGCCTTGACGGTGGTGCAACCTGGACAGAGTCTATCGAACTGAATGAGGGTGTAGAAGGAAATACTTTTGGTGATGATTATTACCAGATTATTCTTACTAATTACATCAGCAACGAAGCCAACGTTTCACTGCGTTTCCGCTGGCAGACAACTGAAGCTGCTATCGGTGGTTATGGTTACGGATGGGAAATTGACGACCTCAAAATCGTTGATAACCCCGATGTTGACATGAAACTTGTTGATGCACGTATGAACTTCTTTGAGTATGTAGATTACACAGATCCTGCTAACAGTAGCTATTATCACATCTCATCTCATTATGGTTCAATCCCTGCCGCACAGTTTGCCAATGATATGGCCGCAATGTTATGGAATGCTGAAGTTGAAAACAATGGTAACCTTGACAATGCACCTGAATTTAATGTACAGGTATTTGATCCCTCCGGAGCTGAAATCTACAACGAAACAGCAACCGGCAACACTCTTTCTGTTACCCAGAAAGATACAATCGACCTGCTTACACCTGAATTCTCCATGACAGATCCTGCTCTTGGTGAATATACAGTGGTATATAATATTGACATTGCAGATGATGCAAATCCTGAGAACAACATTGACACAACTTATTTCAATGTAACCGATACCACATTTGCACGTGATCTTGGCAACCCTGTTTCTTCTACAGGCCCAAGCCGCTGGATTGACGGCGGAGTTGATACTGACATGATTGGTACTGATTATCTGTACCTCCATGAAGCAGAAATCCACTCAATGACAGTGTTTATCGGAGCTGATACTGATCCCGGCACCGGCTTTGTTGCTCACCTGATGGAGTTTGATGAAGACACAGAAGAATGGGTTGACATTGTAACCAGCCCGCTCGTAACTCTGGAAGAAGGAGATATCGGCGACTGGATGGAATTTGAATTCCCCGTTTCTGTACCCATTATCCCAGATCCTGAAACTGGTTATAATGTAAAAGCAGCTCTGGAATTTTACTACAACGATACGGACAACGAACTGACTGTAGGTTATGATCCCTCTGTGCCCGTAAGTCCATGGGGTACTACATGGTACATGAATGAAGGTTCTAACGCCGGTGAATGGTACACAATCACCAACTGGTCACGTGGTGGACTGGCAATACGCCTGAACTATGATCTGGATTCGGACGCTGTCAACGAACTCAACACTGATAATCTCAGTATCTATCCCAACCCGTCCAACGGTATTGTCAGAATTGACAATGTTGAAGGTAACGATGTTGAAGTTTTCAACCTGGTAGGTCAGCGTATCTATTCTGTTGAAAATGCAGAGCAAAATGTAAGCCTCAACCTGAGCAATCAGCCTGAAGGTACTTACCTTGTTCGCATCAGTGGAACCAACGGTACCAAAACTCAGAAAATCAGCCTGATTAAATAATCAGCGCTATTTGATAAAATCAAAAGGCTGTCCAATTTTGGGCAGCCTTTTTTTTGATGATACTATTGTATTTCCAGGCAGTTTCTATCAGCAGGCAGGTCACAAAAGACACAGCTTTGCGCATAAAAAAAGCCCGGCATTTTATTGCCAGGCTATCTTGATTGATATTGTTTGAACTTTACTTGCCTGTACGGCGGCCGATACCATAATAATCATAACCACGGTCGAGCAATTCCTTTGGGTCGTATATATTACGTCCGTCAAAAATCACTTTACCTTTCATGGCATCCAGGCGTGTATAATCAAGCACACGGAATTCTGTCCATTCTGTTACCAGCAAAAGCCCATCGGCATCATTTACAGCATCGTAGGCGCGGTCAACATACCCGATTTTATCACCCACACGGCGTTTACACTCATCCATAGCCACAGGGTCATAGCCAACAATGGTAGCACCGGCTTTTGTAAACATATCAATGAGGGTGAGTGCCGGAGCCTCTCTCATATCATCAGTATTGGGTTTAAAGGAAAGCCCCCACATGGCAAATTTCTTACCTTTCAGGTCACCATAGTATGCTTTGGCCTTATGGAAAAGGGTTTCTTTTTGTCTGTCATTCACCGCTTCCACGGATTTCAGAATATCCAGGCTGTAATCATTCTGATCTGCAGTTTTGATCACTGCTTTCACATCTTTGGGAAAACAGGAACCGCCATAACCTGTTCCGGCATAAATAAAATATTTACCAATCCGGCGGTCTGAACCAATGCCTCTTCGAACAGAATTGATATCGGCGCCAACTTTTTCACAGAAGTTTGCCATATCATTCATGAAACTGATTTTTGTTGCCAGCATTGCATTGGCAGCATATTTTGTAAGCTCTGCAGAAGGAATATCCATAAATATTACCGGGTGACCGTTCAGCACAAAAGGCTTATAAAGGCGGTTCATGGTTTCTTCGGCCCGTTTGGAATCAGTACCCACAACAATTCTGTCGGGATGCATGGCATCATTGATGGCATCGCCCTCTTTAAGGAATTCAGGGTTGGAGGCCACATCAAAAGGAATATCAGCACCACGTTTGTCAAGCTCTTCTTTTACAGCTTTACGCACCTTTTCGGCCGTACCAATGGGCACTGTACTTTTTGTGATAATCAGGAGATAATCCTGCATGTTATGACCAGCTTCACGTGCCACATCCAAAACATACTGAAGATCTGCGCTTCCATCTTCATCAGGCGGTGTGCCCACGGCAATAAACAAAGCCTCTGCATCTTTTATCCCATCTTTCAGACTGGTGGTAAACGTGAGTCTGTTTTTCTCAACATTGCGTTTTACCATGGTTTCCAGTCCGGGTTCCCAGATCGGAATAATGCCATTGTTTAAATTTTCAATTTTCTCTTTGTTGTTATCCACACAGGCAACATTCACTCCGACTTCTGAGAAACATGTTCCTGAAACCAGACCGACATAACCGGTACCTACCATTGTAATTTTCATATGCTTCAGTTTAATCTGTAAATAAAATATAAAATTAAAAAATCAGTTCATTTATTGCATGTATATCTCCAGAGATATTTTCATTTATGCTATCGATATTATCAGATGTCCGGATTCTCTTCTGAAAAGCCAGGGTATAGATTTCTCCATGATTGAGCGTTTTGTCTTCATCCAGAGATAAAAGATACAGATGCGGCCGATTCTCTTCCCGGCTAACCACAGCCATTGCCCGGCAATTATTTTCCATGACACTTACAGCATAGGTGCCGTCCGGAGGGATGAGTTTCTCTTCTTCCTCCATTTCAACTGCATGAAAACCCTGCTTTTTTTTCAAGGGACTGATGTCAGCCTTACCTGTTTTACCCATGACAAGATAAAAATGATCCAGATATGCATTGGCCCGTTGTATATGACCCTCTGCCAGGGCTTTTCGGATACGTGTTGAACTCACAGCTTCATTTTCGATATCCTGCATGGGTATTTCTTCCACCATAAAATTCTTCGTTTTACTCAATTCATGCAAATAATCAAAATTCCCTTCGCGATTATGACCAAAGTAATGATTGAACCCAACGATAATAATTTTTGCATTCAGTTTTCCAAGAAGTATATCGTTGACAAATTGTTGTGATGTTGTTTGTGAAAAAGACAGGGTAAACGGGATAATAAAGAGATGATCGATTCCTGTGTTTTCCAGGAGATATTTTTTTTCCCGTTGGGTATTGATAAGTTTCAGATCAGCCATTTTATCAGGGAAAAGCACTTTACGCGGATGCGGGTGAAATGTAATCAGAACAGATTCGCCTCTGACCTGTCTGGCTAGTTGATTCAGTCTGTTCAGAATTGTTTTGTGTCCAATATGAACTCCGTCAAAGGTACCGGTGGTAACAACCGGATTTTTTATTGTGCCAATATCTTCAAAATCTGTATGTATCTTCATAAATCAAAAAATCAGATAATCGGCAAAACTAATCATTGTGATTGACAAAATAAGCAACTTTTTCCATGCTGGTCACCATATCATAATCCTCCACATAAATATGGTCGGGGATGCTAAGCGGAACAGATGTAAAATTCAGTATTCCCTTGATATTGTTTACCACGAGCTGATCGGCTACTTCCTGTGCATGTTCCGGTGACAATGTCATGATGGCAATGGAAATATCAAGTTCTTTGATCTTTTCTCCAAGTTGGTTGATATGATAGCACCGCACATTGGAGATTACCCTGTTGATCTTTTGTTCATCCACATCAAAAGCAGCGGCAATATCAAGTTTGGTGCGTTTGCCGTTAAAGTAGCTGGTGATGGCTTTGCCGAGGTTTCCCATTCCTATGATTGCTGTATTGATCTTTTTGTTGCCGTCAAGGATTTCGCCAATGCGCTGAATCAGGTCTTCAATAACATAACCTTTTCGTTGAGTTCCTGAATATCCGATAAGCATGATGTCCCGCCTTACCTGTACCGGTGTAAGGTGCAACTGACTGGCAAGTTCATGCGAGTAAATATGTTCCTTGCCCTTGTCCAGGTTGCTATAGAGAATGCGTCTGTACTGGCTTAGCCTTTCAACGGATTTTGGTGGTAAATTCATGGTTTCTCAATTTATTTTTTAAAAATAATATAAAAAGTTGAGCCTTCATCCTTTTTACTTTCCAAATGTATGCTGGCTTTATAGTTGTCAATGATTCTTTTTACAATTGAAAGGCCCAGGCCACTGCCGGAAATCTTTTTTGTTTCTTCATTCCGGATACGAACAAACTCCCTGAAAAGCCTTGCCTGGTCATCCTCAGAAATGCCAATTCCTGTATCTTTAACAACAATATGAATTTCATGTTCGGTCTGGTAAAGAGAAATGTTCACATTTCCTTCTTTTTTGTTGTATTTGATGGCATTGGAAATAAGGTTATTGAGTACGATTTCCATTTCTTCCCGGTCGGCGTTCATTTCCAGCTTTTCAGGAAGATCTTTTTGAATGCTGATATCTTTTTGGATGGCATATGGCTGCATGGTAGCGATGGCATCCTCAACCACTTCAGGGAGATTGATTTTCTCAATGCTTCTTTGTTTTTTCCCTGATTCAAGTTTTGTCAGGTCGAGCAGATCCATGATAAGATTTCGCATATTATCCATTCTGTCGAGTGATCGGTTGACCATCTGCATATAATCATTGATGTCATTGCCTGCCTCTTTGTTTTTCATCATCTGCAGATATCCTTCCACTGCATTGATTGGTGCTTTCAGCTCATGCGACAGAAGCGACAGAAACTGATAGCGGATTTGCTTTCCCTCTTTGTTCATGCGGGCAGTCATTCGTTTGAGAAACAATTGCTTGGCCACATTTTCCAGGGAAGCCCTCAGCTCCTGTGGGGTAAATGGTTTTGGGACAAAGTCGCTGGCCCCTTGCCTGGTGGCTTTTACTGCCACTTCAAGTGAAGCATAAGATGTAATCATCACCACATAGGATTCAATTTGCTGCTTATTGATGTAATTGAGTACATCCAGGCCCTGAATTCCGGGCAACTTATTGTCCAGCAGCACAATATCCGGTGTTTCTTTCTTCAGGATTTCCAGGGCTTCCTCCCCGGTAGCCGCTTCATTCACAGTAAATCCAAACACATCATCCATGAAAGGATAATCCAGGGTAAATTTTCTGAGAACACGCTTTACTCCAGCGCGAATCCCGGGTTCATCATCCACAACCAATATTGTAAATTTTTCCATAACTATGTAAGGAGTTTGTTGATGACTGAATACAATCTTTCTGTTTCTATACCTTTTTCAAGGTAGGCATCTGCCTTTATCCAGGCCTGATCCTGTTGTTCCTGAAGTCTGAATGAAATGCCTGTTTCTGCCGCCACGTTGGTAGCAATAACAACAGGGACATCGGGATACCTTGATTTACAACGAAAAGCCAGAACAAATCCGCTGTCATCGTTTTCCATCATAAGGTCAAAAATGGCCAGATCCGGCCTGACCTGCTTCAGGATGTTCTCGGCTTCTTTCTGACTCTCAGCCGTGATAAGCTCAAATCCGCTTTTTTCAAGTTTGAATGATGTCTGAAACAAATAATCAGTATCATCATCAGCCAGCAGAATTATTTTCTTTGTTTTCTCCATATTTTTTATCCCTCAACTTTTGGATGCCTGGGCAAATCAACTGTAAATGTGGTTCCTGTTTCACCATCGGCGGGATTATCATTGCTTACCAGGGTGATTTTGCCCTTGTGCATCTTAATAATTCCATAAGTGGTAGGCAAACCCAGACCGGTTCCTTTGCCAATGCCTTTGGTGGTGAAAAAGGGGGTGAATATTTTTTCCCTGATTTCTTCCGGGATGCCACTGCCTTCATCTGTTATTTCAATTCGTATATTTTCTTCATCACCATTGATGTTAATGTGTATATCACCACCCTCCGGCATAGCTTCCGTTCCGTTTTTAATCAGATTTGTCAGTGCTTGTATCATCTGTTCTTCATCCAGATAAACCTGAGTATTGTTCAGGTGGTTATGAATTTTTATTCTGACCTTGTCAGGTATGATAAATGACCTGATGCTTTTCTGTATCAGATCGGTAATGCTTACATTGCTTTGCCTGACCTGATTTTTTCTGGCAAAATTCAGCAGATTGCCAACAATTTTTTTGCAGCGGGAGGCCTGATCTGCGATCATTTTATAATCTTCATACGCCTCGCTGTTTTCATCAACCTCATCCAGCAGCATATTGCTGTACATAATAACCACACCCAGGGGATTATTGAGCTCATGGGCTATGCCTGCTGACAACTGACCAAGATGGGCAAGTTTTTCCGACTGTTTGAGCGCCTGTTGAATGGAAGACAATTTTTCATTTTTTTGATGCAACTCATCAATGGACCGATGCATTTTTTCTATGGTGTAGGGCAAACACATGTCAATTTCTGCAAGGCCGCGCAAGACCGCAACGGCATGTTCCTCGCAACTGTCGTAACCACAAGCCTGACAATTGAGTCTGTCTTCCGGTTCATTCTTGCCCATTGCCGACCACAATGCATATATTTCTTCATTATCGGGCATTTTCACCCGCTGATCATCCGGTGTAAACGTTCTGGTTAGGTCCAGATCCTTAAATCTGTGTATGTATTTCTCCCAGCTTTTTTGGTCAAGATTGTTCATTTTTTCCTTGACATAGCGGGTAATATGTGCCCTGTTTTCATAGCGCTTTCCGTTTCTGGACATTCCGGGTCCCATAATGCAGCCTTCACAGCAAAGCAGCTCCAGGTGATGATCGTTAATCAGGCCATAATCAAATTCCTGTATGGCATCCTTAAAATTCACCCTGCCTTCTGCCACCACAATATTTCCTTTAAACAGATTTTCGTGGACATTAATGGTTTGGATGATGCCTCTGCTAATGGGAAAAATGGAACCGCGTCCACCAAAAGGCGGGTCAAATTCGCTGGCTTTGGTATTTTCAGGTTTGATTTCCTGTGCTTCCAGCATTTCCCTGAATTCTGAAAAAGTCAGGACAGCATCCACTTCATCAGACTCTTCTTTTTTTGCAACACAGGGACCGATAAAAACAAGTTTGTATTTTTCTCCGTACATTTCTTTCAGCGCTCTTGCCAGAGCCATAACAGGAGACACTACAGGAGCAAGATTTTCTGTCAGATGGGGATGATATTTTTTGATAAAGTTGACAATTGAGGGACAGTCAGAACTGATGAATCGTCTCTCATCATCAGAAGTCAGCAAATCTTTGTAACGCAAAGCAACCAGATCTGCACCAAATGAAACCTCGGTAACCATGTCAAACCCCAGTTTTCTTGTCATACCGACAAATTTCCGGTAATCGTTGATTTCAGGAAAATCGGCAGGAAAACTTGGTGCCACCATAGCAATAACCGGTTCATGTCGTATGAGCAATTTTTCAGCCATGCTTTCAGATTTCCTGAAATTTTTGGCTTTTCTGGTACACACACGGATGCAGTTTCCGCAGCCAATGCATCTGTCCTGTATCACTTCTGCCTGACCATTGATGATACGTATTGCTTTGGCAGGACATTCCCTGACACAGGTGTAACACATTTTACATCTGTCTTTGATGGTGTATACCAGGGGCTTATCTGTCAACAATTCACTCATAGTACATTAAATTTATGTTTCAGGTCAGGCTTATCATCCCGTTGAATGTAAGCATTGGCAAAAGGATTGGCCTGCGGTGATTTGGCCTGGGTATTGTCGTCTGATTTGTAAAGGCTTTTGATCAGCATTTTGGTACGGTTTTCCGTTCTCTCAGAAAGGGGTTGTCCGCCCCCGCCCATGCATCCCAGACTGCAGTTTGACAACTCCAGGATATCGCAATTGGCTCTGCCCCTGAGAACGTCAAGAATATGCTTTTCAATATTGTGTATACCACTGACAACCTTTGTTTTATATGTTTTTGATCCGATTTTGAAGCTGGCTGTTTTTTCCTGCTTCATTACCCGAAGGTCCGGGATTTTATGACGTATCGGCTCTTTGCCCGTTTTCAGGAAATGCATATGTCTGAAAATCGCCTCGCTCAGTCCTCCGGGCACATGATAGAGACTACCTGAAGCACTGGAGACATGGTAAGGCTGATCAAACCGTTCTTCGTCAATATTGTGGAGATCAACACCGGACAATTTCAGCAGGCGCAACAACTCCCGTGTTGTCAGCACTGCATCCACATCCGGGATACCCCTTGTCATATTGTCTGTTCTGGTTGCCTCTGCTTTTCCGGCTGTACAGGGTGTTACTGAAACGGTAAATGTATCTTCCTGTCTCAATTCTTCTTTTTCGGCATAATCTGTTTTGATAAGCTTGCCCAGAATTTGCTGCGGGGTCTTCACCGGATTGATAAAAGACAAGGCTTCAGGCATAAATTGCTCCAGGTAATTCACAATGGAGGGGCATGAGCTAATGATGACCGGAGACTTTCCGGTTTCGCTGATGTGCCGGGCAGTTTCCATAACAAAAACATCACCTGCGAAGGCAGAATCAAAGACAAAATCAAACCCTGCCTGTTTCAATCCTGAGATCACAAGGGGAGTGATGTCTGTTCCGGGCTTGAATCCGGCAGCTTCTGCAAGAGTATAACCAATGGCCGGTGCAAGCTGAGCATATATTGTAATGTTCTTATTGTTGATGGCATCCATCACCGGTGTGATAGCAGATTTCTCTGTAAGTGCACCACTGGGGCAAACAAGTATGCATTGTCCACATGAAATGCAGGTGGAGTAATTCAATCCTTTTCCCAGGGCAGTATCAATCCTGGTATTGATGCCTCTGCCTGAAAAATCTATGGATGATGCCTGCACACGCTCATCGCAAACGCGTATACATCTGCCGCAGAGGATACACTTTGCATTGTCCATGACTATGGCCGGACTGGATTTGTCTTTGTATTGTGATTTTTTGGTTCCGAAAAATCGTCTGTCCATAATATTGAGCTCCACAGCAAGGTTCTGTAATTCACAATGCTGATTGTTTTCACAATAAAGACAATCGTCGGGATGATTGGCAAGTAAAAGTTCCACAATGGTTTTGCGCGCATTGATAACCCGCGGGGAATGGGTAAAGACCTCCATACCTTCTTCAACGGGCTGTGAACAGGAGGGCACCAATTCATCACGACCGGAAATTTCGACCACACAAAGTCTGCATGAACCTGTGGGTGTAAATTCATTCAGGTGACAGAGGGTTGGCACTCTGATACCATGTCTTTTCAGAGCGACGAGAATGGTTTCGCCCTTTTTTCCCTCGAGTTGTTTATTATTTACGTTGAAAAGAATGCTCATGGTATCTAATCTGTCTTGATCGCGTTAAACTTACAATTATCATAACACAGTCCGCAGCCTATGCACTTTTCCTTAACAATAAAGTACGGATGTCTGGCCACCCCGATGATAGCATCAGCAGGGCACTTGCGTGCACAGATGGTGCAACCGGTACATAAATCCACATCTATGGTGTAGGATTTGAGTTCCTTGCATACGCCTGCTTTGCATTTGCGGTCAAAGATATGTTCCTCATATTCATTTCGAAAATGTTCAACGGTGCTCAAAACCGTATTTGCTGCATTTTGCCCCAGGCCGCAGAGGGAAGTTTCTTTCATAACTTTGGCAAGGCTTTCAAGCTGCATAACACCTTTGAACCGTTCCAGTGATTTGTGTCCGGTTTCATCATACGGCTTGCGGGTAATCCGGGTCAGGATATCAAGCATACGCTGGGAGCCTTCTCTGCAGGGAATACATTTTCCACAGGATTCCTGCTGGATAAAACGCATAAAATACCTGGCAAGGCTGATGATACAATTGCTTTCATCAAGCACAAGAAAACTTCCGCTTCCCATTTTAAGGCCGGCTTTTTCCATGGCAGCAAAATCCATGGGGATATCCAAATTGCTGGTATTTATCACACCACCTGATGGTCCGCCAATATGGACAGCTTTTAATTCTTTATCACCGGGAACACCGCCACAGGTTTGGATTATATCACGCACTTTGGTACCCATTTCAACTTCCAGGACGCCGGTTTTGGCAATTTTCCCGCTCACGGACAGTAGTTTTGTACCCGGACTGTTTTCTGTACCGGTTTTTTTGAATTTTTCTCCCCCCTGCCTTATAATGTATGGCACATTGGCCAGTGTTTCCAGGTTGTTAACTACAGTGGGTTTACCAAACAGCCCTCTTTCCGCCGGATATGGTGGTTTGGGCTGAGGCATTCCCCTTTTGCCTTCCAGGCTGGCAATCAAAGCTGTTTCTTCACCACACACATGAGCCCCCGGACCTTCTTTAATGTCAATATACAACTCAAAACCACTGTTGAAAATATTATCTCCAAGCAACTCATACTCATAGGCCTGCTTCAGTGCGGTTTTCAGACGCTGTATGGCAAGTTTATACTGATTCCGGATGTAAATGATTGCCCGGTTTGCCTGTATGGCATAAGCGGCAATTGCCACACCCTCAATTACCTGGTGTGGATCACCTTCTACCAGGTGTCTGTCCACAAAAGCCCCCGGATCACTCTCATCAGCATTACAGATGATATATCTGGAGGCTTCAGATTGTTCAAGTGCTGCCAGCCACTTGTCGCCGGTGAGATAGGCAGATCCGCTGCGCCCTTTAAGTCCAGCAGACTTAACAATCCTGCATACTTCCTCTGATGTATGGGCTGTAATTGCTTTAGCAAATGCCCGGTATCCTTCAGAAATGATGTATTCATCAATATTATCAGGAGATATTATTCCCGTTCGCCGGGTGAGATGTTTTTTCTGTGTATTGAAAAAGCTGAGATTGTTCAGGTATGGCACATCATCCCATTCCGCAAGATTAGCCTGGGGATATTGTCCCAGATTGCCGTAGTCCGGCAGGAAATTGTTTGTTACCGCATCCATCAATTCTGCCACCTTCTCTTCAGTAATTCTTGCAAAACTGATACGGGTTCTGCCGGGAATCTGCACATCAACAATGGGCTCAGCAGAACACAACCCGATGCAACCTACTTCAATAACTTCTGCATCCAGATTTTCTTCCTTAATATGCTCAATTATCTTATTCTTTGTTTTGTCTGCACCCGCGATAACACCACAGCTTCCCATACCAACATAAATCACCGTTTTCCGGACAAAATCCCGGCGTATGGTGGCAATGTTTCTATCCAGCACAGCATTGCCTTTCGGGGGATTGGGCCCCATAAGAAGAAGCGGGAGATGTTCTTTAATCAAATTCATAGGCTGTGCTTATTTGTTGTTTAATGTCTTGATTATCTGGTCAAGTTTTTGTTTGCTCAGGCGTGTATGGTAAGTATCATTGACCTGAATAACAGGCGCCAGCGCACAGGCTCCCAGGCAACTCACCTCTTCAATGCTGATTTTTCCGTTTTTGGATACGCCGTTATCCATGATATTCAATTTGGAAATGAGCGTATCACGCAGGCTGTCCGCTC
Organism: Bacteroidota bacterium; assembly: GCA_051747965.1. Lineage (GTDB taxonomy): Bacteria > Bacteroidota > Bacteroidia > Bacteroidales > ML635J-15 > JAQIBY01. The sequence continues at coordinate 57,433 of JBNJGS010000001.1, forward strand.
CCATCACATGACAGGCTGAACCAGCACACATGCGGATATGAACAGGGGCATTTTCACGAAACCTGAACTGATTATAAAAAGTAGCAATGCCATATATCCGGCTTCCCGGAATACTGAGAGCCTTTGTTATTTCCCTGATGTGCTCTTCAGTGATGTATCCCTGCTCATTTTGCACCTCCTGTAATATCGGAATCAGGTCCTTTTGCGCCTTATCGGGATACTTATAAATAATATGTTTTATGCCTGCTGCCATCTTACTTTTTTTACAAATATAAGAAATATTTGTTAACAAATAAACACTGTTAAGATATTAACAAGTAAAAATGCAAAAATGTTGTTCCTATACTTTTTCGCTTTTAATTAAAAATATTGCATAAAATATTTGGATGTGTGAGAAATTGTTGTAATTTTAGGGGTAAATGAAACCATAATATTAAAAACATGACAAAACTATCAACACAGATTACAGAACATTCAGAACATTTAAAGTATTATGCTTTAAGTTTAACCAACGACAGTGAGACGGCCAATGACTTAATGCAGGAAACAATGTTTAAGGCATTGAAAAATGAGGATCGGTATGTTCACGATAAGAATCTGCGCTCATGGTTGTTCACAATAATGAAAAATACCTTCATCAATCAGTACCGAAGGGAGAAATCCAGGCAAAAAATGGTGGCAGAAGTAAAGGATGTAAGTTCATATGCTTCAGCGAAAGTAGAAAATGAGACAGGTCTTGATTTGTATGTCATGAGATCTGATATTCACAAAGCATTATTGAAGTTGAATTCAAAATACAGAGTACCTTTCATTCTGTTTTACAAGGGTTTTAAATACACAGAAATTGCCAAAAGACTTAATCTGCCACTCGGAACAATCAAAAGCCGCATCTATTTTGCCCGCAAAATCCTGATGGAAGAACTCTCAGGACTGATCTAGCCCAATTATTCCTCATAAATGATATCGGAGTAATCCTCAAGTTCGCCGATTATTCTGAATTCTGTCCGCCGGTTTTTGGCACGGCCTTCTTCGTTGTCGGTACCATCGGGATTGGTATTGGGTGCTATTGGATCTTTTTCGCCGTAACCTTTGGCCTCTAGCTGATCCTCCGGGATACCTCTGTCTATCAGGTGCTCCACTACCGATTCTGCCCGTTTTTGTGAGAGTTCCAGATTAAACTCATCACTACCGACACTGTCTGTATGAGAGCTTATCTCAACCACGATGCTCGGGTTTTCCTGCAGCAGATCGAAAATGGTATTATCAATGACATTTTTGGCCTCATCAGTGAGCTTATGGTCATTGTATTCATAATAGACATTTTTCAGTATAAGCGGTTCCGTGGGTATCGTATTTACGATAATGGCATCCATATGCAGGGTATCATCTTTGGTAATGTCCCGGGTTGTGAGAGCAAATTCTTTTTCATCACGGTTAAAATCCTTGACTTTCAACACATAATCAATACCTTGCTCCAGATTGAACCAAAAACGGCCCTGATTTGTGGAATCTGTTTTGATAAAACTTTCCTTTCCGGTATCCGGATCTTTCATGAATAATGACACCGGGTACTTATGCAGGCGTTCCATGGATGATGTGTCATCCATGTGATCTAAATGATCAATTGTGAGATTTTGCTCATATTCTTCCCGGATACTGTTATAAAAGGACAAATCCGTGATTCCGTAGATTTGTCCGGTCAGCCAGATACGGATGTAATCACTGTCAATGTATTGATAAATATCATCACAGCAGGTTTCATGCCGCAGGCTTTGGCCACCGGCACGGTTGGATACAAAATACCCGTAATACCCTTCCTCTGCTTTAGAGAAATACAGTTCATCCACTTCAGAATTTACCGGTTTCCCGATATTTTCGGGCTCACTAAACTGCCGTCCGCTGCCCCGGGTTTTAAAGACATCAAGTCCTCCATAATTTGGATAAGCATCAGAACTAAAGTACATCGTCTTGCTGTTTACATGGTAGAAAGGTGTCATCTCATCACCAGCCGTATTGATTTTCCGGCCACAATTTCGCGGCGGCATAAAAGCTTCCCGTCTTGGATCCCAGTAGGTGTACCAGATATCCATGCCACCTTGTCCGCCTTCGGGTCGGTCAGAAACAAAATACAGCATATCGGTATTACGACGTGACACTCCCACAGCCGGCATACTTGAAGTATATCCCGGCATGTTGATTTCATTATTGAGCAATTCGGGTTCCTGCCATTCGTTGTTTTTCTTTTCTGTCCTGTATATTTGACAAATCATCTTATTACCGATTCCCTGATGTTTTGAGCAACGGGTAAAATAAAAGCGCTTATGATCGGGTGAAAAAGCCCCATTTCCTGTATTTGCCTCCTGTGTATTGATAAGATCACCACCAAACTCTTCTCCGGTTTTCCAGGATTTGCCGTCTTTATATGCCATATAGAAACGACGTTTGGGAATGCTGTCGGTTGCAGGATCGAAATATTGCATTTCATCCATGGGTAAAGAAGCATAAATCATAAGATCCTCCTCGAGAGGTATGGGATTAAAATCAATGTGTTTATGGTTGATGCCATGCATATTGTTCACCACATAATTGGTATGAATACTGTCGGCAAGTGCCAGCTCGCATCCCTCTATCTCTGATTGCAAACGGTTTTTATAATAAACACTTTTTGATTTGCTTACATCTCTGCTGTATCGTCTGAAAATATTGAATTCTTTGAGTGCCTCCTCATATTTTCCCTGCATTTTCAGGCAAACAGCATACTTAAACTGTGCTTCAGGAAATTTTCTTCTTTTGGCACGGAAGGCCTTGTGATAATACTTTTCGGCAGCAGGATAATTTCTTTCTTTAAAATACAGTTCCGCAAGCGTATAAGACATATTTGCATCATCCGGTTCTTCCTCAAGATAAGCAGCCAGATAATCAATGGCTGTAAATATATCACCTGATTTCATGGCCTGCAGGCCGTATCTCATAATCTGCCGGCTATTCATGTCTTCCATCGCATCCTGCCCGAAAGCCGGAGTGATGACAAATCCAAAAAAGACAAAAGCGGGAATCGTAATCAGTTGAAAATGCTTCATAGTTTAATATCTGTCACAAGGAATTGCAAAGCGTTCAATATCTTTCACAAAATTGGTATAAACAATGGATAACTCAAAAGCTCCTTTAAAATTACTGGCTTGTCTCAGCCCGGAAATATTGACATCATAACTGATGCCAACATCAAAACCCATGACACCCACCCCGGCTTTAAATATCAGAGCATCCGTGGAATGGAGTTGAGTTCTGACACCTCCGCCGGCATATATTTTTTCAAGCAGGTCTTCCAGGGGAAACTCATATCCGGCTACAGCTCCGAAAAGAAAATTGCTTGCTTTGGTTGTAAAACCGGTGTACAAATCGGGCCGGGCAAACCATTGCTCTGTCAGCTCAATATCTGCATAAGCACTGACTGCATACCGCAGGGGAAGTTTTGCATCATCATCCCGCAGGAAGCTTAGCGAAGGATTGTTGATGTGATACAGACTCAGACCGGCAACAGGTGTGATTTTTCCGTAGGTTCCGGACCAGGCCACACCCAGGTTGATATCGGGATAATTGACATTCTCATCCCATGTATCAAGGTAGGATGGCATTTCCGAATCAAACAATCCGGTATTCGGATTGTATTGTCCGGGAAAAGTAAGCGGATCATGATCAAAAGTATTGACTACATAGCCTGCCTGCAATCCACCCGAGAGATCATGACCAGCTATTTGGGTATGCCATGACAGGGAAAGATATACCTTATTGGCTGTCAGTGCCGCAGCACCCGACTGATCGTTTACAAAATAAACACCTGCCCCAAGAGTTCCTGCAACAAAGTTAAATGGCTTGTCAAATCCGGCAGATATGGTTTTAAACGGAATTCCTACAGAACTCCACTGGTTCCGGTAATTGTTACTGAATCGCCAATTGCCTTCAAACATCCCTGTATAAGCCGGGTTTACATGCAACGGACTCTTACCAAACTGCGAAAAATGAATATCCTGAGCAGAAAGATCAGACACCTTTAACACAGATAAAAGAACCAGAATGGTTATGAAAATTTGGTTTTTTTGCATTTTGCTCTTTTATTTATCCCTCAAATATAGTATTTTTGTTAGTGAATCCAACGAAACCAATACAATTTAAGGGAAAATTTTATGCCATTACTAAAAATTATTTCTGCCATTGTTGCCTTTGCTATCATGTCCTTAAGTATTGCAAACGCACAGCCTGTGGCCGATTTTGAAATCGGGGAAGGCGAAGAGTCTGTATGTGTCAACGAAAATATTCATTTTACCAATCTCAGCGATACCTCTGCATGTTCCGGTGATGTTTCCTGGGTATGGGATTTTGGAGACGGAGCCACTTCTACGGTCTACAACCCGGTGAGAAATTATGATGCACCAGGCACTTATGATGTGGTTCTTACCATAACCTGTGATGGGTTTAGTGATGCAGAGCTCATGAGTATTTCCGTGCTGCCCACACCGGATGCAGGATTTCAGGATGTGAGCTTTACAGGATGCGCACCACATACGGTAAATTTCGTGAATACCACAACACAAATAGGCGGTGGAAACATTGACGGATATACCTGGAATTTCGGCGATGGCACAAGCAGTGCAGATGAAAATCCTGAACATACCTATACTCAGGCAGGTACTTATACCATTACACTTGAGGCCACCAATGAAAACGGCTGCACATCATTTGCCAGTCAGGAGAATGCCATTACCCTGTCTGCCGTTCCTGAACTTAGTCTGTCTGCCAACCCCCAGTCACATTGCCAGACTCCTGTGAATATTGATTTTACTTCAAACATCAATGTTACATCAGGGTTGGATTACGACATTGACTGGGATTTCGGGGATGGCGGAAATGCCACAATTGAAAATCCAAGCCATGAATATACCAGCAATGGAGATTATGATATCAGCCTGACTGTCACAGATGAATATGGTTGCACCAACACCATTGACTCCATTGATTATGTACATGTGCATCCGGTAACACCGGATTACACAATTCTGGATGATGACTCTCAGGAAATAACCAACAACATCACCTGCATTAACACAAACACGTATTTTGTATGCAACAATGCAGGCTATGATGTGGAATGGGATTTTGGCGAGGGCAGCACATCGTCAAACAGTACGGCAGCCTTTTCTTTTTCTACTTCCGGCTCACATAACATCACCATGACGGTAGACCCCGGAGGTGTCTGTGAAGCCTCAAGCGTGATCAATCTTACTGTTGAAGATCCAGAGCCCACTTTTATTGTTGATGAGGATTTCAGCTGTACAGCTCCTTTTACAGTCCAGTTTACCAGCGATGCTTCAACAACAATCGATGAATACGACTGGTTGTTTGGCGATGGCTTTGACGACGCTCAGGAAAATCCATCGCATACTTATAACGAAACAGGAACATTTACCCCGGTACTTGAGGTTGTTTCCTCCAATGGTTGCGAAGCACAGTATTCAGGCCCGGAAATCAATATCAGCTCTCCTTCCGCTTCATTTTCCGTGGATACGACAGAGGGCTGCCTTGGCATCATATTCAACACAAGCTACGACAGCATTACCCATCCCGACGAAATCACAGATTTTACATGGGATTTCTACAGCAATATAGAATCACTGTCAGATCCGTTTTCCTCCGGCACCGAGGAGTCTCATGCATATACAGATACAGGGGAATATATCATCAGCCTTACTGTAACAGATACTTCCGGATGTATTTCTGATTTTGAACTTGATGTGCAGGTTGGTGAACATCACATGCCATTATTTGATACCCTGGCATACCCGCACTTGATTTGTCCCCAGGATTCTCTGGACTTCTATAGTCTCTCCGAAGATCCAGATTATATTGATGACTATGAGTGGCTTATGGGAGACACCAATTCCTGGCAATGGGGTACTTTTGAAGAACAGGACCTGGAGGATTTCATGTTTGAAGAAGATACCGGGTATGTGCAGGTAGTCCATGTAGTAAATCATAACGGATGCAGAGATTCACTATACATGCCGGACTTCTTTTATGTGCGGGGGCCGGTAATTCATAATATTGAGATTACCCATGACTGTGAGCAGGGCACTGAATACCTGTTTACACTTGATGCAGTACTGGCCAGTGAATGGGATTGGTTTGTATATGATGATGCAGGAAACCAAGAGTCTCAGCATTTATCCACAACCGATACCACGCTTATATGTAATTTTACACAAAACGGCGAATACTGGGTTCATGCTCTTGCCAGAAACGACACAACAGGTTGCGATTATATTGATTCGGTGAAAGTGAATGTGATACAACCGGTGGCAAATTTCGATCTGTCTCCTGCTAACATTTGTGCAGGAGAACCGGGCTATAGTTTTACTGAAAGTGGCAGTGAACATGCCGATAGCATTTACTGGGATTTTGGTGATGGTGAAAATTCCGGTTGGTTACCCCCCTCAGAAGACACCGGTGAATTTGATGCTGTCACCCATGCATACGATACGGTAGGGGATATTGAAGTATGGCTGCATGTACAGGATGAAAACGGCTGCGTGGATTCTGTGATGCGCGTTTTACACCTTATGGGTCCGATGATAACAATAGATTCAGATTATCCACTGGAAGGCTGCACTCCTTTCAATCTTTTGATCGAAGGCGAGGTTGAGGCAGATGATGCCATCAGCTACATGAGTGTTGAGGTGGCAGGTAATGGCACAGATGAACCGGCGGTAAATGGAACAGGTCTGCTGCCGTTCTCCTCGGAATTCAACATCAACGAAGCCGGCGTATATGATGTGGAAATCACCGCTGTATCCGGAGGATGCACCAATACCAACACATATCCTGATTTTCTGACACTCACTTCACTGAATGCTGATTTTACGGCCGCCTCGGTAAATGATAATGATCGTGAATTATGTGCAGGTGATGCTGTTGAATTCACCCCGGACACATTATATGGTCCGGATTATGATTATGAATGGGATTTTGGTGACGGCTCTCCTGCCAGCAGTGAACTCTCACCGGTTCACACCTATACAAGCCCCGGAAGTTATGATGTAAGTCTGACTGTTTCAGGGAATGGCTGCACCCGGGATGAAATCAAAACAGCCTATATTGAAGTAGAGGAAGCTGATGCCGGCTTTAGTATTGCCACAACAGCAATTTCATGTCCGCCATTTAACATTGAAGCCGGCGATATAACACTGGATGCCCCGGAGTTAGACAATGCTACATACATCTGGGATTCCGATTCCGGAAATCCTAATGCTCCTGCCGGTGACGGCTACAATTCTTATGAATTCTCCTACTTTGAAGCTGGTGATTATCAGCTTCATCTGGAAGTGGTAACGAGTTTTGGCTGTCAGGATGAAAATTCCGTGATGCTAAATATTGACGGCCCTTCAGGCGATCTGTATGTCAATGGTGAGCCTGTGCAGCACAATGGCACTGTGAACGCATGCCTTAATGAAACACTGGAATTTTCTTTGGAAAACACTGAAGGACTGGATTCTATAGAATGGACATTTGATGACGGTTACTCAGACACGGTTTTATCTACCAGCCATATTTATACCAGTTTGCCCAATGAAGGAAATACCTATGATGTGGATGCAAGCATGCACGGATCAGACTGCAGCTATCCGTTGACAGTTCATGTGATGATTCACGATGTGATGTCACAGTTTTCACTGATAGATCCCGAATACGGCGTGCCCGCAGATACTGCTCAGTGCAGTCCCTTTGTGATTGACCTGATAAACAACTCCATTGGTGATGATCTGACATACAACTGGACAGTGGAAGGAATTGGCAACCATACAGATGAAGATTGGACAGGGGTGGAATTTGTCAACGACAGCCAGCAGGATTTGGTTGTGGATATCAGCCTGAGCGTAACCAATGCTGAGGTTGGCTGCTCAGATACCAGCAGCAGGCAGGTGGTTGCCGGCTACATTCCTGATCCGCAGATTACGCCGGATACCATCATTTGTGAAGGTGACAGTTTTCATCTTCACGCATCCAATGGTTCTCACTATCTCTGGTACCCCGGACTTTACCTTAGCGACACAGAGGTGGCTGAACCACAGGCTATGCCGGAAGAAGACATGACCTATTATGTAACAGTTACCGCAGACAACGGTTGCAAGAACTCCGATTCTGTCCACATATGGCTGCAACATCCGGTCAACAGTTCAATAGGCAGCGAATGGGACAGCATTGTGATCGGTGAAAGCATTTCCAACTTTGTCAGCGTGGATCAGGAAAACTCTAGTATTCTCTGGAGTCCCGATGAATCCATTTCCTGTTTAGATTGTGAAAACCCGGTATTCAATCCGCTTGAAGACCAGGACTACGTTGTTGAAATCTCAGACAGTCTGTCATGTTTTACCAATATTTATGCTTATTCTGTTTTTGTCGATCTAAGTTTCACACTTGATGTACCAAAGGCATTTACTCCGGAAGGCAATGAAATCAACCGGCTTGTATTTGTGCGTGGGCATGGCATCAGGGATCTGAAAGAATTTGCCATATACAATCGCTGGGGTGAGGAGCTTTTCCGCACTGATGATATCAAGCAGGGCTGGGACGGCTATTACAAAGGCAAACTACAACCGGTGGATACTTATGTGTATTATGTGGAAGCTGAAATGTACAATGGCAAAATCAAAAGCAAAAAAGGCACCATTATGCTGATGCGCTAAGATATGTTTTTGGTTTCCATGAAAATGATGCCCCTGAAATAAAATCCGCACAGGTATCACGAGATATGATAAAACCGTAATCGCTTAATCCATGGTTTTCAGAAGCTCTCTGTCTTTTTTTCGCAGCTTACTGACAACAAGTTCATAGGAATGATCAATCAGTTCTTTTAAGAAATCATCACTCAGGCTTCCGTCAACGGACACTGTATTCCAGTGCATTTTATTCATATGCCAGCCCGGTCTGATTGCCGGATATCTTTCTCTGAGCTCAATTGCACGTTCAGGATCGCATTTCAGGGCCAGTGCAAAGTCATTTTCCAAATCAGTCAGAGCAAACATTTTACCCATAACTTTAAAGACCAGCGTTGTTTCATCAAAGGGAAATTCTTCAGTAACACCGGCCTTAGACAAGCAGTATGTTCTAAAACTTTCAATATGCATAATGTATGGTTTTACATGTCATGTACCAATCTGATCCCTCGGGCATTGCTGCCATAATCCTTTACCCCTTCTATTCTGTTGGTAAGCCTGCAATCCACCGGATCATTGAACCATGATCCGCCACGCAAGACCTGATAATTTCCTTCTTCCGGTGCAATCGGGTTGTTTGGTACGGAATATTCATAAAAATCAGGATCGTATTTATCCTCACAGGGTTCCCAGACATTCCCGGCCATGTCATATATTCCGAGTTCGTTGGGGACTTTCTGTCCCACGGGTTGGGTTTTTCCACTTGCATTTTCACCATACCAGGCTACTTCGTCAATATCATTGCTGCCACTGTATCTGAACCCTTTGGATTTCTGGCCTCCACGGGCTGCATATTCCCATTCGGCTTCGGTAGGAAGACGATAGTTTTTTCCGGTTACATCATTCAGGGCATCAATAAAGATATCCACCCTTGTTTCGATATCCTCTACCGGGCAATTATAGCATCCGGCATAATAACTGGGGTCATCACCCATCACAGCAAACCACAATTCCTGAGTGACCTCGTACTTTCCAATATAAAAACCATCCAGCCTGACTTTGTGTACCGGTTGTTCGTCTTCTTTGGCATCCGGCCCGTCGTCACCCATCATAAACTCACCACCTTCCACAGCGATCATATCAAAGCTTACACCCAGGACTTCTTCAGTATAATCTTCCCCGCTTACCATACTTTCCGAAGCTCCGATTTTAACGCTGCTTGTTTCAAGGGGTTCCTGAAAATCTTTGTTAGAAGTGCAGGAAACTCCCCAAAGAACAAAAACTACTATCACAATATGCCGGATTCTCTTCATTACATCACCCGCTTTAAAGCCGAAAGATACGCATTTTAGTCAAATATAATCAATCTCAGGAAAATTTGTGTATGAAGTGATTTGCAAGCTCAGTCCTCATCGCTTTGATGCCAGTCCCTGCTTCTTTCAACAGCACGTTTCCATCCTGCGTATAAGGTCTGTCTCTTCCCGGGGTCCATGGCAGGCTGAAAATTTTTGCCGGTCTTCCACATTTGACTCAGTTTCTGCATATTGGCAAAACCCACACCCAGGGCTGCCAGAAAGGCGGCTCCCAGGGCAGTGGTTTCGGTAATCTCAGGTCTTGAAACTGCCAGGCCGGTGATATCTGCCTGAAACTGCATCAGAAAATTATTGGTAGTTGCACCACCATCAACACGCAGGCTTTCTGTTTCAAGTTCAGCACTTTCCTGCATAATTTCCAATACATCGCGGGTCTGGTAAGCAAGGGATTCGAGCCCGGCACGAACAATCTCCGCTTTGCCGGCAGCCTGTGTAATTCCCACAATGGTACCTCGGGCATCCGGATCCCAGTATGGTGTACCCAAACCGGCAAAAGCAGGGACAAAATAAACACCGGCAGTATTGTCTGTCTGAGCGGCCAGTGTTTCTGATTCTGCTGCCGTATCAATCAATCCCAATTTATCACGCAGCCATTTGATGGTAGCTCCGGCAAAAAAAACCGAGCCTTCCAGGGCATAAGTCGGGATGCCATCAATACGCCAGGCTACTGTACGCAACAAACCATCTTCCCGGATCGCAGGACAAGTATTTCCCACATTCATCAACATAAAACAACCCGTACCATACGTATTTTTTACCATGCCGGGCGTGTGGCATGCCTGGCCGAACAGGGCTGCCTGCTGATCACCGGCAATGCCTGTTATGGGGATAGATACTCCTGAAAACAGATCGGGATGGGTTTTGGCAAGCATACCGGAAGAATCACTCAGTTCAGGAAGCATAGCAGCCGGCACGTCAAAATAGTGGAGCAATTCATCATCCCAGTCAAGGGTGAGAATATTGAAAAGCAGCGTACGTGAAGCATTGCTTACATCTGTGATGTGGTATTCACCTCCACACATTTTCCATATCAGCCAGCTATCAATGGTACCAAACAAATATCTGCCCTGTTTGGCTCCGTCCATGATATCAGGATAGGAATTCAGCAGCCATTGCAATTTGGTACCTGAAAAATAAGGATCACTGAGCAGGCCGGTTTTGCGACGTATTATCCGCGAAATTTCCTCCTGCCCCATACGCTCGCACTTATTGGCTGTACGCTTATCCTGCCAGACAATACAAGGATACACAGGCTTACCGGTTTTCTTATCCCACACCACAAAGCTTTCTCTTTGATTGGTGATTCCGATACCGGCAATTTCAGATGGATGAATATTGAGCTTTTGCATCACATCCCGGGCTGTTTTTATCTGGGTTTCATATATGGCAACCGGGTCCTGTTCAACCCAAGCGTCTTTCGGATATTGCTGCGTGGTTTCTTCCTGACTGAGACCAAGCAATCGAAAGTTCTTATCAAAAACAAGGCTCCGGCAACTGGTTGTGCCCTGATCAAAAGCAAGAATGTATGATTTTCCCATAGACTTGATTTGTTTTGAGACCTAAAGATAACAAATACTGTTGTATTCACAGCACATCATGTCCAACTGATAGCTGAATAAACACAAACCCGGGCAGCATGTCATAGATTCTCAAATCCAAATCACTTTTTCAGTTTTCTGAGGTAGAAATTGTGTTCCCCAAAATTCAATTTCAGAAGCTTCTTGTCATTGATGAGCTGTTCCACAAGCTGCATATCTGCATTGTTCTTGTTGAGCAATTCCCGGAGTGCATCCTCACGCATGGGATGTACCGCGGTAATACTGAGAATATCTGATTCAGCATCTCCGCTGGCGGCAAAAGCATTGCCTTCATACCCAATCAACAACTCAGCGCGTTTTACTTTTTCAGAAAACAATGCCCAGGCCGTTTGCAGGGCTTTTTCTCCGGCCGGTTTAACATCCGGATCAGCAGGCGGACGTGTGGGAATGGCGATATATGCCACATCAGGATTTATTTCACCCAGAAAATCAGCCATCTTACGCAATTCAGCTTCCTTGTCATTGTATCCATCTATCAGCATACTTTCTGTCATAAGATAGCCCTCATAGGCAGACGCAAAATCACGCACACCCTGTTTTACGGTTTCGAAATCCAGGTTTTTATGCGGGCGATCCACTTTACGCCACATCTCTTCTGTTGCAGCATCTACTTTGACTGATACGCGATCAGTTTTGAGCAAAGCCTTCCTCACCTGCTCATCCCACAACAATGATGCGTTGGAAATCACTGCTACGGGCACATCCAGCTTTTTCAGGCCGGTAATCAATTCTTCCAGACGGGCATCCAGGGCAGGCTCCCCATCGGGAACGAGGGTAAGATAATCCACTTTATCAGCAGTATTAAGCCGCTCTTTCACCTGCCGGACAATATCTTCCGGGTCATAAAATGCCTCACGTTCTGTCTGCATGCGAATGGCATTCCCAAGCTGACAATATCTGCAGGCGTAGGTACATATTTTCGGCGGTATGTGGTTGATTCCAATACTTTGTCCCAGCCGCCTCGATGGAACAGGACCAAATATTATCTGAGCCATAAAACCATTATTTTACTTTTTTCAGTGCTTCGCGAATGCTGATTTGTCCGACTTGAGATTTCATCTTCACCCCTGCCTGTTTCAGTACATCTGAAGCTTTGGGGCCAAAAGGACCACTGGTGACAACCATATCTGCATCTGCCTGAATCACGCTCTGTGCAGCCTGAATGCCAACACCATGTCCGGCATTTTTTTCCGTGTTCTCAATAAAATGCAGACTGTCATCAGCATCATCGTACACGACAAAACCTGCAGCCCGTCCAAAACGTTCGTCCAAAACAGCATCAAAAGATGCCTTATTTGCTGGAAATACAATTTTCATAACTTTTTGTTTATTTTACTGTGTTTACAATATCCTGCCATATATTTTCAAAAATGGCAGTTAAATCACTGCGTCCGGTTTCCGGGACAGTCAAGCCTTCACTAACAGCCCTTGAAAATACCGGATCATATGGCAATTCCCGTGTATATCCAAGGTTGTTTTCTTCGGCAAATGCTTTGATTTTCCTGCGATAATCAGGATTAATATCTGCTTTGTTCAGAACTATCATGGCTGGAATTTCCATTTTCTGCAGCAATTCATTGACTCTTTTCATATCGTGCCAGCCGGAAGTGGTGGGTTCGGTCACCACCAATGCCATAGAAGCACCGGACATGGCAGCAATTACAGGACATCCAATCCCCGGCGGGCCATCTGTAAGGATGATATCCCGGCCTTCCCTTTCAGCAATCACACGACTGCGGTTTTTTACTTCGGTTACCAGTTTTCCGGAATTATCTGCTCCGATGTTTAGTTTTGCGTGTACCATAGGACTGCTTTGTCTGGTAAAAGCCTCGAACAGGATACCGGCTGCCTGGGTTTCCAGGTGCAGGGCATTGTGGGGGCAGACATGGGTACACAAACCGCAACCTTCACATTCTATGGGATTAATTTTCAGTTCTGCATTCTCAACAGATATGGCATCAAAATGGCAATGATCAATGCAAATGCGGCAACGGATACATTTTTCCTGATTGACAACAGCCAATTTCCCACCATAAAAAATTTCTTCTCTGGTATTGTCCGGAGCCATCAGCAAATGCATATCGGCAGCATCCACATCGGCATCCGCCAGTACAATATCATTGGCAGCAAGCCATGCCAGCCCGGCGGTTATGGATGTCTTTCCACATCCACCTTTTCCGGATATTACAACAACTTCTTTCATACATCCATCCGTTTTTTCAGATTATCCGTCAGTGTATTCCAGGCATCGGCAATCTCTTCATTCAGGTTATATACAAGCTCTCCACGTGAGTAAGCTTCTGCAATGGCCTGACTCTGAGGTATACGGCCCAGAATTTCCAGACCTTCTTTTTGACAATACTCTTCTATCAACTCATCCCTGCCGCTACCTGCTTTATTGATCACAACACCTGTGGGTCTGCCAAGCTTTCGGACAGTTTCTACAGCAAGCCCAAGATCGTGGAGTCCAAAAGGTGTTGGTTCAGTTACCATCAGCACATAATCTGCATCTTTGGTTACCTCCATCATGGGACAAGACGTTCCGGGCGGTGCATCAATAAGAATCAGGCTGTCATCCACTGCAGCTTTTTCCATTTTGTCCAGTGCTTCGGAAATCAAGGGGACAGCACTGGGCTGGCCAACTTCCAGACGGTTTTCTATCAGACTGAGATTTTCCTGTACCGGTTTGAAATACCGGGATTCGCCCATCCTGTGTTTTTTCATTGGCAGGGCATCAGCCGGGCAAAGGGTGGAACAGGCATGACAGGAATGACAAAGGTCCGGAAATATCAAAACCCTGCTACCTAAAAACGCGATGGCATTGAACTCGCAGACCTGAGAGCATTTGTTGCAGAGCGTACATTTTTGCTCCTCCCAAACAGGTACAAGACGGTGCTCATCCTGAACAAGTATTGTTTTTGCATCACTAAAAAACAGGGAGGCATTGGGTTCCTCTACATCCAGATCGCTGAGTAAAACCTGATTCGCAAAAGCAGGCAAATCTTCAGCCAGCCGGGCAGCAAGGTTTACTGACAAACTGGTTTTACCCGTTCCGCCTTTACCACTGGCAATGGCAATTTTATATCTCATAATCTTTTAGTGATCACACAGATTCTCATTTGTCACCAGTTTTCCTGCAAGAAAATCTTCTACCAGACGATCAGCAGTTTTGCCGGGGACACCTACATAAACATTTACACCGGCCTCCTGAAAAAGGGTAATGGCACGCTGTCCCATACCTCCGGCAAGAATATCTGTAGCGCCTTTATCTGCCAGCCATTTGGGCAGCAAGCCGGGCTCATGAGGAGGTGCATCCAGCAAAACATGCTTCTTTACTTCATTATTTTCAGTATCATATAAAGCAAAATGATCACAATGACCAAAATGCTGACTCAATAATCCGTTGGATACGGGGATGGCAACTTTTTTCATTTTTTATTGTCTTTTGGTTCGGGACAAAGGTAATTATTTTAAACATATGTTCATTACAAAAATGATTTGATTTTAATAAAATCCTTAATTACCGAATAGAATGGGTGTATAACAAAATTTGTTGATAAAAGCCTTTCTGTTTTTCAATTTTAGATTTTACCTTTACATCGAATTAATCAGAAAGCTATGGAAAACTTTATTGTATCGGCAAGAAAATACCGTCCGGAATCATTTGAATCCGTTGTTGGTCAGGAGAATATCACCCGGACACTGAAGAATGCCATCGGTCAGAAGCAGCTTGCCCAGGCGTATTTGTTTTGCGGGCCCCGTGGTGTTGGCAAGACAACCAATGCGAGGATTTTTGCCAAGACAATCAATTGTGAGAATCTGGATAATGATTTGAATCCATGCAATAAATGTGAAAGCTGCATTGCATTTAACGAGCAACGTTCGATGAACATCCACGAGTTGGATGCGGCCTCCAACAATTCTGTTGAAGACATCCGAAATCTGATTGATCAGGTCAGGATTCCTCCCCAGATAGGGCATTACAGTGTTTACATCATTGATGAGGTACATATGCTGAGCAGTTCAGCCTTCAATGCTTTCCTAAAAACGCTGGAGGAACCCCCTTCCCATGCAATTTTTATTTTGGCGACCACTGAAAAGCACAAGATTCTGCCCACCATCCTTTCGCGCTGTCAGGTATATGACTTCAATCGTATTGGTGTGAGAGAGATTGCCGACCGGTTGAGATTTGTTGCCATGGAGGAGCAGATAGAAGCAGAAGTTGAAGCCTTGCAAATCATTGCTCAGAAGGCAGATGGTGCCATGCGTGATGCACTTTCAATATTTGATCAGATTGTTTCATTTTCCGGCAAAAAAGTAACATATCAGGATGCCATTGATAATCTGAATGTGCTGGATTATGATTATTATTTTCGTCTCACCGATGCTTTTCTTGCTGCCGATCATCTTGAAAGCCTGTTGATTTTCAACGAGATTCTGGAACACGGCTTTGACGGAAACTATTTCATCACTGGTCTGGCTGCTCATTTCCGCGACATTCTGGTAGCAAGAGACACAAAGTCAAGCGAATTGCTGGAGGTTGGAGATAAAATCAAGGAGAGTTATATGACAACGGCAGGCAAATGCAGTGAGGCTTTTCTGATAAAAGCACTGGAATATGCCACAGAATGTGATTACCGGTACAAGGGCAGTCAGAACAAGCGTTTGCATGTGGAACTTGCTTTGATACGGATCAGCAATATAATGCGTAACTCAAAGAAGCCTGTAAGCAGTGGGCAACCATCAGCACAACCCACGACAGAGCCCAAAAGGCCGGCACAGCCAAAGCCAAGCCCTGAGCGCAATGCAACGGTTTCACATGATCCGACGGGAAAATACGGACAATCTGAGGCTAAAAACGAGATAAAAAAGCCGGTTTCGAACAATCCTCAGCCACAGGAAAAACCAGACACGGAAAAAACCGGACCAGTGGCAGGCACATCCCATGATCAAAATGGCAAACCAGGTAATCCGCAAGCGAAGCAAGGCAATGGCAGCGGTATTTCCATTATGGCAGAGCTAAACAAAGCAGAAACAAATACTGAAAAAGCCGAAAAAGACAACAGCAGCCCGGGAGTTTCCGCTGAGGAAAATTTTGATCAGGAAGCCTTAACAGGTGCATGGCTTTCTTTTGCTGAAAAGCATAAGAACCAGCCCCGTCTTTATCAGAACCTGAAAAAATACCAGCCGGTACTGAAAGACGGATTTAAACTTGAGGTAGAGATGCCTTCGGAAAGCATGAAACGGGTTATTTTAAACATCAAACCGGAAATAGTCCGCGATTTGCAGGAGCACTTAAACAACGGCAAACTGGACTTGTTTGTCACTGTGCAGGAAATTGAAAACAATGGTTCAAAAACACCATACACAGCGGAAGAAAAATATGAGGCCATGGCACAAAAAAATCCTGCTATTCAGAAGTTGCGCCACGATTTTGACATGAATGTGCGATAAATATCATGGTGGGTATCAGCATTTTTGCCTGAAAACAGCACAAAAAATACCGGTTGCAACGGAAATATTCAGGGATTCCATATCTTTTCTGTCCTGTGGATAAGGAGGTATAGAAATACGCTGTGTACAGTAAGCTTCAAGTTCATCCGATATCCCCTGCCCTTCATTCCCCATCAGCAACAAGCCTGTGGGAGAAATGCCGGCATCGTAAACTGAACGACCGTCCATAAAAGTTCCGTACACCGGATAATTTATTATTGTTTTCATTTCTTCAATGAAATCCGGAAGGTCCACATAATGCACATTCACACGAAACAAGGCGCCCATACTGGCCTGCACGACTTTGGGATTGTAGCAGTCCACTGTATCTTTGGAGCAGAATATATCAGAAATTCCAAACCAGTCTGCAATTCTTATTATGGCACCCAGGTTTCCGGGATCCTGTATGCAATCCAGTCCGATACTCAGGTTTTGTAAACATTTCTGCCTGTTGATCGTAGGTTTTCTGACAGGCATAACAGCGATGACATCCGGGGCAGTTTTCAGGCTGCTGATCTGAGACAGTTGCTTATCATCTGCATGTTCAAAAAAAGGCAATTTTTTCCATTCCGGAAAAGATGTTATTATACTGTTGTTTGCAATCAGACAATCAGGTTCAAGACCAATACTTAGTGCTTCAGATACGATTTTTCTGCCCTGAATCATAAACTGACCATACATCTCCCGGTATTTTTTTTGTTTCAGCGCCCGGTATTGCCTGATTTTTGCATTTGTTAACATGTTACAAAGTTAAAATTATCCTGCATTCAAACTTATTCCTTATTTTTGAAGCAAATTAGATAGATTGAAATACATAAACAAACATAACAGGTTTTGGCTTAACATCGGCATTTTGTTTCTGCTGGTTGTCATGATTTCTTCATGCAAATCAACAAAGCTGGTACCGGAAGATGAATATTTGTTAAATCGGGTAGAAATAAGCAGTGACAATTCAAAACTTGATGAGGATGAGCTAAAGCCCAGTTTAAAACAACAGCCAAACCAAAAAACCCTTGGTTTGTTCCGCTTTCATCTGGCTGCCTACAATCTTTTCCATCCCAAAGACAGCAGCAAGGATTTCCCCAAATGGTTTACCAGAATAGGTGAAGTCATTGGAGAACCCCCAAGCATATACCAGCCATCATTGCATTATAAGAGCAAAAAAAATCTGCAAAACTATCTCGAACAACGGGGATATTATGAAGCCACGATTGAGGACAGCTTGATTGTCAATGAAAACCATCCTCAAAAAGCCCGGCTTATATTTGACATAAAGACAGGTCCGGCATATCGGATCAACAATTTGACATATGATATCAGTGATCCTTTTGTCAAAGATATAATCCTGTCCGACACAAGCAACAGTCTGGTAAAAGAAGGGATGATTTTTGATTCCGAAAAGCTACTGAAAGAGCGGGACAGGATTGTTCAGGTGATGAAAAATAAAGGGTATTATTATTTTTCTGATGAGAACATTCATTACTATGCTGACACCACAGAAAACAAGTATAAGGTAGATATCCGGCTAACGATAAAAAAATCTTTTGATGCGGACCGTTATTTTCTGGAAGAAATATTTACACCCCAGGAAATCAAGAAAGTTTACTTCTACATCAATTTTGACAGAGGCGCATATGCTGTTGACAAGAAAAAATACCTGAACAGTCTTGATACCGTACAATACCTGGGCTTCACATTCCTTGTTGACGGTGAGATGAAAATCAATAAGGATGTTATCCTGCAGGCCAATTATATCAAGCCAGGTCAAACATACAACCGGGAAAATGTTGTTTCCACGCAAAAGCATCTGTCTTCACTGGGTCAGTTCAAGCTCATCAACATACAATTTCAGGAAAATACTGATCAGAGAAAGGATGTCTGGAATGCAGAAAACCCCTATCTGGATGCTCACATCTTTCTGAGTCCTTCCTTGCGGCAATCTTATTCAATAACCACAGAAGGGACAAACTCCAGTGGAAATTACGGATTGGCCGGTGTTGTAACCTACCAGAACAGAAATCTGCTAGGTGGTGCCGAACAATTCAGCACAAACCTCAGGGGATCTATGCAAACGCTGGTCGGTAGTGAAGGTCAGGACAGGTTTATGAATACATTTGAGTTTGGTGCAGATTTCAAGCTGGATGTTCCCAAGCTCATGATTCCCCTTCAGAGTGAGCGCTTTGTCAAGGAGCATGATCCAAGAACAAATTTTGTTTTGTCATTCAACCACCAGAACCGTCCGGATTACACGCGTACATTGGGAAATGCCAGTTTCGGGTACACCTGGTTCAGCAAAAATGATTTTTACCGGCACAGCATCAATCCGATTGAATATTACACAGTAAAGATTTTTGACTTTGATGAAGGATTCAGGCAGCAAATCGACTCCCTATATATCAGATACAGTTTTCAGGATCAGCTTATCACAGCCTTTAGTTATGACTTATTGTACAACAACCAGAACTATCGAAAAAATACTGACTACTGGTACATCTGGATGAATCTGGAGACATCGGGGAACTTGTTCCGCAGTTTGGGTCAATCCCTGGAATTACCACAAAACGAAGCCGATGCTTACAGTATTTTCAATCTTGAATTTGCCCAATATGTAAAAGCGGATTTTGATATTCGTTATAATCATATTATAGACAGGTCAAGAAGTCTGGTATCCCGGGTATATCTTGGTGCAGGACTGCCTTATGGCAACTCAACCCAGGGATTGCCCTTTGTGAAGAAGTACTATATTGGCGGAGCCAATTCCATACGCGCGTGGCAGGTACGTACACTCGGACCAGGCTCCTACGACGAGGGTTCTCTGTATAATCAGATTGCAGACATGAAACTACTTTTCAATCTGGAATACCGCTTTGATATCATTTCTTTCCTTGAAGGAGCCATATTCATGGATGCAGGAAATATATGGGCCATAGATCCTTCCGATGACAGGGAGGGTGCATTATTCAAAACCGACAGATTTTACAAAGAAATAGCACTGGGCACAGGCATTGGTTTCCGAATGGATTTTTCTTTCTTTATCTTAAGATTTGATTTCGGGATGCCACTTTACGATCCGGGATATCCTGAAGACGACCGCTGGCTTGCTGAATTTGATGAGCTTGAGTTCAGCGACTTTACATTGAATTTTGGTATCGGATATCCTTTTTGATTTCTTTGTACCATTCCTTCTCACATCATTCATTCTTTCCTGTTTGAATCACAATTATTGAGATTTTTAAAACAGTAGACCATCCAAATGCGTATTAGTAAGAAATAATGATAATATAAAACGGAGGAAAAACTATGTATGATTTTAAATGTCCACATTGCAATTCATTCTTGAATGTAGATGAGCAACTTATTTTGTCGGCTGAGAAGGCCAAAGGCGATAAAGGACTGGTACTGCTTAACACAGAACCGGGGAGTTATGATGCAAAATATCATCCCGATTTCAGTCCGAAAGAAGGTGAGAAATTTTCCTTCAAATGTCCGGTATGTCATGCTGATCTTACATCAGACAAATCTGAAAATCTGGCAAAAGTTGTCATGGTAGATGAAAAAGGAAAGGAATATGACATTCATTTTTCCAAAATCAAGGGTGAAAAAAGTACCTACAAAATTATTGGAGAAACAGTTGAAACCTATGGTACAGACAAGCAAAAGTACATCAACTTCTTCAATTTAAGCCAGTTAACCTGATTTAAGATACAGCATCACATATCAAAAAGCATGCTGTACTTTTTTCCGTCCGGTCCGGATCAGGTCTGCTGTCTGCTTACAGCCTCAGCAGCATTGAGTCCATCCACGGCGGATGAAACAATACCACCGGCATAGCCCGCCCCTTCTCCGGCAGGATATAAGCCTTTACAAGCTGTGTATCCGAAGCTATCTTTGTCTCTGGGAATACGCACAGGTGAGGAGGTGCGGCTCTCCATGCCGACAACCACTGCATCATTGGTGAGGAAGCCTTTCAGTGGCCGGTTGATTTTTTTAATACCATCGCGCAGGGCCTGAGAAAGAAATTCCGGCATCCAGAAATGCACGGGTGAAGAAACCATGCCAGGAGAATAGGATCCTTTGGGCAAATCAGCAGACAAATTTCCTCTGACAAAATCGCCGAGCCGCTGAGCCGGAGCGATCAGGCCTTCAGCACCATTAAGATATGCCTGAGCTTCTGTTTCTTTCTGAAACTGCAGCCCTGCCAGTACAGACTGCTGCCCTGTGGCTTTATAAACATCATCCGGTGTAACTCCGGCCACCAGGCCTGCATTGGCCCATGGCAGATTGCGGCGTGAACCTGACATTCCATTGACAACCAGGGCATTTTCTTCCGTGGATGCCGGGACAATGCTGCCTCCCGGGCACATACAAAAGCTAAAAACACCTCTGTCTCTGGTCTGCACAGCCACATTGTATTCGGCTGCAGGCAACTCCGGATGTTTGTATGCTTTACCGTAGCGAATTTTATTGATCAGCTCCTGGGGATGCTCAACACGTACACCCATGGCAAAAGACTTAGCCTCCAGCGGGAGTTTATTGTTGTCAAACCATTCGTAGATATCATGGGCAGAGTGCCCGGAAGCCAGTATGAGTGATGATGCTTTATACTGCTGTCCGTCTGCACAATTTGCAGCAGCAAAATTTCCGTTTTTGATTTCAAAGCCGGTAACCTGTGTATTGAAATGTATTTCACCTCCGGCATCCAGTATGGCTCGTCTGATGTTTCCGATTATACCGGGAAGCTTGTCGGTACCGATGTGAGGACGGGCATCCACAAGAATATCATCCGGTGCGCCAAACTGATGGAGGACATGCATCACATACTCTTTATCTCCCCGTTTTTTGGAGCGGGTGTATAGTTTCCCGTCAGAATAGGTGCCGGCACCTCCTTCTCCAAACGCATAATTCGAATTTGGATTTACTTTCTGATTGCGGTGAAGCGCAGCAATATCATGCTTTCTTTCTTCCACAGGTTTTCCGCGTTCGAGTATCACCGGTTTAAAGCCTTTCTCAATCAGTCTCATCGCTGCAAAGATACCTGCCGGCCCCATTCCGACAATCAACACTTCTTTTGACGTTTTAACATTTCGCGGCCTGAAGGATACATCATGGGTCGCCGGAATATCCTGATCCAGGCTATAATTCAATTTGATATTATATTTTACCTTGTCCCCTCTTGCATCAAGAGAACGCTTTATCACCCGTACAGATGTTATATCTTCAGGTTTTTTGTTTAGCTTTTTAGACAGGATTTTTTTGATTTCATCCGTCTTATTGTGTTGTCCGGGAAAACATGTAATCTGAATTTCTTTAATCATAAACTGATATTCTTTTTTAGGTAGCCGGGTAATTTGTGGAATAATTATCTGTGCAGGTGATTCTGATCATTGATTGGTGGGCTTAATCACTAAACCAACTGAGTCCATCAATTTTTCCTCCTTCGAAATGAAATGATATAATCAGCATTTTTGAATTCAGGCTCTCAAAATAATTGGTGTATTCTGTATTATCGTAATTCACTGCGTTCAATGCACCAAAAGCACCTTTCACCTCGACTGCGAACATAAAATACTCAAGAAAAAAGTCCACACCCAGGCCGATTTCATAATATGCGTCCATTCTTCTTAACCTGATTTTGGGTTTATCAGCGGGATCAATTTTGCGCTGTGCGGCGAGGTCGTATCTCAGGCTGCCACCTCCTATCAGGAAAGGCCGAAAGTTGTTGTAACGTTCTGCCCGGTATTTCAGCAATACAGGAAAATCCAGGAAAGTTGACTCTAATCGCATGACGTGTTTTTTATACACCCCATTCTTTTTGAGTTTGTATTCCAGATCCCTCTGTCCGAAATTCAGTCCGGGATTAAATCGCAAATCCAGGTAATTTGCCAGCCTGAGGTTAGCAATCATATTGATATTGAAACCCACATAGGACTTATTCTCAACAGCATAAACAGTATCAAAATTATAAAATTCAGCTGCAGGTTTCAGGGTAAAGTCCATCACATTCAGCCCCAGGCTATAACCGAAATGTGCTGGTTGCATATCAAGCTTTGGCAGATTCCTTGGCCGTCGTTGCTGAGCCGTTGCAAGGGAAACAAAAAAGAGCAACAAGAATGCAGATAAGCCAAGATATGTAAACCATTTTTTCAACATGTGTTCTTATTAACAATCAAAAGCAAATATTAGTATGTACATGCTATATTATTTTGGGGCAAATATAAAGCTTTCCAAATGATTTTAAGCCATTGAGCAGAAATTATGGATCAAATGATAGTATGGTCATAGCGGATTCCTCACACGGGCTGCAGCAGCAATGGTTCAGAATATCAATCATCTGTAACACTTTCATGCTTGTCAGCAGTTTTAATTTCCGGCAACAAATAATTACATACTTTTGCCAACGATTAATAAAAACAAAATTATCATCCTATGACAGCACAATTTGCAAGAAGAAAAGAGACAATTCACTTCACACAGTGGAGCAGAAAGTCTTATGCTGTCTTTCAATCTCTGGGAAAGATTGTTCACATCGGAGTTATTCTGGTATCCTACAGTTTGATTGCTCCTGAAGCGAAGGCACAGGAATCAGCTGAGAATACTCATCCCTCCGAAGAAACGGACACCCTCCCTGAGGTTGAAATCACGACATCAGAACCGGGTGTCATGATGGGGCTCATCGACGTACCCACACTCAGCACGCAGCCTGAGCAAGCGGGTACAGAAGATGCAAGCGAACTGGCCCTGAAATTACCCGGAACTGATATCAGACAGCGGGGAATTAACGGAGTACAGGGCGACATCAGCATCCGCGGAAGCTCACCCGAACAAGTACAGGTTTTACTGAACGGAGTTTTGTTAAACGACTCTCAGACCGGGCATCACAATCTCAACCTGCCGGTATCCGCCATCAGCATCCACAATTTGCAGCGGTATTCACCGGCAACTGGCCAGCAGGCGGGCAGTGATGCTTTCAGCGGAAGCCTGAATTTTATGAATAGTCTGACACAAAAGGAAGGCATCAGGTTATGGCTCACCGGTGGTCAGCATAAGTATATTGACATCAGTGCTGCCGGAGATTTTCACACGGGCAGGGTCATCCATCATTTGGCTGTCAGCCACAAATCTTCTGAGGGGCATTCTGACAACACGGATTTCTCACGCCAAAACGTTTATTATCACAGTAGAGCAAGCATTACAAACAAGCTTTCTGCTGATATACAGGCCGGATACCTCAACAAGTCTTTTGGTGCCGAGGGATTTTACAGTGATGCCTATCCCACACAATTTGAGGCAATCCAAACCAGCCTGATAAGCGGTCGGATTCAGAAATCCGGAAAGGTCAGGTTGTCAGCAACAGCCTGGTACAGACAGAATAATGATCGTTTTGAACTTTTCAGGGAGAGTCTGTATGCAGAGGACGAGGGGTACTATATCTACGGAGATGATACAGCCAGATATATTCCCGGGGTATATGAAAGCTGGAATTATTACAGCGGGCACAATTATCACCGCACACGCCTGGGAGGATATCGCTTTGATGTTTCTGCGAGCACCGGCATCGGTCAGTTCAAAGCCGGCATCAATCACCGTCATGAAGAAATTGTCAGCAATGTTTTGGGCAAACCTAATCCTGAGCCCATGCCTGTAACAGGAGAACCAGAAGCCATATATAGCAGGCAGGCTGTCAGGGACCAGATAAATGCAGCACTTACCTGGCAAAGCCCTGAGCTACTAGGATTCACTGCAAGTCTGAGTGGTCTCATGCACAGTACCGGCACATATGGCACTTATTATTATGGAGGAGCCAGGCTGCAATACAGACCAACGGCCGGGATAAGTCTGTGGTCAGGCATCAACCAAAGCATGCGTTTGCCCACTTTCACAGACCTCTATTATAATGGTCCGAGCAATCAGGGCAATCCGGAATTGTTGCCGGAAGAAGCTGTCAATTATGAACTGGGGATATATGCAAAGTCAGGCGATTGGAATCTCAGGAATCAGCTTTTTCATCAGGCAGGCAAAAACATGATAGACTGGGTCAGAAGACCGGAAGAGACACAATACACAACGATGAATTATACGCGGATGAACACAATCGGTAATGAACTGAGTCTGCAGTGGCGTCCTTCAGCTAATCAGGCAGTATCCAACTGGATTACTTCCTTTGATTTTCACTATACTTTTATGATCAGAGATAAAGAAGAGCAGGACAGTCTGATATCGGCTTATGCTTTGGATTACCTCAGACATCAGGCAGGCCTGGGCGCAAATCACAAACTCGGGAAAAGCGACTTTTGCTTTTCCTGGCGGATAAGATTCAATGACAGACAAGGCAGTTACACGCTTTCCGGTAAAGAGTACAGTTATGATATGTACATCCTGGCTGATGTAAAAATTGCATACCACAAAAAGTCATGGACAGCATTTATCGCGGCTGACAACATTACTGATGAGCGGATGCGGGATTTTGGCAACATCAGGCTGGCAGGTCGCTGGATAAAGGCGGGCATCAGGCTGTTTATTGAAAAATAAAACTTATCAAAAATATTTCAACAAATTTTTTGCCAATTAAAATTCTTTTTATACTTTTGCAATCCAATCTGTTGAAGCACTTTATAAAATAAAAACAATGTACGCAATAGTAGAGATCGCAGGACAACAATTTAAAGTTGAAAACAAAACAAAATTATTTGTACACCGTCTGGAAACAGAGGAAGGCAAAGACATTGAATTTGACAAAGTTCTTTTGGTAGCAAACGATGGCAAATATAAAGTTGGCAAACCACACGTTAAGGATGCCCTTGTAAAAGCAAAAGTTGTATCACACCAGAAAGGTGAGAAAGTTCTTGTTTTCAAGAAGAAAAGAAGAAAAGGATACCAGACATTGAATGGACATCGTCAGCAATTCACAGAATTGCAAATTGAAGATATTGTTGCATAAAGTAAAAATATTGTCATATGGCACATAAAAAAGGAGTTGGTAGTTCAAGAAACGGTCGTGAATCGGAAAGCAAACGATTGGGTGTAAAACTGTTTGGTGGTGAAATGGCCATTGCAGGAAACATTATCGTTCGTCAAAGAGGCACAAAGCACTACCCTGGCAAAAATGTCAAAAAAGGAAAAGATGATACATTGTATGCTATCAGTGATGGCATTGTAACATTTAACAAAAAGCGCAATAATCGTTCTTACGTTTCTATCGAACCAGTTGCGGGAGAAGAAAAATAAGCATTAAAGCAAATAAACGATTAAAAATCTCCTGTTTTTTCTAATTTCGCGGAAAGAACAGGAGATTTTTATTTAACAGACAAAGGTATGTTAAACATAAAGACCATCAGAGACAATAAATCTCTGCTTATTGAGCGATTAAAAATCAAGAATTTTGATGCTGCGGAAATCATTGAAGATCTTTTACAGACAGATGAAGAACGCAAGAAGCTGCAGTCAGAAAATGACAAACTTCTGGCAGAGCAAAAGCAGATATCAAAATCTATTGGTCAGTTATTTAAGGAAGGCAAAGCTGAAGAGGCCAACGCAGCCAGGCAAAAGACCGGTGAATTGAAGGGTAAAATCCAGGACAACACCCAAAAACTCAAGGAGCTGGAAGAAAAGCAAAGCAAATTGCTTTCAGATATACCAAACATTCCTCATGAAACGGTCAGGGCCGGAAAATCTGACGAAGACAATGAAGAGGTTTCAAGGCATGGTAAAATCAGCGAACCGGAAATCAAGAAGCCACACTGGGAAACCATCAGTGAATATGACATCATTGATTTTGACATGGGAAACAAAATCACAGGTGCCGGTTTTCCTGTTTACAAGGGTAAAGGAGCAAAATTGCAGCGTTCTTTGATAAGCTTCTTTCTGGATGAAGGGGAAAAAGCCGGCTATGAAGAAGTTTTGCCCCCTCTGCTTGTAAATGAAGCCAGTGGCTTTGGCACAGGCCAGCTACCCGATAAGGACGGACAGATGTACGAGGTAAAAGAGGACAAGTATTATCTTATTCCCACTGCCGAAGTACCTGTTACCAATATTTACCGTGATGAGATTCTGGCTGCAGATGACTTGCCATCAAAACGCATGGCCTATTCTGCCTGTTTCAGGCGTGAAGCCGGCAGCTGGGGTTCACATGTACGCGGTCTCAACCGTCTGCATCAGTTTGATAAAGTAGAAATAGTCCGTGTGGAGGCGCCGGAAAAATCCTATGCAGCCCTGGAAGACATGAAAAAGCATGTTGCGGGCTTACTAGAAAAACTTGAGCTTCCCTACCGCATTCTCAGGCTTTGTGGCGGAGACCTCAGTTTTACATCCGCGCTCACTTTTGATTTTGAAGTGTATTCTGCCGGGCAGGATCGATGGCTTGAAGTCAGCTCAGTTTCCAATTTTGAGGATTATCAGGCCAACAGGCTTAAGCTCAGATACCGGGATCCGGACACAAAGAAACCCAGAATTGCCCACACCCTCAACGGAAGTGCACTTGCTCTTCCCAGAATTATGGCAGCCATTATTGAAAACAATTTAACGGCAAAGGGCATCGTTATACCTGAAGTCTTACGTCAGTACACCAATTTTGACATCATTGAAAGAAAATAGCATTATGAAAACAAAGGTATTTATTCTTATTGTTACGTTTACACTGGCGCTGTTTGCCTGTAAATCTGAAAAGGAGAAAGAAGCACTGAACACGCTTGGTAATTTAATTGAGCAAAACAAGTCAACTGAAGATATGCTCAACGGTGAAATTCTGGACTCCGTACTGGCATATCAGGATTCACTGGACCAGCTTCATGATGATATCACAGGAAGAAAAATTGACAAGCTTCCTGAGAATCAAAACCTGGTAACGGCTTATCATGCCACAAGCAATGCAGAAAAAATACTGGGACATTACACAAACAGATACCTGGATAAGTTCAATGAAAAAATTGAAGCTTCGAACGCCCAGCTTGAGGACCTTCGTCATGATATTGACAAGGGCTTACTGGAAGACAGTCTGATAAATGAATACATCAGCAAAGAAGATTCTGTTGTCCAGATGCTTCATCGCGGCGCCAAATCCCAGATCAGTTTTGCACGTCAGCAGTTTACGGCATACGAAAACAACAAAGAAAAGGTAAAAGAATTCATTAAGAGTCTGGAAGCAGAGAACAATTTGGATGAATAAAAAAACCCGGAACATACTGTCTGGATTATTTACCTGTCTTTTTCTTTTGACAGGAGAATTTGTCAGTGCTCAAAGCAAGAATCAACTGGCTTTTGAGTATTATCGCAACAATGAATTTGATAAGGCGGCCACACTGTTTTTGGAGTTGTACGAGAACAGAAACAACCAGCATTACAGAAATTATTATATCCAGAGTCTTGTCAAGGATGGTGATCTGGAAAGTGCAGAGAAGTTTATTAAGGAGGAATTGAGACGATACAAAAACGATCTTGGACTTCAGATTGAACAGGCATATATCTGGGAAGAGCAAGGCAAAACAGAAAAGGCAAATAAAGCCTATCAGGAGATCATCGAAAATGAAACTCTCAGCAAGCAGGCGGTAACAAGTCTGGCAAACAATTTCATGCAAAAGCGCAAATTTGATTTGGCTGAGCAGACTTATCTTTCCGGCCAGGAAAACATCAGCAATGAAAATTTTTATTATCAGCTGGCCAATCTGTATGCCATACAACGGAAACACAAAGAAATGACAGAGGCCTATATGGATTTGCTTGCAGACAATCCGTCATACCTGACCAATGTTCAGACCAGGTTACAGCGCCTTGCAGCCCGTGATATTGACGAAAGTCTAAATCCGATTCTTGAGCAGGCCCTGATCAGGCGCATACAGAACAATCCCGACAAAACTGTTTTTTCAGAAATGCTTATTTGGCAGTACGTGCAGACGGGTCAGTATGATGCGGCCAAAAATCAGGCCATTGCACTTGACAGGCGCCGTGACGAACAAGGCAAACGCCTGTACGAGCTTGGCAAAATGGCCAGCAAGAATGACAAAAAAGAAGTTGCCGCCGACTGTTTTGAGTATGTTTACCAATTTGGCAGGACATCCCCATATTATTTTGCTTCAAAGCTGATAGAATTGTCGGACACTTACACCGCATTACGTCAGGAAAATCATGTTGACAATCAGCTGGCTGCTGATCTTGCCGAAGACATAAAAAAAGTCCGTGCTGAAGCTCCCCGCAAGCTTCATTATCAGCTCACTGTCTTACTGGTTAGAATTCAGGCCTTTTATCTTGACAAGGGAGATCATGCCCTGCTGGAGATTGATTCCATTCTTAATACCGGCCGTCTGGATAAGTCGGAGCGAAGTGAGATAGAGTTGTTGCGTGGAGACATCAATCTCATCAATGATAATCCCTGGGAAGCCAGCCTGATATATGCAAAAATTGAACAGGACAACAAGGACAATCCGCTTGGTTCAGAGGCCAAATTCAGAAAAGCAAAAATGGCTTATTACACAGGCCAGTTTGAATGGGCCAAAGCACAATTGGATGTTTTAAAAGCCAGCACCAGCAAGTTAATTGCCAATGATGCTTTTGAGCTGAGTTTGTTTATTAAGCAAAATGTCATGGAGGACAGTCTCGAAAGTGCCATGAAGTTGTTTTCCCGTGCTGACCTGCATGAGTTCAAGCACAATTTTGACAGTGCCCTGATGGTACTGGATACAATTCTGGAGAAATTTCCTGCTGATGAATTAACAGATGATGTTCTGTTTCGGAAGGGTCGCATCAAGGCCACTCTGGGAGAATATGAAAGTGCTGTTGACCTGTATAATCAGGTTGTAAGTGATCACAGCTGGGGCATGCTTGCTGACAATGCTTTGATTGCTATGGGCAAATTACAGGAGGAAAAACTAAACAAACCGGAAGCAGCCATGGAAAGCTTTAAACAAATTTTACTACATCATCCCGGCAGCATATTTGTTACTGAAGCCAGGGAATCTGTCCGAAGGCTCCGGGGTGACAAAGCAGGCTCAGGCGGAGAAATAAACATCCCAGAACCCGGCAGGGATGAGTAATCAGGGCAAGGCCATATTGTTTGCCCTATTATCCGTTTTATGCTGGTCAACTGTAGCACCGGCATTCAAACTTGCCCTCAATGAGATTTCTGTTTTGCAGGTACTCACCATTTCTTCCGGTGTAGCAGCTTTGACTTTACTCATCTTACTGAGTTTTCGCGGTCAGTTAAAAGAGCTTAAAACCCTTCGTATGGCTGACTTTTGGTGGTCATTATTGTTTGCCGGCATCAATCCCGTTGTATATTATCTGGTCTTGTTCACCGCTTATGACAGATTGCCTGCACAAATTGCCCAGCCTTTGAATTACACCTGGCCTGTGATGCTCAGCCTGCTTGCCATTCCCTTTTTGAAGCAAAAATTACCATGGAAGGCTTTGCTGGCCCTGCTGATAAGTTTTGCCGGAGTCATTGTTATTTCCTTACAGAATGAATCCAACACCGGGCTTGAGACAGACGGTCTGGGTATTTTTCTTGCTCTGGCCAGTTCTGTGGCCTGGGCTTCATACTGGCTACTGCAATTCAGAAGCCGGCTGGACAAATCATTACAATTATTTTTAAATTTTTCCATCAGTTTTATTTTGCTGATTCTCTTATCTGTGGCGACAGGGCAAAGCTTTCCTGAAGGAAAAGAAGCCTGGCTGCCATCCATATGGATAGGCGTATTTGAAATGGGCATAACCTTCTTTTTATGGATGAGTGCTTTGCAATATGCAGAAAAGACACATATTGTCAGCAACCTGGCATTTTTATCCCCATTTGTTTCACTCTTTTTCATTAACTTAGTGCTCAAAGAGCCCATTACTGTTTATACAGTTACAGGTTTAAGTTTGATTATCACAGGCATATTGTTACAGAAATATTTAAGCAGGAAACCAGCATGAGTACAGGCAGAAAAGAAAACATCATAATGGGCATTGACCCCGGGACGAGCATCATGGGCTATGCTGTAATTGCCTGTTCAGGAAAAAAGGTAAAGATGTTGAGTCTGGGGATTATTGATTTAACCGGATATTCAGACCATTACCTGAAAATCAAGCATATTTTTGAACGCACACAAAGCCTGATAGACCAGTATCATCCTGATGAGCTGGCCATTGAAGCTCCGTTTTATGGCAAGAATGTACAATCCATGTTAAAGCTTGGCCGGGCACAGGGGGCTGCCATTTCTGCGGCTTTGTCCCGATCCATGCCTATATTTGAATATGCTCCGAAAAAGATCAAGATGTCGATTACCGGCAATGGCAATGCCCAAAAAGAGCAGGTAGCAAATATGCTTCAGCGTATGCTTGGATATGAGAATCCACCCAGGCATCTGGATGCCACGGATGCGCTTGGTGCCGCCATGTGTCATCACTATCAAAAGCAGACGCCTATGCAAGGTAACGGCAGCAAAAGCTGGAAAGCATTTATCCGCAATAATCCAGGGAAAATAAAGGGGATGTGATCAGAATTCCGGGATAAGTTTCATTCCGGAATTTTGGTGGGATAACAATTATTCTGGTAAGCATTTTTCATACAGGTTCCGGAAAATAAGTTTAAGAAATCATTAAGAAATTTGCCGGGTTTGGTATTTTACAGGCATTTTTTTAGATGATTTTATACATGTTTTACAAAACATTTTGTTCACCATCACATGCTAAGTTGCCAGACAGGCTGTCATCAGAGGGTTTACACGTTCCATTCCCTGAAAAAAAAATTAAAAAAAACTGCATGCTATTGTTTGAAACTCCTTAATTTTGCTGTATAAAATTGTATTTTAACAAACACGTTATACTGTCATGAGTAAAAACGGAAAAGTAATTGAACGCGAAGAAGTAGTTGTAAAGTTTGCCGGTGACTCCGGTGACGGAATGCAGCTAACGGGCACCCAGTTTTCTGATGCCTCAGCTTCTTTGGGTAATGATCTTTCAACCTTTCCTGATTTCCCGTCAGAAATCAGGGCGCCACAAGGTACCCTGGCCGGTGTATCCGGATTTCAGGTACGAATCGGCACAAAGGACATTGAAACGCCGGGCGATCTGGCTGATGTTTTGGTTGCGATGAATCCCGCAGCCTTAAAGTCTAACCTAAAATGGGTCAAACCAGGTGCAACCATTATTATCGACATTGATAATTTTGACAATAAGCACTATAAAAAAGCCGGATTTGTTGAAGATCCGCTTGGTGATGGTTCAGTTGAAGGCTACAACATTATCAAAGCTCCAATAACTCAGCTCACGCGGGCAACCATTCGTGAGCTTAACATTGGCCTTGATAACAAAACAGCAGACAAGGCCAAGAATCAGTTTGTCATGGGCATACTGTTTTGGTTATTCAACCGGAATCTTGAAAACGGCAAAGAATTTATCCGGCAAAAATTTGCCAAAAAGCCTAAGCTTGTTGAAGCAAACATAGCTGTTCTCAATGGTGGCTACCATTATGCCGAGACAATTGAGGCCTTATCTACAACATTTCAGATAAAGCCGTCAGATGAGCGAAAGGGTACATTTCGTCAGATCACTGGTAATGTTGCCACCAGCTGGGGTCTTATTGCCGGCGCAGAAAAAGCAGGAAAGCCATTATTTCTGGGTTCCTATCCCATTACTCCGGCATCGGAGATATTGCAGGAGTTATCCAACCGCAAGGACATGGGAGTTAAGACATTCCAGGCGGAAGATGAAATTGCCGGTGTAATTACCGCCATTGGTGCAAGTTTCACAGGCAATCTGGGAGCTACGAGCACATCAGGACCGGGTCTTGCATTAAAAGCTGAGGCACTGGGTCTGGCTGTTATGACTGAATTACCTCTGGTAGTGGTTAATGTACAGCGCGGAGGCCCTTCAACAGGTCTCCCCACCAAGCCGGAACAATCAGATCTGCTTCAGGCACTGTACGGCAGAAACGGTGAAAGTCCGATACCGGTTATTGCAGCCACCTCCCCTGGCAATTGTTTTCATTATGCCTTTGAGGCCAGTCGTATCGCCATTGAGCATATGACACCTGTAATTTTGCTGACTGACGGATACCTTGCCAATGGCACAGAGCTCTGGAAAATCCCTGATATGGATGACATTCCTGCCATCAATGCCCCTGATGTTGAAGACAAGGACCCGAATTATGAACCCTACCGCAGGGATCCTGAAAAGCTGAACCGTGACTGGGCAGTTCCCGGTCAAAAAGGTCTCAGACACCGAGTAGGCGGACTTGAGAAAGCCGATGTTACAGGAGAAGTTTCACATGATCCCTATAACCATCAGCGAATGACAGAGTTGCGCCAGCAGAAAGTTGAACGCATTGCCAAATATATTCCTGAGCAGGAGATATATGGCAGTGAAGAAGGTGGTGATCTTCTTGTTGTCGGATGGGGAGGCACATACGGTGCCTTACATACAGCGGTAAAAGAATTGCGTGATCAGGGCAAAGACATCAGTCTGGCTCAGTTCAACTATATTTATCCGCTGCCGGAAAATACAGAAGAAGTATTCAGTAAGTTTAAGAAGATACTGGTATGCGAGATTAATATGGGACAATTTGCTCATTATCTGAGATCCCACCTCCCACAATTCACATATTTACAACACAACAAAGTTCAGGGACTGCCATTCTACATCTCTGAACTGAAAGAAAAATTCACTGAAATTCTGGAGGGCTAATTATTATGGAAGACAAACAAAAACTCACAAAAAAAGATTTCGTTGTTGACGGGCCCGTAAAATGGTGTGCCGGCTGCGGCGCTTTCAGCATATTATCATCCATACAAAATGCATTGCCGGAGATGGGGAAAGATATTGAAGACTTTGTCTTTGTATCCGGAATCGGCTGTTCATCACGTTTCCCCTATTATATGGAAACATATGGATTTCATGGGCTGCACGGAAGAGCATCAGCCCTTGCGTCGGGGATGAAAACTGCCAATCCCAAATTGTCAATTTGGCAAATTACCGGTGATGGGGATGCTATGGCTATCGGTGGCAACCACTTTATCCACATGATACGGCGTAATATTGATATCAATGTGCTTTTGTTCAACAACAAAATCTACGGACTCACCAAGGGACAGTATTCTCCAACCACGCCAAAAGGTTCAATAACCAAAACATCTCCTCACGGGACCATTGAAAATCCGTTTAATCCGGGAGAGTTAACCATGGGAGCGCAGGGTACGTTCTTTGCCAGATTGCTGGATAAAGAGCCCAAAATGATGAAAAACGTATTTATCGAGGCGGAGAAACACAAAGGAACATCCATTATGGAAATCCTTCAGAATTGTGTAATCTTCAACAATGCTGTCCATGAAAGTATTGCAGGCAAAGACGTGCGTGGTGACCGTACCATTTACCTTGAGCATGGTAAACCAATGCTTTTTGGTAAGGAAAAAGAAAAAGGCCTTGTGATAAAAGAAGGCAAACTTGCAGTAGTTAAACTGGGCGAAAACGGAATCAGTACAGATGATATTCTGATACATGATGCCCATAATCCCGATCCCAATGTTCACTATATGCTTAGCCGGATGACCTATCCGGAATTCCCGGTTGCCCTCGGCATTATCCGTTCGGTAAATGATGGTGACACTTACGACCAGTTGCTTGAGCAGCAGGTAGATTATGAGAAAAAAGAAAGTAAATTCAACAATATGAATGACTTGCTTAACTCAGGCAAAGTATTTAAGCTTGAATAAGGAAAAAATAACCAGCAGAAAACATAGATTAAGAGGTTGTCGTTCATGGCAACCTCTTTTTGCATATAATATGCAGCATAATCTTAAATGCTTTTCTTATATTCGTTGATTATGATAAAGAAAATCAGCATACCTGTTTGCATGCTGGCAGCACTGCTCTTATTTTCTGCCTGTGACACACCATACAGCGATGCAAAAAAAATGCACAGGAGACAGAAAGTATTGCTTGCGTATCAGCAAAAGGCTGTCAGGGATTCTGTGTTGACCGATGAGGAAATCAACAGGATGCTGGAAGCATACAAAGAAAATCTGGGTTTTAACAGAAATATATCCATGAAATACAAAACAGATACTACAGGCATGGCTTCCTATATGGAGCATTTGAATGCAATGAATCAGAACCTGGATGAGCACTATACTACAGTCAATAAAAAACTGAAAGCAAGTGAAGGATATGATGAGTTCAGAAAAAAACTGCTTGAATTATATTTTGGAAAACAATAAGCTGAGAACATGAAACAAAGTACAGGCATCATATTACTATTCATCACGATTCTGGCAGCCCTGATTTTTCAGGCTTGCAATGATCCCAAACAAGCAGGGGAGGAAATTCTAACTTCAAGCAATTCACTGCTTGAAGCTCAGAATGCAGCCATGGCTGATAGTGTGCTGACAGAAGATGAGATAACTGATCTCATTGAACAAAGGACAGATCTCCGGACATTGCTAAAATCCACTCTGGATGATACGAACGAGAAAGAAAGGGTTCAACTTTGCAAATATCTGTCTTCCCACATGTATGAGACTGAAAGGGCATGGAAACAATCCAACCGCCACCTGTTTTATCCCGAGGGTACCAGTAAGTATATTCTGCGGTGTCAGAAATTCAAGCCATTATATCAGGATTGCAAAAGTTGGAGGAAACTGGCCTCACGCATTTTTTTCAGATCCATACGCGGTACAGCACAAGGAGCTATGGCAGTACAGTACGATTTGGCCAGGAAGCAGGTCAGGGCTGCACAAGACGGTGAAATAACAGATGAAGAAATTGACAGCATTATTTATGCATTTAAGCGCAGCATGAGCACCTATCAGAATATATATAACAACATCAGTGAAAATGACAAGCTGGTGAATGAATTTGAAAAGGAGCTGGCTGATATTGAGCAGCGTTTTGCAGAAATGAATAAAGCTGACAGAGCCATGCTGGTGGAAAGTAAAAACTACGACAGGCTCAAAGATGCCATGGAAAAAGCCATGTATGATGAATAGATCCTTCGGGCAGTCTGGTAAAATTTCTGTTTAACAAAGCGGTCTCTAAGTTTTGGCAGGGCTGCATGATTTTGGAAAAACTATTTACTACCGGATATTTCTTTTTTCACCCCTCACCTGAAATCAAACACAAGCATCCCTGCAGCCCGACGGAGACGGATACCCTGCTGCACTGCAGGGAAGGATTTTGCGCTGTGACAGGAGTGGACGACAGAAACTCCCTGTCACAGCAATGCAAAACCTGCCGTGCAGTGCAGGAGGTAGCAGGCGGAGGCGGAGAACAAGCCACCGGATAGCCTGAATGCACTTCTGCTGCCCTCCTATAAGTCACACTTGTCAAGCTCAGAGCCGGTTTAAACATTTTTCGGGTACATGTGTTATATTGGTACATTAATTAGAAACATTCTAAATTATGGCTATGAAACACATGAAATTATTACTACTACCCATTTTGCTGGTGGGAATTATTTCCTGCGAATCAGGAGATAAAACCGAGAAGGAAAAAACATCACATTCAGAGAAAGAAACATCTTCCATCAGTGTAAAAGCTGATGATGTGCCGGACTCCCCTTATGCCTTTGGTGATTTGCCTTATTCTGCAGATGCTTTGGAACCCCATATTGATGCAGAAATCATGAGATTGCATTATGGCAAGCATCACAAAGGATATTACAAGAAATTTTTGAATGCCATAGAAGGCAGCTCAATTGAAGGAGAGGAATTGTCGGTAATTTTTTCGAAGATAGACAATCACGATGCTTCGGTGCGCAACAATGCAGGAGGTTATTACAATCACTGGGTATTTTGGCACAACATGTCACCTGAAGGAGGTGGTGAGCCCGGATCCGCATTAAAAGCAGCCATTAGCGATGCTTTTGGCAGTATGGACAATTTTTTCTCTGAGTTCAACACCGCAGCAAAGAGTCAGTTTGGCAGTGGCTGGGCCTGGTTGATAATGGATGAAAACGGTGAGTTAATGATTACCAACACGCCAAATCAGGACAATCCCCTCATGAACACAAGTGATTATCAGGGATATCCTTTGTTGGCCATTGATGTCTGGGAACACGCATATTATCTTCAGTATAAGAATGAGCGTGGCAGTTATATTGAAGCTTTTCGTCATGTAATTGACTGGGAAGAAGTAAGCAGACGTTATCAGATGGCACTGGAAGGCAAGCATTACATACCACACAAATAAAATATTGTTACATTTTAAAAAATACAGGAGAAATTATGTTACACGATAAGATTAAAGAAGTAGAGTTTCCCGAACTGGGATATGATTACAATGCACTGGAGCCCAATATAGATGCACAGACAATGGAGTTGCATTACACCAAGCATCACAAAGGCTACTACACCAAATTGCAGAATGCAGTAGAGAACACGGATACCGCAGATAAAAGCCTTGCCGTGGTATTTAAAAACATCAGTAATTATCCGGCAGGTGTGAGAAACAATGGTGGCGGACATTACAACCACAGTTTATTCTGGAGTGTAATGAGTCCAGATGGTGGTGGTAAACCTTCAGGCAAGCTAATGGATGCCATTGAGTCGGCTTTTGGTTCTTTTGACAGTTTCAAAGAGAAGTTTGAAACCGCAGCCAAGGGACGATTTGGTTCCGGCTGGGCCTGGCTGGTGGTAAAAGACAACAAGCAACTGGCAGTTACTGACACGCCAAACCAGGACAACCCGCTAATGGACACAGTTGATACAAAAGGGATGCCTGTATTAGCACTTGATGTCTGGGAGCATGCCTATTACTTAAAATACCAGAATCGTCGTCCGGATTACATTTCAGCTTTCTGGAATGTAGTTGACTGGGATGCAGTATCAAAGCGATATGAAAAAGCCATATCATGATAACAAAACAATGATTAAAAAAACCTGCATAAACCAAAGATTATGCAGGTTTTTTTGTCTGATTTTTTAATAAACCACCGTTACAATGCCTGTGTACGGCTCGCTACCGTTGTTCAGGTTGATGAGGTACATATAGCTTCCTGCAGGAACATATTTGCCATTTTTGTTTCTGCCATCCCAGGGCTCTTCGCCGGGATGTGCTTCGTACAGTTTTTGTCCCCAGCGGTTAAAGACTTTTATCATGTATTTATCGAACATTTCAATGTTTTCAATAATCCAGGTATCGTTGTTATCATCGGCATTTGGAGTAAACGCGTTGGGAATACGCAGGCAATCAACCGGGTTATCCATCAGGGTAATTGAATTCAATTTGTATTCACAGTCATTGGCATCCAGTACACGGATATTATAACTTCCCTGCTCAAGGTTTTCAATGTATGGCAGCGGATAGGGAATATCTTCAACAAAATATCTGTAAGGCTGTGTTCCTCCCTCCACTTCCAGTACGATATATCCATCACTGCTTCCAATGCAGGACGGGTCGTCATATGTAAAATCCACAGATAATGGCTGAGGCTGATTGATGCTGGCGATTGTATCCATGGCACAACCCTGTGCATCTGTAACAGTCAGTTCATACACACCTTCTCCCAGGCCATCAGCAACAGAATCAGTTGCCACCTGATTTCCATGAGCAGACCATGCAAAATAATATGGTTTTGTCCCCCCGTGAGGCCTTGCAGTGAGCACTCCATCCGAAGCTTCGTAGCATGACACATTTTGAACATGAATATCCATATACAAGGAGGAAACCGGTTCATATACAAAAACACTATCACGGGCCTGGCATCCCTCATCATCAGTCAAGGTAAAACTGTACCAGCCGCCGTTCAAATCTGCGATAGAAGGTCCGTTATGCCCGTTAGACCACAAGCATACAACAGGCTGTGCCCCACCGGATATATTGAGGGAGACGGCACCATCTTCGCTACCGTGGCATGTGACACTATCAATGTTAGCATCATAATCTATGGGTTCCGGGTCTGTCAGAAGGTAGCTGTTTGTTCCGGTACATCCACGGTCATCTGTTACAGTAACCTGATAATTACCTGCAGATAAGCTACTGATTGGATTGTTTGTCAGATTTCCGGGATTCCACAAATAAGTTTGTGGTTCCACACCCTCTCCACTGGCTGACAGAATTCCGTCGGAATCACCATGGCATGATACAGGCTCGACAAGGTCAATGCTTACATCAACATTTCCGCTGGTTTCCACTGTCATGGTACTGGTATTGCTACAGCCATTGGAATCTTCAACAGTAATGCTGTAAGTACCGGCTGACACCTCAGTTAAGACAGGAGCATTGACAGGGGAGTTATCCCATTGATAAGTATATGAACCACTGCCTCCGGATACAGATACACCGCATGAACCCGGGGCATTTGTCTGGCACTGCACATCGCTGACACTTTCTGTCAGAACAATTTCATCAGGCTGGGTAATATTTTCACTGGCAATCGTCTCGCAGCCATTATCATCTGTAACAGTAATGGTATAAGTACCTTCTGACAATCCTGAAATTGAAGGGACATCATCACCTGTATTCCAGCTCCAGACATAATCCCCCCCTGTCGTACCGCCGGCAGCGCTTGCTGTAAGGCTTCCGTCATCAGTACCATAACAGGTAAGATGCTGTATATCTTCAAATGAGACGATGAGTTCCGGAGGTTCGATTAGCGTGATATCAGTGGAATTTTCACAGGCATATGCATCCTGCACGCTTACAACATAGGTTCCGGCACTCAGATTTGAATATGTATTTCCGTTGCTCATATCCGGCCAGGTAAAAACCGGTGAATCAGCAGAGCTACTGACCTGTATATTCCCATCGGAATCACCAAAGCACAGAGGATCATTTGCGCTTACTATGCTGATATCCGGTTCCGGATGTACTTCAACATCCGTCTGATCGGTGGCTGTACATGTTCCTGTACTGTTTTGATAAGTAATGGTATGTGTACCCTCACCAGCCAGGCCGGGATCAAATTCTCCGCTTGAAGTATCAGCGATTCCGTTTCCAGACCATGTTCCTCCTGCAGAGGCTGCGGTAAGAAAAACAGTGGGATCGTTGATACAATAATCGCTTGCAGATGTAATGGTGGGATCCGGGGCATTTTCCACTGTGATGCTTTCAGAGTCGATATCTGAACATTCACCGTTGATAATTTCGTATGTAATGAGGTAGTTTCCGGCACTTACTGCACCCGGATCAAACGCACCAGTAGCAGGGTCGGTTATTCCTGAACCGGACCAGGTTCCCCCAGCGCTTGCAGCCGTTAGTGTTACCGGACTGTCGGATGTACAAAACGGGCCTGCGGGGTCGATGGTGGCATCAACTGCAGCATACACATGGAATGTTTCTGCATCACTGTCAATGCAAGCACCCGAACCAATTACATAAGAAATTGTAATTTCTCCGGACCCGGCGGCAGCGGGATCAAATTCTCCGGTTGAAGCATCTGCAATACCGGGGCCCGACCAGGTACCTCCGGCATCAGCAGCAGACATAAAGACAATTCCGTCTGAAGCACACATATCTGCCTGTGGGCTGATGGTAGCATCCAGGGCATCATCCACGTGGATGGTTTCCGTGTCGCTGTCAGCGCAGGGGCCGGGTAAAGTATAGCTTATCACATGATCTCCGGTGCCGGCAAGAGCGGGGTCAAATTCGCCTGTGGTTGCATCGGCAATACCGGTACCTGACCAGGTTCCACCTGCATCAGCAGCGCTAAGGTTCACTGAGGAACCAGTAGAACAGAACGGACCTGCAGATGAAATGCTTGGATCTCCTCCAGCGTCAGTTACTACTGAGACAGAAGCACAGGATGTTGTATTGCAATCGCCTTCATAGCGAATGTAGTATGTTGTATTTCCTGAGGGAGTTACACTCAGGTTGTTCCCGCTGCCAACTGCAGTACCACCACAGGAAGATTCGTACCATTGGGCAGTAGCACCTGTGCCGGCAGTTCCACCCGCAAAGCTAAGCACAACGGGATCACCGAGGCAGACCGTATCAGGTGAAGCGGATGCAGATGAAGGCGCTGTGGAGTTTGATTTTACTGTTACGGTAACAGATGCGCAAGCGGTTGTATTACAACTACCTTCTGCCCGCACATAATAAGTTGTTGTGCTTGTTGGGGAAACAGATATACTTGTACCCGAACCCAGGGATGTTCCTCCGCAGGATTCGGTATACCATTCCCAGGAAGCTCCGGGTTCCAGACTGCCGCCAATCACAGAAATCGTTGAAGAAGAGCCCGAACAAATGGCTGCGGGTGTTGCGTCAGCGTCTGTTGGGGCAACAGAGCCCGGATCAACGGTAAGTGTGACACTTTCACATACAGATGTAATACATGCATTATTGTAGTTCACATAGTATGTCTCTGATGATGTCAAAGTCTGTGACACTGTTAAGGGGTTTCCTGTGCCAAGAAGTGTTCCCCCGCAACTACCGGTATACCAATAAACATCACTGCTTGCCGGGGAGCCTCCATAGGCTGTCAGTGTAATATCTGTTGGTGTTCCCGAGCAGACTTCAGTTGGACTGACTGCTGCAGAATCCGGTCCTTCAGCGTTCAGGTAATGATGAAAAACAGCAGCTCCTGTACAGGATCCACCATCAACATACTGATATCCGCCGCCGGCATTTGACAAGCCATTGAATTTTCCGGCCAGATACAGGTATACGCTATCGTTTGTTGGCTCTCCAATGTCAAAGCCACTGTATCCTGAATATCCTCCGGAAAAGCCGTAATAACTTAACCAGGCCAAATAATCGTTATCCATAAGCTGTGCAAGCAGAATGTTGGAAGAAGTGCCTGCCATGGTCTGGTTATAATAATCAGCATGAGTGATTGTTGATAGCCCTACAGGATTCTGCTGCCCGCATATCCACAAATTGTTATGAGAATCTTTTTTTAATTTTTTCATGCTTGTGTAATCCGGGCCTCCGAAAAAGGTTGCATAAACAACCGTTCCCGCGGTATTCACTTTAAAGAGGTAGCCATCCTGCGTACCAGCCTCATTGGCAGTAATGTTTGTTCCATCATTGATTGTTCCGTCGTAATAAGTACATGCATCGCCCGGATCAACGACAGGAAAATCAGCGCTGTAGGTATGGCCTGTCATATACATATTGCCGTCTGCATCAAGTTCAGTATCGCCATTTGCAGCACCTATATTGATTTTATCAAATCCGGCACCACCAATGTAGCCACCCCATGCAGGAACAGGTTGATTGGAGGCATCAAATTTCATATAGAACAAATCATTGGCTCCCTGATTGGTATATCCATCTGTAATCAATTCAGATACAAAGGGGGTTGAGGAGCTCCACATTTCATCACCTGCAATATAGAATTCGCCGGTATTTTGATCAATCGCGATATCACAAGCTCTACCTGTGTACGTATCTGCTGCGACTCCTGGCAGCCAAGTTGCCCAGGTCAATGCTCCGGCAGCAGAAAATTCCATAATAAAGCTGGTGGATGTAGAAGTTCCGCTTAAACTTCCCTGATATCCGGATCCAGAGGGGATACCACTGGAATATGTGGGATAACCTCCTGATTTACCCACCATCACAATATTTTTGCTGGCATCGAAATCAATATCAAAAACTTCGAGTTTAGCACCAATATCGAGATATGTAGCCCATTGTCTTGTATTATCCGGAAGAAATTTCAGCAGGTAGCCACGTGTACCAGAGCTCTGGGAATCGTCCCATCCCTGATAGAAGGCTCCTGTCCAGTTTTGCAAAGGGAAATCGCCGGAAGCCATGCTAAATTCTTTTTGACTTGTTCCTGCAATGAACAAATTATCATCCTGGTCAATACCAACAGCACCGTTCACATCATCGTCTCCTGAACCACCGTACAAACATGTCCACAAGAGTGCTCCGTTGGGTCCGAACTTAGAGATAACGATATCATTATTTCCTGTCACTGTACCATAGGTTATTGTTGTTCCGGCGCTATTGAGATAATCAGCTACATCCTGAGCATCGGGGCTCCATTCCCAATCAACCACATAGTATTCTCCTGATGAATTGGAAACCATTTCTCCCCAGGTTCCGTAACCATTGTATTCCAGAGAACTTGCCCAGAACAAACCCGGATCAATAATCAGTTTTTGTTGCTCATTATATTCAGCCACATCAAATTTCACACTGCTTTCTTCAAGAACATAACTTGTTTCAATATCACGTTCTCCAGAAAAAGATACAGGGGCTTTGTCCTTGAAAACAAAATTACCTGAGGTAAATTCCACTTGATTATCTTTATTTACATGTATGTCTTCAACACCCTGCCAGTTCAAATTTATTACAGATGGGTCACCACCCGGCTGAACAATAAATTCATATTTTAGTACAGAGTCATCCTGATAAAAGACCATATCAATATCCGGATAAATATTTTTGTACTTTACCTGATTAAAAGATTTAACTTCCAGTAAGCCATCCGGACAATGGGGTAAATAAAAATCATGTTTAATTTTTGTATCTGTTTCACCCCGGATGTCAATGTTTGTATCTGCATTTTCAAAATACAAATCAAAACGATGCTGGCTTGTGACCGCTGCAAGTTTTTTTGCCAGATTATCATCCCCCCGTTCTTTTGCTTCCAGGGATTTCTCATTTTCTTCGTAATCAATTTCACGTGTAACAAAGACAACTCTGTCCTGCAGGAAATATGCATACACATTGTTATGATTATAGTAATACTTCACGCCGTCAAATCCCTTAATCTGGCCTTCATTTTTGATAAATGTTTGTGTTTGGGATTTCTGTTCTTGTCCTGTTGCGATATTTGTCAGATAAGACAAAGTGGTAAAAACGCAAAACACGAGGAATACACGGGTATAACTTTTTTTCATAACACGGCTTTAGTATTAGACATCAATCACAGTCTGAGACAAACAAAAAATGTTTGTAATCATACTATCTGAAAACTCTCTCCTCTTCAAATTTAACACAAAAAGGGACATCATCAAATGTCGAAAGACAAATAAATACCAGACATGCAAAATGAAATAGTAAAAAGGGGCTTACCATACGGCAAACCCCTCAATACATATAGATGATAATCACTCTAATAAACAACAGTTACAACACCTGATTTTGGTTTGCTTCCATTGTTCAGGTTAATAATGTAAATATAGCTTCCCGTTGGTACTTTTTTCCCATCTGTGGTTGTACCATCCCATGGTTCCTCACCGGGCTGAGCTTCATAAAGCACCTGGCCCCAGCGGTTAAATACCTGCACATGATAATTCCTGAAGAGATGGAGGTTTTCAATTATCCAGGTATCATTGTTATCATCACCGTTGGGAGTAAAAGCATCAGGGATTCTCAGGCATTCTT
The DNA here is from genome assembly GCA_051747965.1 of Bacteroidota bacterium. Classification (GTDB taxonomy): domain Bacteria; phylum Bacteroidota; class Bacteroidia; order Bacteroidales; family ML635J-15; genus JAQIBY01. The sequence goes on from JBNJGS010000001.1 coordinate 101,842, forward strand.
CGGGGACATCCATCAGTGCTATGGTTTCCAGGTCATACTCACAGCCATGGGCATCCGTCACAAGAATATCATAATTGCCTTCATACAAATCATCGAAATACGGTAAGCTTGCGGTGGCATTTTCCCAGAAATATGTATATGGTTCTGTTCCACCATTAACTTCCAGTTCGATATAGCCATCATTGTTACCAATACAAGAGGGATTATTGGAAAAATAATCAACTTCTATTGGTGCTGGTTGGGTTATCATCAGGCTGGTATCGATACGACAGGCATTTTCATCATGGACGGTGAGCTGATAGAATCCTTCCGGCAAATCATTTATGGAATTATCATCAGAAGTAGCTCCATCCGCATTCCATTCATAATGATAGGGAGCCGTTCCTCCTTCTACACCGGCTGCCAGTCTGCCATCTCTGTATCCATAACAAGTGATATCTTGTTTTTCAACATCAAGCTTCAGGGGGCTGTCAGGTTGACCGATATATACACTGTCAATAACTTCACAACCATGTAAATCAGAAACATCAACATAGTACCATCCGGCACTCAGATTTTCCTGAGATTCACCGTTACCCAAATCTTCCCAAATAAAAGAATACGGCTCAGTTCCACCCTGAGCAGTAAGCTCAACAGCTCCGTCAGAGCCATTGTAGCAATTAACAGGATCGACAGAGAAGTTTGTAATTATGGGCGCAGGTTCCACCACAACATGAGATCTGACACCTGAACAACCCAAAGCATCGTTTACTTCAACCGTATAACTGCCTGCCCCAAGGTTATCAATCTGTGAACCTGAGCTGTTTGTTGTTGGCCAGTAATACTCTACATCACCCATAGCATCTGAACAATGGGCATTCAGAATCGCATTTTCTTCACCGTAACAGGTAATGGGATTCATCTCGGAAATACTTATTGACAGACTACCCTGCGTACCAACAAACAAGGATGTTTGTGCTGAACATCCTTCAGCATCTTCAACCACTACAGTATAAACGCCCTGTCCAAGTCCACTCTGATGATCGCCTGTTGCTGTCAGGTCATGACTCCATGAGTATGAATAACCCCCATTTCCTCCGGAAACACTGACTCCACAGGCACCGGGATTGATACCACAGAGCACCGGTGTAACCGATTCTTCCAGTTCCAGTGGATCCGGCTCGGTGATTATGACCTGCTCTGTGTATTCACATCCATTGGCATCGGTGATATCTACTGTATAGGTACCAGCCGTGGCATTGTCCAGCATCGGCAAATTACCCATGCCACCTGACCAGGAAAAATCATATCCGGGCGTACCACCGGAGGGCGTAATGCTTGCTGATCCATCTGCACCATTGTGACAGGTCACATTCGACTGGCTTGTGATGCTTCCGCCCAACTCCGAAGGCTCTGAAATATCCACAGTGGCAATGGCCGTGCATCCCTGACCGTCACTTACAATCACTTCATAGCTGCCGGCACACAAATTATCCGCAGTGGATGTAGACTGACCTGCTGCATCGTTCCAACTGTAACTGTAGCTACTGTCTCCGCCTCCGGCAATTACCGTGGCAGATCCGTTACATTCTCCGTAACAAAGTACATCACTGCTCGCACTGATGGATGCCGTTACTACCGGGTTTTCTTCTATGGTAACCGTAGCTGTCTCTGTGCAACCATTGCCATCGCTTACCTCCACAGTGTATGTGCCGGCACTCAGGTTCGTCGCTGCAGCGGTGGTCTGGCCTGAAGAATCATCCCACAAATAGCTGTACGTACCGCTACCGGTACCGCCTCCGGCAACAACTGTGGCCTCGCCATCAGATCCGCCGTTACAGGTGACATCTGTGCTTGTGCTTATGCTCGCTGTCACGGCTGGATTTTCATCGATGGTGACTGTGGCTGTCTCTGTGCAACCATTGCCATCGCTTACTTCTACAGTGTAGGTATCGGCACTCAGATTCGTCGCTGTTGACGTGGTCTGACCTGAAGAATCGTCCCACAGGTAAGTGTATGATCCGGTTCCTCCACCGGCTGTTACGGTAGCCTCGCCATCAGATCCGCCGTTACAGGTAACATCCGTGCTTGAGGTAATGCTTGCTGTTACAGCCGGATTCTCACTGATGGTTACCGTGGCCGTTTCGGCGCAGCCGTTACCATCTGTTACTTCAACTGTGTAGGTATTCGCTGGCAGGCCGCTTGCGGTTGCAGTGGTTTGTCCTGAGGGATCATCCCACAGGTAAGTATATGAACCTGTTCCACCACCGGCTGTGACGGTAGCTTCTCCGTCTGAACCACCATTACAGCTTACATCTGTGCTTGAGCTTATTGCTGCTGTGACAGCCGGGTTTTCATCAATGGTTATGCTTGCTGTTTCACTGCAGCCGTTACCATCGCTCACTTCTACAGTGTAGGTATCGGCACTCAGATTAGACGCTGTGGATGTAGTCTGGCCTGAAGAATCGTCCCACAGGTAGGTGTATGAACCCGTTCCACCGCCGGCTGTTACCGTGGCTTCGCCGTCTGAGCCTCCGTTACAGCTCACATCACTGCTTGAGCTTATGCTCGCTGTCAAAGCAGGATTTTCGCTGATGGTGACTGTGGCTGTTTCGCTGCAGCCGTTGCCATCGCTTACTTCTACAGTATAATCTCCTGCACTCAGGTTTGTCGCTGTTGCGGTGGTCTGAAGCATCGCATCATCCCACTGGTATGTGTAGCTGCCTGTTCCGCCGCCGGCGCTCACTGTGGCCTCACCGTCGCTGCCGCCGTTACAACTAACATCGCTGCTTGTGCTGATGCTTGCCGTAACTGCAGGATTTTCCAGGATGTTTACACTGGCCGTGGCTACACAGCCATTGCCATCGCTGACTTCTACGCTATAGCTACCGGCTGGCAGGTTGCTCGCCGTTGCGGTGGTCTGGTTCAGCGCATCGTCCCACTGGTAGCTGTATGTACCATCGCCACCACCGGGGGTTACCGTTGCTGAGCCATCTGTACCTCCATGGCATGTGACATCGCTGCTGCTGCTTATCGTTGCACTCATGGCCGGGTTTTCATTGATGGTCACGCTTGTTGTTGCACTACAGCCATTTCCGTCGGTTACGGTAACGCCATGCGTGCCGGCACAAAGGTTTATCGCGGTAAGGCCTGCCTGACCATCGTCCCATATCTGATCAAAACTGCCTGTACCTCCACCCGCTGTAATTGTCGCTTCGCCATCGCAGTCGCCATTACAGGTAACATCTTCTGTGCTGGCTATGCTCACGCTTACGGCCGGATTCTCATTGATGGTGATACTGGCTGTCTCCTGTGCGCCATTGGCATCTTCCACAGTCACCTGATAGGTGCCTGCGCAAAGGTCTATCGCTGTCTGGGTGGTTTGTCCATCACTCCAGTCATAGTTATACGGGCCAACTCCTCCTGTAGCAGTTACTGTTGATTCTCCGTCGCAATCGCCGTTACAGGTAACATCGCTTCCAACAATGCTCAGAGACAGGGCAGCTGGTTCGCTTATGTTTACATTTGCTGTGGCACTGCAGCCGTTGCTATCGTATACCGTTACAATGTAACTGCCGGCACATAAACCGGTGGCTGTTGC
>JBNJGS010000002.1:0-9812 GCA_051747965.1 Bacteroidota bacterium
TAGAGTTGTTAATAAGGTTTAAAACCTCACTTTATGCTGCACAACATGTTTGATTATTTGGATATTAATTTAGGGGGGGGGTAGTTTTGTTTCTGGTATTGAGCTCATGCCATAGACAGAAACTTTAACTAAAAACAAATTTATTATGAAAAAACATTTTTTATTATTAAGCATTATTTTAAGTGTCGCCATCCTCTTTGTAGCGATACTTTCTTGTACAGATGAAAGCCTTAGCAACTCAAATCAATCGATTCCATCTGATTTTAACGACTTTCTTTATACACAATCACAAGAACTTAATGATCACTATCTTAAGGATTTAATAATTGAGAATCCAAAAAACCCTTATGATTCAGTAGGCATTAAACACAATGTCATTTTGACAGAAATCTATTCAGATAGTAATTTGAATAAAACACTAACTGAGGTAATGGAAATTTTTAAAAATGATTATGGTGTTATTTTTCTGCAACCTGAATCATATTATGCTGAACTCATGGAATCAACAATTGAACGTGTATATTTTCAGGACGGTAGTTATAATCCAGAATACATCAATAGTACCGATAGTGCTACAAGCACAGAAAAGCAAATTATAAATGATTACTTTGAAACAATGAAGGAAACCCCGGAACTTGAGAAAAGAATTGTTCTTACAAAAGAATCAGAATCATTTATTTTGAATTCCCAGCTTTCCAATGACGTAAAGAGAAGAATTCTAATAACGTTTACACTTTACAGACACAGTACATATTTTTGGAGTAGATTTGAAAACAAATCGAACGTGATTGATGCTGATTTATTGGATGCCATTGCATTATATGCTGCATTTAATTGTGATGGTGAATATGCTGAGAATTTCCAGGATGGTAAAGATTGCTATCTTTTTGCATCCTCCTTCTCTGTCGCTGCAAGCATCATATTACTCTAAACTAACAGTTGTTTCTATGCATCACAAGTACGTATATTTAGTTGTATTTCTAATGTTGTCAATCCTGAGTTTTGCACAGGTTGAGGAATTGGCAACTAAAAACATCATCTGCATTGGCGAATCACATTATCTTTCTGAAAAGAATGATGCAGAAAGGGCTGTGATTGAGGAGATTCTTGATCACAGCCCTTTTGATACAATAACCATCGCATTGGAAAAACACCTGAGCCTGGAGTATTTCATCAATTACCGTCCTGAACTTCTGAATACATACTATATATATCTGAAGGAGCGACATTTTGAAGGTGAGCTTGTTGAAGTACTTGCTTTTTTTTACGAATTTACACAGGATTTGATTGATATTGTAGACCTCAATCCTCAAAAGCAAATAGAGATTGTTTGTTACGACAGCAGTTTTCAATTGCGTAACATGTATTTCGCTGTTTTAACAATTTTATCACAGAATAAAAATAGCTCCATGTTTAAGATGTATCATAAACCCTTGGATTCAATCCTTCACAAAAAATCATTGTACTTAAGTGACAGTGTTTTATTGAGAAAAATGCGGGATAGTTTTGATGCTGAATGTTGTTCTTATACTAATGCAGACTGTGAATACCTGAATCGGATGCTTAACACTCCATTTTATCCGGCTTATGGTCATAAAAGGGAAGAACACATGTTCAGACAGCTAAATAAGTACATTGCCAAGGACAAACAGACAATTGTGATTGGCGGATCCGCTCACCTCCAGAATAAAAAGGGAAGAGAAAATCTGTTTTATTTATTATCGAAAAGACATGATGGATGGTTCAAAAAGCGTGTTTGTAACATTGGCGTTTTGCCTAAAAATATAAAAGCAGAAGCATTACCACTATACAATCATCTCATTTTGATTAGTGAGGATCACATATTAAAAAACCTGTATGAATCCGAATACGGAAAAAACAACTAAACCAAATACATCGCAGAGACGCACGGCCGTGCGTCTCTACGAATATAAAAGAAAAATTTCCGGTTTTATGTTTAAACCATCTCCCCGGTTTCCACTTTCATCAAAAACACACCCCGCTTTTTACCGGCACCTTTGATGAAATGGATGCCATTGGCCAAGAAGCATCCTGTTCATCGGCAATTCTAAGCACATCATAAAACACGCCTTCTCACATTTGTATTTTTCATCATGTTTTATTATTTTTAGAATTCTTAATAAGATTTAAAACCTCACTTTATGCTGCACAACATGTTTGATTATTTGGATATTAATTTAGGGGGGGGTAGTTTTATTTCTGGTATTGAGCTCATGCCATAGACAGAGTATTAACTAAAACCTAAGAATTATTATGAAAAAGCAATTTTTAATTTTAAGCATTTTTGCAGGATTGTTTGTGACTATATTTCTTTCTTGTGAAAGTGAAGACACTATCATTAATATGAATGATAGCACTTTAGAAAAGGTGTCTCAACTGACAAATACATATATTGCAACATGCAACGCCACAAATAGTCAAAAGTTACCCAGATGGTTAACAATAACAGCTAGCGATCTTGGAGGTGCTCTTACAGGTGCCGGAACTGGAGCTGGCATTGGATCCGCTGTTGGAGGCATTGGGGCAGGTTTTGGTGCAATAGTTGGTGGTGTAATTGGAGGAGCATCTGCATCTGTCCTCATGGCTGATAAACTGGATGAAGATCCAAAAGGGGATAATGGTGGAATTATTGTTATAGGAAACTCTAACAATCCATATGAGAATGCTGGCGTAATTCATTATGAAATTATTGAGAAATATGCAAATGATTACAAGCACTATTTTAGTAATGGGGAACTTAATTATAATGTATTTGTAGATACAGCATTGTCAGTGCTAGGCAATTATTATACTGACAGCACAAATGGAAATTATTGTCAATATTTTGACACTTTAGACTACCAATCTGACAATTCAATCGTTTTAGATTATGAAGACGATTTGGTTGATTTTATTTCTGATCCTAAGAACCCATTGATATCAAATTTCTCCCTAGATGTAATTGACATTTTAGATGAATATTACAGTGCGCTTGAGAACTCTAAAAATTATAGTGATTTCTGTATCTATTCAATACAAGTAGAAAGCACAGTTTATAATAGTAGTCAATTAAGTACATCTGAAAAAGCTGTATTACTAATAAACATGTCAACCACAAGACATGGTGTAGCCTATTGGTATTAGATAGAATGCCGTGTACAATTTAAGTCGTTTATTATTGTTTACATTGTACATTTTTTTTGTATTTTAAACTCTCAAATTATGATATCATGAAAAACATCGGTACTATTTCCGTTTTTATGTTGTGCTTTGCTTGTTGCTGGGTTACAAGTAAGAATGTGTTTTCACAAGATACAAAAAAAGATACATGGTTGGCATCAGAATTTTACATTGCTCAGTCCACATGCTTCATGCAGGAACCGGAACTCAATGCTGTTCTCGAAAATAACAATCTGGATAAAATCAAAATCAATCCGTTGACAAATTCCGTATTGGGAATGGAATATCGCTTTGCTCAGCATTATGGTGTTGACCTGGAATGGCGAATAAGTTACTACACTCAGGGTACCAAAATGCTTTTGCATAGCTTTTCTGTTAGGCCTTTTTACAAATTTCTGTTGAGTGATGATTTTGACATTGCCGTTAGTCCCTTTTATGCATACAAAGCTGTGAGTGCTGATCTTCTGATTGGGAATCAAACTCAAATAGATAGCGGAAGTATTGATGGAGCAAGTGCGCGGGAAGTTAATTTATTGAATCATTCTCACGTGATTGGAATTGGATTAACTGCCTATTTTGAAACCTTTATTGATATTCGTTTAAGAGCAGGTTATGAAATCGCTCTGGATTCTAACCCATGGACATCTCCAAATCATAAACTGACCGGATTTCCTTCCGACAGCTTTGAGCAATTGTATGTCAGTATTTGTGTCCCGGTGAACTTGTAACTTTTTACAACATGCGCTGGTATGAGCTTTCTGAGGCAAGCATCATTATTATTGACTTTTTTACGCTGTAAGACAAAAAATCATTTATATCGCAGAGACGCACGGCCGTGCGTCTCTACGAATATAAAAGAAATATTTCCACCTTCACCAGAATCTCATCCCATTTTTCGCCAATATGTACTCCCTCACACCCGCAAAATAATCCATCATCTGATTGACTTTTTACACCGCAATTTTTATGCACTGAAAGACAAAAGATTTTATATACCGCAGAGACGCACGGCCGTGCGTCTCTACGAATATAATAAGAAAAATTTCCGGTTTTATGCTTAACCTATTTCCCCGGTTCTCACCTTCCCCAAAAACACATCCCGCTTTTCACCGGAACCTTTGATGAAATGGATGCCATCGGCCATACCGTATGACACACGGATGGTATCGCCCAGCTTGCTTTCATGCAAAAAGTTCATTTCCACTTTCCGGATGGCAGTTTCTTTTACACCGTTTTCGGCAAGACAATCCACCGCCCATTCAAAATAGCGCACATTGTTGGTGTGATGATGCACATCAATGTCTGACTGCCGGACTTTTTTGTCAAAACACAGCTTGTAATCATCCGCCTCAGCAGGAAACCCTGTCTCCAGGCACGCACATTCCTCATCCGTGTACAACGGGATGTCCTCACGCACATGCGTGGGTATCTGCGGACGGCCATTGCCGTTTACCACCAGCCAGGACGAGCTTCCCGCAACACAAATATGGCGCTCGGTATCGCGATACTCAAAATCACGGATAAAAAACAACCTCTGAACATCCGAAGGCCAGGTGCGCAGAGCGATTTCCTCGTTCCAGCGCGGAAAACGCTTTATCTTAAACACCAGTTTGCTCAAAACCCAGTGCATATTTTTTTCCAGCAAATTGTGATACCCATAATCAAGTTCGGCAGCATGTTCCCAGGCAATTTCCTGAAAAATGGCAGCAATGCCGGAAAGCTTTAGTTTGGCTGCCTCGTTGATATCGTTCGAATCAATGACTTTGGCCGAACGAAAAGGAAAAACCCGTGTGTGTTTGTGTTCCATAAACGTTAAATATCATTTAAAGCTGTGTTCCTGTTTTCTCATCTCAAATACAATACGTATATTTATCTTTATATTTTAGTATTGTAGCATACACTCAAAATTCGTAATAAATGAAACACATTGTTACTTTATTTTTAATGCTTTTCAGCATCTTTACTGTTCAAACACATGCTCAGGATAAATCCGACTGGATGGGAGGTGTCCCCGAAGGATGCACCAGCATCACCGTGGGAAAGCTTGCCAGCACTGACGGCTCAGTGATGACAAGCCACACCGACGACAGCCATCGCACACGTGCCTGGATGGACAAAGTACCTGCTCAACAACACAAAAAAGGCAGCACTGTACCCATGTACAAACGCGTAGCTTCCGATGAGCAGATCATGCCTTCCTACGCTCACAATCCCATCGGGTCCATCCCGCAGGTGAAAGAAACCCACGGATACCTCAACACAGCGTATCCCAGCATGAACGATGCCCAGCTTGCCATTGGTGAATCCACCTTTGGCGGTCGCGACTGCCTGCTTTCTGATGAAGGCCTGATTGATTGCCAGCGCCTCTGCAAACTCCTGCTGCAGCGTTCCACAACTGCCCGCGGCGCCATAGAAACCGCCGGTGAACTGCTGGATGAATACGGCTGGAACGATGCCGGAGAATGCCTCACCATTGCCGATACTAAAGAAGTCTGGCACCTGGAAATTGTCGGCCCCGGAAAAGGCAAAACAGGCGCTATATGGGTTGCACAGCGTGTGCCGGATGATGAAATATCCGTCAATGCCAACGCCAGCCGCATCATGGAAATTGACCTTGACAATCCGGATTATTTCATGGCTTCCGACAACATTTTTGACATGGCAAAGGATTCAGCCTGGTACAATCCCGACAAGGAAGCCTTCCGCTTTGCATACGCCTATGCACCCAAATCCAGACAATCAGTAGCTTCCCGCCGCCGCGAATGGCGCGTATTCGACCTGCTGGCACCCTCACTCAAGCTCAGTCCAACAGCAGAAAACTATCCCTTTTCCGTCAAGCCCGACGAAAAAGTGAGTCTGCAGGACATGGTAGATGTGTTTAAAGATTATTATCAGGGCACACCATACGACATGCGTCGCAACATCACCACCAAAGATGAAAACGGCAAACAGGTGATTTCACCCCTGGCCAATCCCTTTATGCCATACGACGAACTCGACATCATGGACGTGAGCGGCAGCTGGTACCATACCTCCGATGACGGAGATATCCGTTTTCTCGGCGAACGCACCATTGCCCGCTGGTACACCATGTACGGCACCATCACCCAAAGCCGCGACTGGCTGCCCGATGATGTGGGCGGCGTGGTCTGGCTCGCACAGGACAACATTGCCACCTCCGTTTACATCCCGGTTTATGCCGGCGCTACCGACCTGCCCGAATCTTATAAGGTCCGTGCCCGTGAAACCGGATACACCATGGAATCTGCCTGGTGGGCATTCAACCGCCTGGGCACACTGACAGCACAGCGCTGGGGCGATATGCACAAAGATGTGGATGCCGAATGGATTCCCCTGCAAAAACAATATTTCGACGAACAGGAAACATTTGAAAAAGAAGTTTTGCAAATCAAATCGGCCAAAGCAAGAACAAAAAAATTAACCGAACAAACCATCAGCAAAGGCGAAGAAGTGGTAAAAAAAGCCATTGAACTCGGCAATATGCTGTGGACCAAATACGACGAAAAATTTTAACCTTATACTGAACTAAAATTTACACACCATGAAAACAAGTTTTTGGAAAATTATGCTGGCCTCTATGGTCGGATTTATTCTTGCCTCCCTGTTGGTAATCTTTGTAACTGTCGGTTCCATTGGTTCCCTGATATCCAAGGCCGGAAAACAGGAACCCAAGCCAGTGCCGGAAGAGTCTGTGCTCACCATCGATCTGACTTTGCCCATCCCGGACAGAACACCACAAAACCCTTTTGAAGCCTTTAACTTTGACCCTTATGACATGAAAAAAATCGTGGGTCTGAATGACATTCTCAAAGGACTTGAACGCGCCGAAAAAGACGAAAACATCGAAGGTGTTTATCTGGATTTAAGTGTTGTTACCGGTGGAATGGCTACCCTGAGGGAAATCCGTGATGCCCTTGCCGATTTCAAGGCCAGCGGCAAATGGGTTGTCTGCTATGCCGATATGATGTCGCAGAAAGCCTATTATATGGCTACGGTAGCTGATGAAGTCTACCTCAATCCTCAGGGATGGATGGATTTCAGAGGACTATCCGCCCAGGTAATGTACTTCAAAAATGCCCTGGACAAACTTGGCGTTGAACCCCAGATTTTCCGTCATGGAAAATTCAAATCTGCAGTAGAGCCTTTTATGTCAGATACCATGAGCGAGGCAAACAGGCTGCAAACCCTCACCTACACAACAAGCTTGTGGAATTCTATGCTGGAGGCCATTGCTGAAAGCCGTAACATATCCGTGGATGAACTTAACTCATACGCTGAAAACCTCAGCATTTCCGATGCTGCTTCAGTGAAAGAATACAATTTTGTTGATGATCTCAAATACAAAGACGAGGTGCTTGCCATCATGAACAAAAAAATGGACGAAGACCCCACCGAAAAAATCAAATTCCTCGGCATGGGAAAATACCGCATGAGCCCGGTAAAAGTTGCCAAAAAAGACATGTCTGACAATGAAGTTGCCGTGATTTTTGCCGAAGGAAATATTGTCATGGGTGAGGGCGATGAACAAAGTATCGGCGGCGAACGCTACGCAAAAGCCATCCGTAAAGCCCGTCTGGATGATGACATCAAAGCCATCGTTCTCCGTGTGAATTCTCCCGGTGGCAGCGGTCTGGCTTCAGAAATTATGTGGCGCGAAATCACGCTTGCCAAAAAGGACAAACCCGTGGTGGTATCCATGGGTAACCTGGCAGCCTCCGGTGGATATTACATCGCCTGTCCCGCTGACTACATATATGCACAGCCAACCACCCTTACCGGCTCAATCGGCGTCTTTGGCCTCATGTTTACAGCCAAAGAACTCCTGAATGAAAAACTCGGCATCGACGTTGAAGTGGTTAACACCAACCAACACGCCGATATGGGGAATATTGCCCGCAGCTTCGACCAGCGCGAAAGCGAGTACATGCAAAACATGGTGGAAAACTTTTACGACGTGTTTATTACCCGCGTAGCTGACGGACGTGACATGACAAAAGAAGAAGTGGACGAAATTGGACAGGGCCGCGTATGGACAGGCCGTAATGCCATCGAAATTGGCCTTGTGGATGAATTTGGCGGCCTCGAAGAAGCCGTTGAAAAAGCCGCAGAACTGGCCGACCTTGAAGATTATGAAATCGGTGAATACCCTCGTATGAAAAATTTTATGGAACAACTTTTCAGCGAATTCACCATCAGTGCTGATGTGGAAATGCTGGAGCACCTCACCGGCATGGAACTGCAAAGTCTCCGCAGATTAAAAGCCTTTACCGAACTCGACGAAGGCGTTCAGGCACGCATGCCTATGGACGTTACCTTCAAATAGTGATTTTATCATGATATAGTAAGCACCGGGCAATTTTCTTGTCTGGTGCTTTTTTATGTGGGCGCCTTAACGGTCTCCGGCTGCTAGTTGCCGTGCATTGCTTTGTGCCTGTTAAGCTGTGGACAGGAGTTTGATTCCGCCACTCTGCCACAGCTACAGGCAGCAAAAGCAATGCTATGGCAAGCTATACGCCTTCGCCCTGGCGCGGGTTTTCCGATTGCTCAGCTCTCGCTTAGCTTGCCAGCCAGTCGCGGTGGCAACCTCATCCTCCGACTACAGCTCGGGGGATGAGTAAGGGACGACACTGCAGGTTGTACCGCACAAAATGGTAACTGGTACGGGGTATACCGTAGAGACGCACGGCCGTGCGTCTCTACAATATCCCTGTACCCGCAAATCTCCCAACCGCACATACCTGTCATGGACACATGCATCAAAGGAATACATTCCTTAGCTCTCGCTTAGCGAATTAGCTACGCTCGTGCCCAGGCTAATCGCTTAGCGAGAGCGGTTTCCACCTGTGAATCATGCCGACCTGACAGGTTTGGCTTACCTGACCTTCAGAGACGCTGACGCCCCTTCAGGGCTCAATTCTTCCTTCCCTGTAGCAATGGGCTGCGCCCATTGCTACAGGCTTACGCCGCGTTGCGGCTTGCGACGGCAACCTCATCCTCCGACTACAGCTCGGGGGATGAGTAAGGGACGACCCTGCAGGTTGTACCGCACAAAATGGTAACTGGTACGGGGTATACCCTGTACCCGCAAATCTCCCAACCGCACATACCTGTCGTGGACACATGCATCAGTGGAATGCATTTTCATTTAACGCTATTCCTCCGAATCATGCTGACCTGACAGGCTTCTGACCCGTCAGCGACGGGTCAAATATGCTTGTCCGCCAACCGGCTGAAATAGCCCCGGGTGAGGATATTTCATCCGAAACCCGGGGTATGTTGCAATAAGAGATCTGTTTTTGGCATGAGTTTTTGCAGCAGAGCAAGCAAAAATCCATGCCAAAAACCATATATTCGCTACGGTACTCAACCCGGTACAAACCTGTCAGGTCTTCATGCATCAGTGGAATACATTTTGATTTAACGCTATTCCTCCGAATCATGCCGACCTGACAGGTTTTGGTTTGCGTGATCCGTCGTTGACGGATCCTTCCGCCGCGTTGCGGCTCGCGGTGGCACCTCATCCTCCGACTACAGCTCGGGGGAGGACTAAGCGGTGACAGTGTTTCACCACGGCCAACAGCCTTTTGTCCGAATCAAAATTATTTGTATCT
>JBNJGS010000002.1:9912-44410 GCA_051747965.1 Bacteroidota bacterium
ACCTCATCCTCCGACTACAGCTCGGGGGAGGACTAAGCGGTGACAGTGTTTCACCACGGCCAACAGCCTTTTGTCCGAATCAAAATTATTTGTATCTTTCCTCGCATGAAACACTGGGTGATTCTGGTATTCGCACTTTTATCCACAACACTGGCTGCCCAAAGCCCCCTGGGAAAACGACAGCTTACCGGACTTGAATCCGAACGGCAGACCGTGGAAAACAGCCTGTCTCTGGTGTACCACAATCAGCCTCAAAATATTTCCGACAGCCTGCAAACCGGTTCCGGATTTCTTAACTGGCTGCTGAACAAACCTGCTTTGCAATCCACAGGTGAAAATCACCACATTGTTCTCAATCCGGCATTCAATTTTCAGGCCGGAACATACCAGAACGGCAACACATGGATCAACACCCGGGGTGCAGAAATCCATGGCAATTTCAGCCAAAAAATCCGCTTCCACACCAGTTTTTTTGAAAATCAGGGTAGATTTCCGGCTTACCTCAACGAATATGCCACCAACTATGGCGTTTTGCCGGGTTATGCCCGCATGAAACCATACAACGAAAGCGACTGGGATTACGCCTCAGCATACGGCAGCATAGAAATACAGCCGGCAGATTTTCTGAACATCCGCTTTGGCCACGACAAACCCTTTATCGGCGAAGGACATCGCAGCCTTTTCCTCTCCGATGCCACCTTTCAGTCCCTGTTCCTGCAGACCAGCCTTGAATTCGGAAACTGGCGCTACACCAACCTCAGCATGCAATGGATGAATCCCAATTTTAACAACCCAATGGGTTGGGAAAATACGCAGAGCATTGAAGGAAACTATCAGCGAAAATTCAGCAGTTACAACATGCTGGAATACCGCTTCAGCGACAATTTCCGGCTGGGATTCATTGAAGCTGTGCTGTTTGATGTCATTGATCAGCATTCATATTTTAACCCACACATGCTAAACCCCTTGCCGGGCATTCGGGCAACAATGCTGGGCACCGGCAGCAAAGACAACATCATCACAGGCCTTGATGCATTGCTCAAACGAAAAAACAGCCATTATTACCTGCAATTTCTCATCGACAATCTTCAGATGAGCAGCCTCACATACAAAAACCCGTACAACCGTTTTGCATGGCAAATCGGGGCTGTATTTTTTGACATTATGGGCATCAAAAACCTGCATGCCCGGGCAGAACACAATTACATCCGTGCCAACACCTGGGCATCTGCCACACCTGAAGTCGGATGGTCACATTACAACCAGCCGGTAGCCCATCCGGCAGGCTCCAACCTTGCCGAATTTACCGGGGAACTGCAATACCGCTACAAACGGTTTCCGATGCGTACAAAAATCAGCTACATGCGGCGTGGAAAAGAGCAAAACGAGGTTCTAATGCCGGCCGAATATCCCACAGACGGAGCCTTTATTGCCGGTCCGGCGGAAAAATTCCTCTATGCCGACACAGAGATGGCTTTTATCATCAATCCCGCATGGCATTGGCTGGCGTTTGCTGGTGTTACCTATCGACATTCCGAAGACAATTTACTGTGGATTCGCTTCGGCACACGAACTAACCTTAACCGCTTAATCCGTGACTTCTGATGAACATTCGCCCGTTTCATATCGTCCTTGCTTTACTGCTCATGCTCAACGGCACACTTGATGCACAAAACTGGCTTAACACGGGCATGAACAAAAGCACCCGCCTGATGCTGGAAGAGCGGCAGTTCAACGACTCATCACCGGTTCACACGTCCATCAATCATCTGTACCTGAACCCGGCGGACAGTCTGGCACAAAAATTTTCTCAGTACAAACTGGAAAAAGAAAACCTGTACTTCTCCTTTTATCCATCGTTTTACATCAGTGCCGGCATGTTGCAGGAAACAGAATTTTCCAGCAACAACAGTATTGGCTTCAATACTGACCTGGCATACAAGGCCGGAAAACACCAAATAGCATTGCATGCAGGGGCTGAAATGTTTGCCGGGGTACAACCATATTACCTCAGACTCCGCATGCAGCAAAGGCAGATTATTCCGGGATACCTTGCACAATCACGAATCAACAGGCACTGGAACATTGGATGGATGCCGGATGTTTACCTGCACTATCAGTCTCCCTGGGTGCTGAGTTTTGAAGGCGGTGTGGGCAAACATGTCATCGGGAGCGGTTACCGTTCTCTGCTTTTATCGGATAACAGCAGTCCCTATCCATATGCATCGCTGTATGCCGATTTTGACAACATTCTCTACCGCATCAACTGGATGTGGTTAAGCAACAGCACATATCAGGCATTTGAACCGGAACCCAAAAAGTTTGCTCTCATGCATTATCTGAGCTGGAAACTTCATCCCCGATTTACCCTGGGCCTGTTTGAGAGCATTGTGTGGTCAAATGAAATGCGTGGCGGATTTGAAGCACAATACCTCAACCCTTTCATTTTTTTCCGTCCGGTTGAATTTTCCCTTGGCAGCTCCGACAATGCACTGCTCGGCCTCAACCTGTCATGGAATCCCTTTGGCAAGTGCATTTTATACGGGCAGTTTGTACTGGATGACATGAAAGTGGGTGAACTTGCCATGGACATCAAACACCGGCTCAACCCACAGGACAGCAGTTTTAGTTATGGCTGGTTTGCCAACAAATACGGCGGTCAGCTTGGCATCAAACTGTACGATGCCTTTGGCCTTGACGGCTTGTTTTTGCAGGCAGAAGCCAATGCTGTCAGACCATTTGTATATGCCCACAACAATGTCAGCCAGACATACACACACCAGTATCAGTCACTGACGCATCCCCTGGGAGCCAATTTTGCAGAAATCCTTGCCCATCTTAGTTACCAATTCAGCATGTACCGCCTCAGCTTTACCGGGATATATGCCCTGCAGGGAGAAAGTCCTTCAGGCACAAACATGGGTGAAAACATCTTTTATCCGGTAAGCGACGGGCCAAACATGGGCTACATTCCGGCATCAACATACGGAAATGAAATTCTGCAGGGAAATAAACGGCGGCTGATGTACCTTGAATCAGAATTTTGCTGGCTGGCAGCCCCGCAAGGCAGTCTGGAAATATTTGCCCGCGGGTTTTACAGAAAATCCGTTTCTGAAACCTTGACCGGCATAACAAACTATGGCATCATGCTTGGTGCCAGGACACATCCTTCACAGTTGAGCCGGTATTTTTAAAGATTATCCGGAAAGCTTTCGTTTCTTTCGAAACCTTACAAACCAAATCAGTATAGCTGTATAGCCCACTATAGAAACATACAACCATACAGAAGAGGGATCAGCACCGAACTCATCGGGATTGGGTGCAGACTCGTTGGATTTGAAGTATATATAGTACCAGATTACTGCCAGGGCATTGTTGGTGAAATGCGCAATAACCGGCACCCACAAGGAGCCGGTCCAATACAACAAATAACCGAACATCACGCCAAGGAAAAGCCGGGGCAGAAATCCATAAAACTGAAAATGCACAAAGGAAAACAAAACGGCTGCTACCAAAATGGCAATGTGAATATTATTGGTCCATGCTTTCAGAAGTCGCTGAATAACACCACGGAAAAGCAATTCTTCACAAACGGCAGGAACAAGGGCAATCACAAAAATATTCACCAGTAAACCACCAATATTGGCAGCATTGAGCATTCTCTCCTGAAGTTTCTGGGCAGATTCCTCCATCCGGATAATCATCTGTTCAAGCTGCTCCATGCCATCGGGAAGGTTGAGTGAAGCGTTCCATGAGGCCATCAGATTTACCAGTCCGATGCTGGCAATTACCCAAAGAATGGTAAATATAATTTCTTTGTTTCCGGGAATACGACGCATCCGGAGGTGATATACCGGATCCGGACTGGAAATCACAGCTACCACATAAGCAGGCAGCAACAAGACAAACACAGAATTGATAACCTGAACGATTTTCAGAACATTGATATTCACATTTTCTATGCACACCTCTGTGACAGCCAGCTCCGAGGAAGTGGCGCTATATAATATAATCCCGGAAATAATCTGAGAAATAAACAAACCGATGAACACCAGGGTAAAAACAATCATTAGCCTGATGCCGGGATGTAAATTTACAAATGTATTTCTTAAACTCATTGTCTTAATATTTTCAATTCACTGTTTCCAAACTGCTTATACTGTATTTTTGTCCCTTTAATGCGCGGTGCTTCAACGCCTTCACCAAAATAATGGTCACCGGTAAAAATTCTGGCCTCATCCCACAATCCTTTTCTAATAAAGGAATTCAGCAATTCGGCACCTCCTTCTACGACAAGAGACTGTTGATTTTGTTGATAAAGAAGTCTTAATATTTCCTCAATATTATCTTGCCGGCTGCTGATTTTCAGACGCTTCAATCTACCCGTGGCGGCTTTTATTTTGTCTGTAAAAACGATGCTGTCGGCCTCGTCATTAAACAGAAATAAATCCTCAGGCAGTTTTCCATCATAATCTATGGTAACCCTAAGCGGATTTCTGCCTGTCCATTCCCTGACTGTGAGCTGCGGGTTATCCATGATGGCCGTGTGTGTTCCCACCATAAAGGCATCCTCTTCAGAACGCCACTTGTGTACCAGCAATTTGCCGAATTTGTTGGTAATCCAGCTCGGATAACTACTTCGGTCAACTGTACGTTTGACATCAATAAAACCATCACGGGTTTCTGCCCATTTCAGAATAATGTATGGTCGTTTTTCTGTAAAAAATGTAACAAACCGCCGGTTCAGTTCCACGGCTTCCTTTTCAAGCACACCGGTAATTACTTCCACTCCGTGATTTCGGAGTTTCGCCACACCTTTACCACTGACCTGTGGATTGGGGTCTGTCATTCCGATCACTACCCTGGGAATGCCTTTGCGGATGATGAGGTCAGTGCAGGGCGGAGTTTTACCATGATGCACACAAGGCTCAAGATTAACATATATTGTGGATGATTTCAGGTCTTTCTGATTTCTCACAGATGCAATGGCATTTACTTCAGCGTGGGCTTCACCAATTTTTTGGTGGTAGCCTTCACCTATGATACGCTCATCCTTAACGATTACAGCACCAACCAATGGATTTGGACTCACATGCCCCAGTCCGGATTTTGCTATATCAAGGCATCTTTTCAAGTATGTTTCATCCTTGCTCATCATATCCGCAACAAAATTAGTAAACTTAAGAGATTCACGGTCTTAATTCCCACTCTTTAACCATAAATTAAGACTTCAGGATAAGTCAGAGCCACATAATAAATTGCGAATTATCGGTATACCTGTTCAGATCAGGGGTAAAAATGATGACAAACAGATCAGCAAGAGGCAAAAAGCCCATTCCACCACCAAGTGTCAGGGCATATACCACAGGCACCCATGGCTCGGTACCCAGGTAAATTCTGTGTCCGCCAAGAGGGCCGGTAAGTATATCAGCTGCGATGGCAATGAGTTTACTTCTTTTCTTCATCTGCTGATTATCATCGCTATAGGAAATCATCATTCTGTAGTTGCCCAGTCGTATTGTATCCTTCATTTCCAGTCCGGGAACACTGATTTCATTTGCGCCTCCGGAGGGTGTTGCGACAGTTTTGGCCGGAGCCAGCAGCATCAGCACAAACACACAATATACAGGCAGCATTTTCATAAACTTTGGTTGTATGTACCCGACTGAATAACCGACTGTATGGTTTTGTTTTCTATGCTGGTGCTTATCAGATCTATGGCATTGGGTGAATGAGCATCCGTACCCAGAAATTCTATCCAGCCCTCTGCTGCAATCAACTCGATATTGCGTTTGGGAATCTGCCCATAAAAACCTTCAGCAGCATGCATATTTGATTGAAACAGATAGCCCATGTTTCTCAGCCGTTCAAACATATTTTTATTGCCGTGCCAGTATTCATAGCGCTCAGGATGTGCAAGCACAGGCTGATAGCCATTCGCCCTCAGAGCATCAGCAACCCGTTCAGCACCAACCGGTGGCATATGAAAGCTGAATTCGCAAAGAACATAGTTTGCTCCGAATGTCAAAACATCTCCTGTCTCTATCAGTTTCAGCAGGTGCCGGTCAGCAAAATACTCGGCCGCATAATCAAGCTCTATATTGATATTTTCTTTTTCCTTCGCCTCCATTACCTGCTCATAAGCATTCCTGATATTTTCTGTATCATTCATGTATCGTTCGGAATGCACATGTGGTGTAGTAATAACTTTTGTATAGCCCTGCATCTCAAATGCACGCAACATATACATGCTTTCACTGATATCGCGTGAACCATCGTCTATTCCCGGTAGCACATGCGAATGAATGTCGATTTTCAAACGCATTACGGGTAATTTTACTTTATTTTTTCTGGAAAACAAGCCCATGTCAGTTATTCCCGTACATCTTTTCGTAGTAGGTTATGTAATCACCACTCACTACCCTGTCCATCCATTCCTGATTGGCAAGATACCAGTCCACGGTTTTTTCCAGACCTTCTTCGAAATCCAGTGAAGGTTCCCATCCAAGTTCTCTGGCAATTTTGGATGAGTCAATAGCGTAACGCATATCATGTCCGGCGCGATCTTTGACGAAAATGATGAGTTTTTCGGAGGTACCAGGTTTACGATCCATTTTTTTGTCCATAATTTTGCACAGCAACCGGATCAGGTCAATATTTTTCCACTCATTGTTTCCGCCGATATTGTAGGTTTCACCTTTTTCACCCTTCCTGTAGATAAGCTCGATGGCAGCAGCATGATCCTCAACATAGAGCCAGTCACGGATATTTTCACCCTTACCATAAATGGGAATGGGTTTCATGTTTTGTATATTGTTGATGGCCAGAGGCAGCAGCTTTTCCGGAAACTGGTTGGGCCCGTAATTATTTGAGCAATTGCTGATAACTACAGGTAAACCATAGGTATTGTGATATGCTCTTACCAGGTGGTCAGAGCTGGCTTTGGATGCAGAATAAGGTGACTTGGGATCGTATGGCGTATCTTCTGTAAAAAGCCCGGTATCACCAAGTGAACCATACACCTCATCTGTAGAAATATGGTAAAAACATTTGCCTTCAAAGTCATTTTCCCAGGCTTTTTTGGCATGATTCAACAAAACAACGGTTCCCACAATGTTGGCACGGATAAATTCCATGGGATTGGATATGCTGCGATCAACATGGGATTCAGCGGCCAGGTGAATGATACCTTCAAAAATATACTTATCAAATAAAGCAGCCACGAAATCTTCATCTGCGATATCGCCCTTTTCAAAACGATAATTGGGTTTATCATCCACATCGGTGAGGTTTTCCAGATTGCCTGCGTAAGTAAGCTTATCCAGATTAACAATCAGGGTATCCGGATGATTATTGACCATGCGGCGTACTACATGGGAACCAATGAATCCGGCACCGCCGGTAATGAGAATTGCTTTGTCCATAGATTATTTTTTTTCAAAAATAAGCAAATAATGCACAATTCCCAACGGAAATATTATATAACAACACATTCATACGGATTTTAACCCGCACTTTGCCTGACAATATCAATCAAGTCATGTGCTTTGGTTCAGAATACATTAACTTCCACAATTCAGCAGGCAGTGTTCACATGCCACCTCGTCGCCACGAAGTCTCTTACTAACAAGGTCTTCCACACGCTCACGCAATGGATCTATTTTGATTTTACGCACCACTTCATTGGCAAAAGCAAACATCATCATAAAACGAGCCTCAGCCTTGTCTATGCCACGGGTACGCAAGTAGAACATTGCCTCTTCATCCAACTGGCCGACTGTTGCTCCATGGGAACATTTCACGTCATCGGCATATATTTCCAGCTGGGGTTTGGTGCGCATACGTGCAGAATCTGTCAAACAGATGTTGTTGTTGGTCTGGTAGGCATTGGTATTTTGTGCATCTTTCCGTACAAGAATGCGGCCACTGAATGCCCCACGGGAATTATCATCCAGAATGGATTTGAAAAATTCATTGCTCGTACAATTGGGAACTGCATGATCCATAAAGACAAAATTATCCATACGCTGCTCGTTGTCGCTGAGTACAAGGCCGTATATATTGCTATCAGCACCTTCTCCGGCAAGTTTCACATGAATATTGTTCCGGATAGTTCCCCCATGAAGGGAAAATGCGAGATTAATCAGACGTGAATTGGCTTCCTGATGAAATGCCATATGATTGAAAATATTGGTCACGTCCGGTTCATTTTGCAGATCATAAACCTGCAGGTCACCGTTCTCTCCGACATATGCTTCGGATGCCACATGAGAAACATTTTTAGCCATGGTCAGACTGTGATCACAAAGCACAAGCTGTAGTGAGGCATTATCACCGACAACAAAAAGATTGCGCTGGAATATTTCTTTTTCACCAAAACCATGGGTGAGATTAACCACCTGTATAGGCTTGGGAATCTGCGTATTGTCAGGCACATAAATAAACACACCATCACCTGAAAGCAATGTGTTGAGATCTGCCCATCCGTTTTTGCTTTCCTTCAGGTATTTGTTGTAGTGTTTGGATACCAGTTCAGGATATTTATTCATGGCTTCACGCATGCTGCAAACAATAACTGATTCCGGGAGATTACTGTCTTTTATACTATCCTGATAATACCATCCGTTGGACAGCAGAATGAGTTCAGTGTCCATGCCTTCCACTTCGCATTGAAAGAATGCATTCAGGTCAGTTTTGACATCCGGTTTTTCCAGAACTTTCTGAAAGGGCATATTGAAAACATGATCAAAATCCAGGTATCGGTAACGCTCGTCCCCTTTACCAGGCAGCCCACGTGACATGAGATTCTGCAAGGCTTCCTTTTTTTCAGTCTTTACTGCTTCGGGAAGCTTTTCCTGCTCTTTAATTTGCTGATAGGCTTCAATATATTCGCGGGTTTGCATATTCTTTGCTTTAAGACAATTCATTTTTAATCCAGTCGTAACCTTTATCTTCCAACTCCAATGCCAGATCCCGCCCACCTGATTTCACAATACGGCCCTGATATAGGACATGGACAATATCGGGAACAATATAATCCAGAAGCCGCTGGTAGTGGGTAATAACAATACTGGCGTTATCATCAGATTTCAGAGCATTGACACCATTGGCCACGATACGCAGGGCATCAATATCCAGCCCGGAGTCTGTTTCATCCAGAATGGAAAGCTTTGGTTCCAGCATTGCCATTTGGAAAATTTCATTTTTCTTCTTTTCACCTCCTGAAAAACCTTCGTTCACAGAACGGTTGGTCAGGTTGGAGTCAATTTCCACAAGGGCTTTGCGTTCGCGCATAAACTTCAGAAATTCTGCTGAGGATAGTTCTTTCTGTCCGCGGTGTTCCCTGATCTGGTTGACGGCAGTTTTCATGAAGTTCATCATACCAACGCCGGGAATTTCCACTGGATACTGAAAACTCAGGAACAAGCCTTCACGGGCAAGTTCTTCGGGTTCCATCTCAAGCAGATTTTTGCCCCTGTACTCAACACTTCCCTTGGTTACTTTGAAAAGATCCCGACCGGTAAGAACCGAAGCCAGGGTTGATTTCCCGCTTCCGTTGGGGCCCATGATGGCATGAATTTCGCCGGGTTTAACTTCCAGATTAATTCCATTGAGGATTTTCTTTCCCTCTATTTCTGCGTGTAAGTTATTAATTTTAAGCATGCTAATATAGTTTAATCCAAATGTAAATATTTATTTTCCATGATGTTAATTCTGCGCTCACAGGACATTCTGACACCCTTGCTTAACTGATGTTTTATCAATTCAAAGGCTGCCTGTATTTCACCCCACAACAGAGGCTCTTCTTCAGCAAATTTCACAAGTATCTGAAGGGCAATACTGCGTGTTCCCGGCTGTTTATCCGAGTCCTGTAGTACTGACATACAAAAATCAAACAAACTGCCCTGCACCTCTTCCGGCCAGTCGCTGATGGCAGTATCTCTGAAAAGTTTCAAAAGCTCGCGTATCTGACCATCACGCTTTATTTCAGGCAGATGGCACATGATTTCAGGCATCCGTAAAATTATGCGGCTGCTGTTTTTCTTCATGCTGTTTGCAAGTGCCCATGCAGAACGCCATGCTGCCGGCTGATCATTTGACAAAGCAAGCTTCATACACTGCTCAAAATTGACTGCAGGAATCGTTACTTCAACAGCTTGTTCTTTGTCAAGCTGTGCCGATTCATAAAAGGCTTTGAGATACTGATATGTTTTGTCTTGCATGTCCATATCTGATTAACCAACGCTGCCTTCCAGGGTTATCTGCAGCAGTTTCTGAGCCTCTACGGCAAATTCCATCGGTAGTTTATTGATCACATCCTTGGCATAGCCATTGACAATCAAACCGATGGCGTCTTCTTCCGATATACCGCGCTGTTTACAGTAAAACACCTGATCTTCTGAAATTTTTGATGTTGTGGCTTCATGCTCCACCACAGCAGAATCATTGTCTGTATTGATGTACGGAAATGTGTGGGCTCCACACTTGTCACCCAAAAGAAGGCTGTCACATTGTGAAAAGTTCCTTGCATTTTCAGCATTTTTGGAAACCTTCACCAATCCCCGGTATGAATTCTGGCTGTATCCGGCCGAAATTCCCTTGGAAATAATCGTACTTTTGGTGTTTTTTCCCAGATGAATCATTTTGGTGCCTGTATCTGCCTGCTGATAATTGTTGGTAACGGCCACACTATAAAACTCCGAAACTGAATTGTCTCCTTTCAGAATGGTGGATGGGTATTTCCAGGTAATGGCTGAACCCGTTTCTACCTGTGCCCAACTAATTTTTGAATTGTCACCCTGGCACAAGCCTCGCTTGGTTACAAAGTTGTAAACACCACCTTTGCCTTGTTTATTGCCGGGATACCAGTTCTGTACGGTAGAATATTTCACTTCAGCATCCTCTTCGGCAATGATTTCCACAATGGCAGCGTGAAGCTGGTTTTCATCACGCTGAGGGGCAGTACATCCCTCAAGATAAGAGACATACGAACCGGCTTCAGCAACAATTAAGGTGCGCTCAAATTGTCCTGTGTTGGCAGCATTTATTCTAAAATAGGTACTCAGTTCCATGGGAGACCTGACTCCTTTTGGAATGTAACAAAACGATCCATCACTGAAAACAGCAGAGTTGAGTGCGGCAAAATAATTATCTCCTTTGGGAACAATGGTGCCCAGGTATTTTTTAACCAAATCCGGATGTTTTTGTACCGCGTCGCTGAAAGAGCAAAATATGATGCCCTTTTCTGCCAGCTTTTCCTGAAAAGTGGTTTTTACCGATACGGAATCCATCACAGCATCAACGGCGACACCGGAAAGCTGCTTTTGTTCATCAAGCGGGATACCCAATTTATTAAAAGTTTCCCGGATATCGGGATCCACTTCATCCAGAGATGCGGGGCCTGCCTTTTGCTTCGGGGCTGAATAATAGATGATTTCCTGATAATCTATTTCAGGAATATTCAGATGCGCCCAGCCGGGCATTTCCATGCGTTTCCATTTGCGGTAAGCATCCAGACGGAATTCGAGCATCCATTCAGGCTCGTTCTTTTTCTTTGATATTAAGCGGACAACATCCTCACTCAAACCCTTGGCTATATTATCTTCTTCCAGCTTTGTTGTAAAACCGTATTTATATTCGTTCTGCGTTAAGTCTTGTAAGACTTTATCCTGTTCTGCTTCTTTGCCCATTTTTATTAATATTTAGAGTTGTTCTAAATCGTTTACAAAATTACGATTAAGTTTTTTAATCTCAAATTACAATTGTCAGTACCACGGGTTAAGCAAACAATGCAGTAAAAGCATTGTTCAGAATTTTCAGCATTTCAGGCAAGACCGGCCTCACTGCATTCTGGTAAAATCATGCTGCCTGCCGGAGTGCGATTTTCAAAAAATAATCACATACATCACAGGCGGTTGCACCAGGTGGTGCAGATTATCCCATCCATAAACAGCCTTAAAAATAAGCCCTGAGCTGCACACCTCCGGTATGAATGGTTCTTTCTCCGGCTGGTTTTCTTCCCTGGTAATTCAGATTCAACTGTAAGCCATTGCTCAAACGCTTCTGAAAGCTCAGATTCCAGCGATAGTTGTCTCCTGGCTGAAGCGACTCAAGCATTTGCCATGCCAGTGATGTTCCTGTTTCTCCGGAATACATCACCCATACATATTCTAAACGCACACTCAGCATACCATTGATAAGAGCATTGTTCCGATATTCCACACCAGGGCTCAGGCTTCGCGAGAAAACATCATTCAGAATATTCTTCCGATGGGAAAAATCAAAAAAACCACGCAGCCGCACATTAACATCCGGCTGCACCCTGATATCCAGCAAGTTGCTCTCTTCGTTGATATGGTAATTTTTGTTGCTAAAAAACTGAGAATAATAAAACTGACTACCCAGGCCGGTTGTATTGCTTATGCTGACTTCTCTGCTGACATTCCATCGCCACTGCAGTTTCCAGTTTTCGGATTCTCTGCTTTCCTCTCCGCTGACAAGTTGTGAGCGACTGTCCTGGCGCTGATAAATGATATCAGCGGTAAATACAGAGCTGAGCCGGTTCCATGAAAGTACATTCCGCAAATTATTGTTGTAGAAAACAAGGGCGGTATCGGGAATCAGGTAACTGACCGGGAGATACCTCACTCCTGCCCGGGAGGCGGTATTTTTTCCTGCCAGATTCATATTAAACCTGTTGGATAGTTTTGCCAAAACAGAATAAAATCCTGTATTACTGTCAATTACACGTTCCGGACGCAAATTCAGGCTAAAGTTCAGGCTGTTATTAAAGGATTTGATGTAATCATTACCGGGCATGTATATTCTTATGTAGTCAGCCTGGTCCTGATAAACGGCCTCTTCAAATTCGTCAAGTTCCTCCACACCATTTCCGTTGTAATCTGTCCAGGTATAAATTCCTTGCCCCTCGGGAACTTTCAGATAGGAATATTCTTTTTTAAGCTCCAGGCCGGAACCTGACTGATAGTACAAGTTTCCCGTGAGAAAGCCGTTAAATGACTCATGGCGGTAACGCAACTGTCCTGCAAAATTATCCTGTGCCCGGGTATCTTCAAACTCAGTTTGCCGCAACACATCCAATTTACGATATTGTAATCCGGCATCCAGTTTGTTTACTTTGGTTTTCAGCAGCCTGTAATCCATACCCAGTTTATATGCTTCGCTGCTTCCTGTAAGCCGGTTTTGTTCAGGCAATTCATCTTTGCGGTATAGATAAGATAGTTTCCATTCATTGTCAGATTGCCGACCCTGCTTTACCCAGGATTCCAACTCATAAAACCGGAAACTGTTGCCTGTCAATTCCCCGGTATCCGGGATTTTCCCTTCCTGCCACTCCTGTTTAAAACGACCAAACACCTGCCATTTGGGAAATAATTTTCCCAGACTGATGTTATTTTTCAGCAGAAAACCCTCATAACCTGTTTGGCGGGTATTGAGCAAATCTCCTGAAAGCAGAACATCCCATTTCCGGTTTCGCAGCGAAGCATTCAGCAATTGCCTCCCGCCACTATACTCACCGGGCCGGTACATTACGGAAGACTGAAAATCTGCCTTCAGAAAAGTAAAGGCATCATATTGCAATCTCAGTTGTCCTGCATGCTCATTGACGCCTGCCAGTTCATTTTCCACAATCCAGTTTCGGGTAAATTCTGCCTCTCTGAATCGCTCCAGACTGCTAAAGTTTCTCTGAATAAAATCATAAGCCAGTGAAAAACGAAGATTTTGCAAAGAATCATTAATCAATTGCTGATTTATCCCCCCCCGCAGTGCCAGACCCTTGTCGTCACCGGCATCCTGATTTGAATAGGTATTCACATCCTTTTCGGAAAAGCTCATCATATAAAATAATTCCGTGCTGTTGGTAAGCTGATAATCCCCTCCCATACTCAGCATTTGTTGCTTTTTGGGAGTAATCAGGCGGCTCACAGGAGCGTAATTCCCGGATGGTGTGCCGTCCACCGGTGCAACCCACCGAAAAACACGGCCATTGGCATCACCCGTGACTTTGATGTAATTTCCCTGATTTTCACCTACATTTGAAAAATTAATCTGATAAAATGCAGAATCCGGATTGGTAGAATGTACAAAAATGGAATCATACACCTCCCCGTTAACTACAGTATCGGTAAGCCGGTATCGCACCTGTGCAGACTCAAAGCCCACAGAATCCCATGCAGGATAGAGAGCATCAGAGAGTTCATCACCGATATTGCTGAGAAATTGTCTTTGCTCTATGTCCAGGCGCTGGTCAACAGGTTGATTCTTTCCATCTGATTCATGAAAATATCTGACAAAGAATCGGGATTTTTTCGTTTTTACCTCATGATTGCTTGCCAGCATCAGGCGGTTATAACTGCTGGCCCGGTATTCAAATTCTGCAATGATGCGACTGTCTTTGGTAATTAACCTGTTGGCTGTAAAGCTGAGTTCGCCTGTATTGTAATCAATGATATAATCTTTGGTTTGTCCGCGTGTCAGCAATTCGCCGTCGAGATAAACCCTTTCGCTTCCCGATACAATGACAATATAACTCTCATTGTTGTTTCCCTGTAGCTTATATGGACCCTGGTTGCCCTCTTCTCCCTGGATTTTCATCCGTTGATAATTGCCCTGGCTGACAGAAGCACCAAAATCTGATGATATTTCTGCCTTTTCTGCATCAAACCTGCCGGAGAGGCTTGCTCCCCGGGCTTTTTTGGCATATCGCATAAAATAATCATCCTGCTGCTTCAGAACAATGTCCCCTGCGCTCATCCTGAATGCATCATTATAAACTTCTATGAACACCTTGTCAAATTCCTGCAGCTTCTGGCTTGTCCCGTCCGGCTGTATAGGAATATTCCGGTCTGTAAGGGATGCTCTTACTTTCAGATCAGAAGTCAGCTCACCTTCAATCTGCAGATTGAGATTTGAGTTTAATACAGCATTCTGCCTGTTGCCCATACTGACCCCCCTGGCGATACTTCCTGTGGTTTTCAGACGGCTTTCATCTGTGCTGCTTCGCCGGAGATCACCAGGACTGTATGCTATTTCAGGCTCTGATGAAGGGCGTGATGTACTGTCAGATGAAGGGGCAAACAACCAGGGCTGCTCTGTGATACTGCCGGAAAAATCATACGGAAAAATCCGGTACGTACAATACAGGCTTTCTCCACAAATGCTATCATCAAGATAAACCAGACCTTCCCTGTGGTTTATCGTGTAGAGATTTTCCGCCAGTTTACTGTTCTCCGCATCATACAGGGTAAAGCTACCCGGCACAAGTGGTGCAGCCTGCAGTTTATACTTCCCTCCTGCGCAGCTCACAGGCTCAGAACGGTGCAGTACAAGTTTCTGTGCCTGAATGTCCACGCTGGTAAGCATGAGAAAAACATATATGAGGATGCGCAGGTAATGCATTATTTTTACGAATTTACTCCTTTTTTCCAGTTTTACTGATGCAATCCACTCAATATTTGATAAAGAACTTCGTTTGTTTTTAACAATAATACTACTTTTGCACAAAGCTTTAACAATTATGCGGCTTAAAATTTCTTTACTGTTTTTATTAATAATACCGGCAATGGCCAGTGCTCAGTTAAATGACACGTCCATCAACATGTTTAAGGTAAATCTCAATTATTCTTTTCATGTGCCGGGGGGCGACATTGCTGAACGATTTGGTGTAAGCTCTGCCATAGGTGCTTCTCTTGAATACAAACACAAAAGCAACTGGACCATAGGGCTTGAATATGCCTATCTTTTCGGGGGCAGGGTAAAAGACAGCACCATACTTGATCACCTAAAGGATGAAAATGGCGGAGTCATCAATGAATATGGGGAATATGGTACGATTTTGCTCACCGAACGCGGTTTTTATGCCGGTGGACATATTGGCAAACTCTTTCCTGTCTGGGGACCAAACCCCAATTCCGGCATCAAAATACAAGTGGGAGCCGGTTTACTTGAACATCATATTCACATTGAAAACAAGGACAACAACATACCGGGAGTCCTTGGTGATTACAACAAAGGTTATGATCACCGCACAAACGGCTTGAGTTTAAAACAGTTTATCGGCTATGAATACCTGGATCCCAATGGCTATTTTAATTTTTATGCCGGACTTGAATTTCATCAGGCCTGGACATACAACCGCAGGGATCTGAATTACAATACAGGAGAAAGAGACACGGAGCTTAAACGTGATTTCCTCTCCGGCTTCCGGGTTGGATGGATATTACCACTATATCAAAAAGAACCTGATTCATTCTACTATTATTAATTTCATGAGCCGGATTCTATACAGCACAGCAATATATATATACGGTGCATTGATAAGAATCGCCGCGTTGTTTCATCCCAAAGCCAGGGCTTTCATTCGGGGAAGAAAAAACTGGACATCCGAATTAAAGGAACTTACAGGCAATAATGATGATTGGATCTGGATACATTGTTCTTCTCTTGGAGAGTTTGAGCAGGGACGACCTGTTATAGAAAAGATCAAAAAAGAACATCCCGGTCAGGCTATACTTCTGAGTTTTTTCTCTCCCTCCGGCTATGAAGTAAAAAAAGATTACGAACATGCTGATGCAGTGGTTTATATGCCATTGGACACGGCACGGAACGCCAGGAGATTTGTCAATATCGTAAAGCCCCGTGCAACTTTGTTTATCAAATATGAATTCTGGTATCATCACCTGCGCCATCTTCATAAGGCAGGAATTCCCATCTATCTGATATCAGCAAGTTTTCGAAAATCACAGATATTTTTTCGCTGGTATGGTGGATTTTTCAGGCGCATGCTGACATTTTACGATACAATATTTGTACAGGACAATCGCTCTGCCAAATTGCTATCCGGCATAAATACCGATACAAGGATTTCCGGTGACACGCGTTTTGACCGCGTTTGGGAAATCACTCATGAAAACTGGCCCGGGAATGATGTCAGATATTTTGCTGAACAGGCAGGTAAGGTTTTGGTGGCAGGCAGCACATGGCTTCCGGATGAGGAAATCATTGAAAACACCCTGGAACATTTTCCGGATATGAAATTGATACTCGCTCCCCATGAGACAGATCAAACACGCATAGTAAAAATACAGGATATTTTCCGGAACCATCAGCTTTGCTGTCTTTCTGCTTCTGATCCCGAAAATCTGAAAAATTGCAGGATATTGATTGTTGACAGCATCGGCCATCTCGCAAAAATTTATCGCTATGCTGACTTTGCCTACATAGGAGGCGGGTTTGGCAAGGGTATACACAACACACTTGAAGCAGCATGCTATGGCTTGCCGGTAATTTTCGGCCCCAATCACCAACGATTCAATGAAGCCGGCGAATTAATCAGGAATAACGCAGCATTCAGCATCAATAGTGCAGAAGACCTCCACGCAACTCTTGAAAAATTGTATGTACAGAAAAAAAGAAAAACTGCCGGGGAAAATGCACGCAATTATGTCAAAAATAACCTCGGTGCCAGTGAAAAAATTCTGCGTACTCTGGAAAAATCTGACGTTTTTTCGAGCCAGATTTGAACGTTACAATGCATAGTTTTTCATCCTGTGTGAAAAATTAAAATATTGGAAAAATCACAAAATACACTGAATAATAAGCATTTGCCATAACAAACCACTTTGTGGTCAAATTTTTAACATCATATTGTTTATAAGTTCCATGAAATGATGTTGTATGTGCTGTAATCAAACCGGCTAGAAAGATTTCAAGCATGTTAAAAAAAATATTTGTGTCTGTATATTTTCTTGTTTTACAGTCACTTTCAAGCAATTTAAAAAGATGTTGAAAATCCTGTTGATAACCAAAATGGGTAAAAAGAATAATCTCTTTATGGATACTTTATATTAGTGGTGGAAATTTTGCCCCGCAAATATCCGCGAACCAAAACCCATTGCTTATGTTGACAGAAGAGAAAACATTGAAAAAAGCTGCTATGCAGGAAGATAAAGAGAAGTCATACACTGACGAGGAGGCTTATAGCGCTAGTCTTGAATACTTTAAGGGAGATGATCTGGCCGCACGTGTGTGGATCAATAAATATGCCCTAAAAGATTCTGAGGGAAAATTGTATGAGCTGACCCCGGATGATATGCACCGGAGATTGGCCAGGGAACTATCCAGGATTGAGCAGAAATATGCCAACCCCATGGACGAAGATCATATTTATCAGTTGTTAAAAGATTTCAGATACGTCATCCCGCAGGGTGGCCCGATGTCGGGTATTGGCAATAACCGTCAGATTGTTTCTCTATCCAATTGCTTTGTCATTGGTCATGAGAAACCAAGTGACTCTTACGGAGGCATATTAAAGATGGACCAGGAGCAGGTTCAATTGATGAAACGCCGTGGTGGTGTGGGACATGATTTGTCACATTTGCGCCCCAAAGGCAGTCCGGTAAAAAATTCCGCATTGACTTCCACGGGCATTGTTCCTTTCATGGAGCGCTATTCCAACACAACCCGTGAGGTTGCACAGGATGGCCGGCGCGGAGCACTTATGCTGTCGGTTTCCGTCAAGCATCCGGATGCTGAAGACTTTATTGATGCCAAAATGCAAACGGGCAAAGTTACCGGCGCCAATGTTTCTGTGAAAATTCATGATGATTTCATGCATGCTGTAAATGAAGACACAGAATACATGCAGCATTTCCCCATAGACTCCAAACAACCAAATTATCAGAAAAAAATCAGAGCCAAAGACCTTTGGAACAAGATTATCCACAACGCATGGAAATCTGCAGAACCCGGAATTTTATTCTGGGACACCATCACCAGTGAGTCGGTTGCAGATTGTTATGCAGATCTGGGCTTTAAAACGGTTTCTACCAATCCCTGCGGTGAGATTCCACTTTGTCCGTATGATAGCTGCCGCTTACTGGCCATCAATTTGTATTCCTATGTTGACAAGCCTTTTACCAAAGAGGCGGCATTCAATTTCGACAAATTCAGAGATCATGTGGCCGCAGCCCAACGCATCATGGATGATATCATCGACCTCGAGGTTGAAAAAATTGATGCCATACTTGCCAAGATTGCCTCAGACCCTGAAGATGGAGAAACCAAGAGAACAGAACAAAAGCTGTGGGAAAAGATCAAACAAAAAGCCCTGCAGGGTCGTCGTACAGGCCTTGGCATAACTGCCGAAGGCGATATGCTGGCTGCACTGAACCTAAGATACGGAACAGATGAAGCTACCAACTTTTCGGAAGAAGTACACAAGACCATCGCAATTGAAGCATACAGGTCTTCTGTAAATATGGCAAAAGACCGCGGTGCATTTCAGGTGTTTGATCCCCAACGGGAAAAAGACAATCCTTTCATCAACCGATTGCGTGAACAGGATCCTGAGCTCATTGAGAATATGGAACAGTGGGGCCGCCGCAACATTTCCCTGCTTACCATTGCCCCGACAGGCACAACCAGCCTCATGACACAAACAAGTTCAGGCATAGAACCGGTTTTTATGCCTGTTTACAGACGTCGCAGAAAAGTCAATCCCAATGACCCCAATGTTCGTGTTGATTTTGTTGATGAAATGGGTGACAAGTGGGAAGAATATGTCGTGTTCCATCCCAAATTTGCTACCTGGCTGAAAGTAAATGGCCATGACCCCGACGCTGTCAGAAAAATGGAAGACAAGGACATTGATAAACTGATTGAAAAATCACCTTATCACAAAGCAAGCTCAAAAGATGTTGATTATGTACACAAGGTAAGAATGCAGGGCAAAATCCAAAAGTGGGTTGACCACTCCATCTCGGTTACCATCAACCTGCCGGAAAAAGCCACTGAAGAGCTTGTGGACGAACTATACCGGGAAGCATGGGCAGTAGGATGTAAAGGAGTAACCGTTTATCGCGAAGGTTCCAGGGATGGTGTCTTGCTGGCGGGCTCCAAGTCTGATAAAAAAGAAGAACGCAAAATCGGCATTAAGCGGCCAAAAGTACTGGAGGCTGATGTTGTTCGTTTCCATAACAACAAAGAAAAATGGATTGCCTTTGTAGGACTGATGGATGGCATACCTTATGAAATATTTACCGGACGGGTAGAAGATGATGTTCTGCCTGTTCCCCAATCTGTCAACAAAGGTCAGATTATTAAAAATAAATCCGAAGACGGTACAAGCCGGTATGATTTCCAATACAAAAACCGGTATGGTTACAGCACCACATTTGAAGGCCTGTCACATCAGTTCAATACAGAATACTGGAATTATGCTAAACTGATTTCCAGTGTACTCAGATACGGCATGCCGATTGAGAAGGCAGTAGAACTGGTGGCATCATTAAAACTTGACAGCGAAGCCATCAACACATGGAAAAATGGCGTTGAACGAGCGTTGAAACGTTACATCCCCAATGGCACAAAAGCAGCCAAAGAAGGTGCAAAATGTCCGGAATGCAGGGAAAGTGACAGCCTGGTTTACCAGGACGGCTGTGTTATATGCACTTCCTGCGGATACTCTAAATGCGGTTAGTTAGCTGAATAAAAATATTTTTGACAATGAAAAAAGGACAGAGAAGTAAGTATCTGTCCTTTTTTTTTAATCCTGCTGGTATGTCAGAATAGAATTGCTATTTTTGCTTTTTCTATCAGCATTTTACACTATGTATGAGTATATCAAAGGACGTATCAGCGAGTTGAATCCCAGTTATGCCGTGATTGAAAACAACGGCATCGGCTGGTTTCTGCACATATCGGTCAACACCTATTCCAAGCTCAAAGAGGGTCAGGAATGTATGCTGTTCCTGCATCATGTTGTCAGAGAGGATGCAGAAATATTGTTTGGTTTTGACACAAAAAATGAGCGTGAAATTTTCAGGCTGTTGATAAGCGTCAATGGGGTTGGCCCCAACACAGCACGCACAATGATATCAACGCTTTCACCTGATGATATGATTCAGGCCATTCAGACAGACAATGTCAGTCAGCTAAAAAGCATCAAGGGCATCGGCCTCAAAACGGCACAGCGCATCATTGTTGATTTGAGAGACAAGATTGCTGAAAAAACAGCAGGCATAGAAGACAAATCTGTAGCAAGAGACAATACAATTGAAAAAGAAGCGTTTGAAGCATTAGTTATGTTGGGTTTTAACAAAAAGCAAGTTGAGAAAGCTTTGAAAAAAGTCATCTCCGCAGAACCCGATATTACAGTGGAAAAACTGGTGAAAATGACATTGAAGCAACTTTAAAGATTGCGGACTTGAAGCGAATTTATAAATATCTGACCGACACTCTACTGGCGGGGGGCCTTGCAATACTGTTTCTGTTTCCATTTGCAGAAACATCATCTGCATTCAGCCAAAACAACAATGATAGTCCCGCACCTGACACCACATTGCATTCAGCAGATACCATTGAAATTGATGAAGTGGATTTGCCATGGGATTTTCAGCCGGACGATAACAACCCCCTCACTGACGATCCCGAATCTCCCCTTTTCGGAACAGACCCGGATAACATCAACAGCCAGATTGAATACGATCCGGAATCAGATTCATATGTTTTCAAAAAGACACTGGGCGACTCTCTTGAATTGGGCACACCATACAGCCTTCCTTTCAGGGATTACATGCAGTACGATTTTGAGCAAGGCATGCAGGATTATTGGCGGCAGCGGGTAGAAAACGCAAATTTTGAAACAAGATCAAGCCTGATTCCCAAACTGGAAGTGGGAGGTGAAGCTTTCGACAGAATTTTTGGCAGCAACACCATAGATATTAAACCTCAGGGCTCAGCAGAATTGAGTTTCGGATTGAATATATCAAAAGTTGAAAATCCCAACCTGCCTGTTAAGCTACAACGAACAACCACCTTTGATTTTGATGAGAAGATTCAGATGAATGTAGTCGGCCAGATTGGTGACAAAATGAAACTCAATGTCCAGTATGATACCGAAGCTTCCTTTGATTTTGAAAACTCTGTCAAAATAGAATATACCGGCCATGAAGATGAAATCATACAGAAAATTGAAGCCGGGAATGTCTCACTACCTCTTACAGGATCACTGATTCAGGGCAGTCAGTCATTGTTCGGGTTCAAAACCGAGCTCAAATTCGGGAAACTCACCATGACCAGTATTTTTTCCCAGCAAAAAGGCGAAACAAGCACAATTACAGTTGAAGGCGGTGCCCAGATGCAGGAATATGAAATTGATGCTGATGAATATGAAAAAGATAAACACTTTTTCCTGGCGCATTACTTCAAGGAAAATTACGATAAATCACTGAAAAACCTGCCTGTTATCAACTCCGGGGTGAATATCACCAAAGTGGAAGTATGGGTAACCAATACCAGCGGAAATTTTGAGGATGCACGTAACATTGTGGCCTTTACCGATCTTGCAGAATCAAATGATGATAACATTCAGAGTGAATACATTACCGGGATTTCACAGACAATGTTGCCAACCGATTCGGTCAACAGTCTTTTTAACATCGAAGAACAATATCCTTCAGTCAGGGATATTAACCAAATAACTTCTCTTCTTTCCGGTGAACCTTTCAGTATGCAGGGCGGTGTGGATTATCAGAAGATAGAATCTGCCCGGAAGCTGGATGCCTCGGAATACACCCTCAACTCACAACTGGGTTACATTTCTCTCAATTCACGTCTGCAATCAGACCAGGTGCTTGCTGTGGCCTTTGAATATACTGTTGGTGGTGAAACATACCGTGTGGGTGAATTTGCCAATGGTGGTGTCAGTGCACCTGATGCACTTATTGTTAAGTTGATAAAAGGGACCTCACTCACTCCCGACCAGACCACCTGGGATTTGATGATGAAAAATATTTATTCCATTGGGGCTTATCAGCTCAGTTCAGAAGATTTTATCCTGGATGTCATGTACCAGAATGATAAAACAGGAACAGCCATCAACTATATTCCTGCCGGCGATATTGACCAAACCATATTACTCAGGGTAATGAACCTTGATAATCTCAACCAGCAGAATGATCCCTATCCCGATGGGCGATTCGACTTTGTAAATAATATCACCATCAGGCCACAAAATGGCAGGATTATTTTCCCGGTCAGGGAGCCATTCGGGAGTCATCTCAGGCAGCAAATTACATCCGGAGACCCTGCACTTGATGATGTGGCGGATGAATATGTGTTTCAGGAACTCTACGACTCCACGCAGAGTACAGCACGACAGATTGCCGAAAAGAATAAGTTTTACATGGCAGGGCAATATAAATCAAGCTCAGGCTCGGAAATCAGGCTCAATGCCATCAACATACCACAGGGCTCAGTAAAAGTAACGGCCGGCGGCATGGAGCTGACTGAAAACCAGGACTACACAGTAGATTACAACCTTGGCCGGGTAAAAATCATCAACGAAGGCATACTGGAATCAGGTACGCCGATCAATATTTCACTGGAAAGCAATTCGATGTTCAGTGTACAAACCAAAACCCTTGTGGGTACACACCTGAATTATGAGATAAGCAAAGATTTTAATCTGGGTGCCACCATATTAAATCTCACTGAACGCCCTCTGACACAAAAAGTAAGCATTGGGGATGAACCCATATCCAATACCATCTGGGGTGTGAACGGATCATACCGCAGCGAAGTCCCGGAAATCACCAAGGCCATTGACTGGCTGCCTTTTATTGAAACCAAGGAACAATCCACCATTACTCTCACAGGTGAATTTGCCCATTTGATACCGGGACACTCAAGGGCCATCGAAAAAGAAGGCAATGCTTATATTGATGACTTTGAGGGCAGCGAAACCAGCATTGACATCAAAATGTTCAATGCCTGGTCGATTGCAAGCACACCTACAGGCCAGGAAAATCTTTTCCCCAATGCTGAACTTATGGACAGTCTTCCCTATGGATTCAACCGTGCCAAGCTGGCATGGTATGTCATTGATCCACTGTTCCAGCGCAACAACAGTCCGGTAAGTGTGGAACAGCAATCCAGCCATTATGTACGTGAAGTTCAGGAGCAGGAAATATTCCCCAACAAAGAAAGTGAAACCGGAGCCATCCCTGCCACACTGGCCGTACTCAACCTGGCATATTACCCAAATCTTAAAGGCCCATACAACTACAATACAGATGAATTAAATCCGGATGGTACCTTGATGAATCCCGAAAAACGTTGGGGCGGGATTATGCGTGAG
The DNA here is from genome assembly GCA_051747965.1 of Bacteroidota bacterium. Taxonomy (GTDB): domain Bacteria; phylum Bacteroidota; class Bacteroidia; order Bacteroidales; family ML635J-15; genus JAQIBY01. The sequence continues at coordinate 34,073 of JBNJGS010000002.1, forward strand.
CTCTCAACAAATGACTTTGAAGAAGCCAATATTGAATATATCGAATTCTGGCTAATGGATCCCTTTGTTGAGGATGAAAACAATCCCGGTGGTGATTTGCTTATCAACCTGGGTAGTGTTTCAGAAGACGTTTTGAAAGATTCCAGGAAATCATTTGAAAACGGCCTGCCGGCACCGGCTGTGGACAACCCTGTAGATACCACTGCGTGGGGCCTGGTGCCTCTTGTACAGTCCCTTGTCAACGCATTTGACACTGATCCTGAAAGCAGGGAGGCACAGGATGTGGGACTTGATGGATTGTCATCCGAAGATGAAGTAGAATTCTTTGCAGATTACCTCTCTGACCTGGCTGCCAATTATGGCCCAGACTCAGAAGTATATCAACAGGCAGTCAATGATCCCTCACTTGATGACTATCACCACTTCAGGGGTGAAGATTATGATGATGAAAACCTGGGGATTCTGGAACGGTACATGGATTATAACGGCCTTGAAGGCAACAGCCCTGTCTCCCAGCCCGGCGAAGATTACTCCACATCTGCAACATCTCAACCGGATGTAGAAGACATCAACGAGGACAATACCCTGAGCGAAAATGAGTCATATTTTCAATATCGCATCAGTATCCGCCCCAACGAAATGGAAATCGGCGAAAACTACATAACCGACAAGGTTGAACATAAGGCTGAAATGGCCAATGATCAGGAAAGTGAAGTTACCTGGTATCAGTTTAAGGTTCCCATTTCCAATTATGATAAAAAAATCGGCCGGATAGAAGATTTTAAATCCATCCGTTTTATGCGTATGATTACCACCAATTTCTCACAACCAACCATCATGCGCTTTGGTACACTGGATCTGGTTCGTAGCGATTGGAGAAAATACGACAAATCATTCATACAGCCAGGAGAATATATACCCGATGAACTCACCAAAACACCATTTGAGGTAACTGCTGTAAACATTGAAGAAAATGCAAACAAATCACCGGTCAACTATGTATTGCCACCAGAGATTGATCGTGTCATTGATCCGCAGAACCCACAGCTCCGCCAACTGAATGAACAGGCAATGGTGCTGAAGGTAATAGATCTTGCCGACGGTGATGCCCGCGCCGTGTACAAAAACATTGACATGGATGTCAGAAAATACAGAAAACTGAAAATGTTTATCCATGCAGAAGAAGTGCCCGGTTATGATTTGAATGATGATGACCTGGAAATATTTGTCAGATTGGGCTCTGATTATCAGAACAATTATTATGAATATGAATTACCTGTGAAAGTCACCCCCGCCGGCAATTACGACAACGACTCCCCTGATGACAGACTGATAGTATGGCCTGAAGAAAACAACCTGGAACTGGAATTTGATTTGCTGCAACTGGTAAAACAAACCCGCAACGATGAAATGCGCTCAGCAGGGTCAGGTGTTACCCTGACCCGCCTGTATTCCATGGCTGACGGTGAAAGAACAGTAAGCATCATGGGAAATCCCAACCTCAGCAATGTCCGCACCATCATGATTGGCATACGCAACCCCAAGAAACAAACAGCAGCTGATCATGACGACGGTATGGAGAAAACAGCAGAAATCTGGGTCAATGAACTTCGTCTTACTGACTTTGATGAAAAAGGCGGCTGGGCTGCACGTGCCAGGATGACTACAAAGCTTGCAGACTTTGGCTCCATCACTGTAACAGGAGAGACATCCAAGCCCGGATTTGGAAGCATTGAGCAAAAGGTCAGTGAACGCCAGAAAGAAGAAATCAATTCATACAACATTTCTTCCAATCTGGAATTGGGCAAATTTTTCCCGGAAAAGACTGGTGTCAGAATTCCTATGTATGTCAGCTACTCCGAGTCTGTCAGCAATCCCGAATACAATCCGCTGGATCCCGACATCCCGTTTAAAGTTGCTCTAAACGACCCCAACCGGCCACAGGAGGAAAAAGATTCCATTAAGCGCATAGCCCAGGATTACACACAGCGAAAAAGCCTCAACTTTACCAATGTAAAGGTGAATAAGATGAAAGGTCAACCGAAAATTTACGACCTTTCCAACTGGTCAGTGAGCTATACTTACAATGAGATTTTCAACCGGAACATCAATACGGAATTTGACACCAGGAAAGACATTTCAGGAGCCATCAATTACAATTACAATGCTACGCCTGAAAATGTGGAACCGTTCAAGAATGTGAGCTTTCTGAACAAACCGGCATTCCGTCTGATCAAAGATTTTAACTTTTACTATCTGCCCTCACAGTTGAGTTTCCGTACAAACCTCAACCGTCAGTACAATGAAAGTCAAACACGAAATATCAACAATCCGTACATGCAGATTCCACTGAACGTAAATAAGAATTTTAACTGGATCAGGCAGTACGACTTTAAATACAACTTTTCCCGCAGTCTGAAATTTGACTTTTCTGCCACCAACAATGCCAGGATAGACGAGCCTGAAGGCCGCCTCTGGGAAGGAGATCCATACTATGAACAAAAGATGGATACAATCTGGACTAACCTGAGAGATTTTGGCCGCAATACGCAGTATAACCACAGTCTCAATCTGAATTATCAGTTGCCAATCAATAAAATACCAATTCTAAGCTGGGTATCTGCCAATGCACGTTATAATGGAAATTACGACTGGATTGCCGGCCCAATTACTGCTGACACAATTGAACTGGGAAATACCATACAGAACAACAATACCATGACCCTGAACAGTCAGTTCAATCTGATGTCCCTGTACAACAAAATCGATTATCTGAAAAAAGTAAACCAGGAATACAAGGGCAGAAAACGGAGAAGACCACAAAAACCGGAAATGGAGACAGTCACATACACTGAGGATGTGAAATCTCTGGAAAAAGAAAAGCGCAAACGGATTGTCCATAAGCTAAAAACAGAGAATGTTACGGTCAAAGCCACCAACAAAAAGGGAGCTGTAGTACCTGGTGATACAAGGATAGTTGATGACAAAATTGTGTTTTTCACACCGCGGGAAGATTCTGACAGTGCAAAGATTATTGTCTCGGGTCAGCGTGAGGTGAAAGAAAGTATTCTTAAGAAAATTGTTGACAATACCCTGGCCCTGGCCATGAGTACCAAAAATATTTCCATATCATATTCCGGTACCAACGCCACCTCACTCCCCGGTTATCTTCCTGAGCCTCAGCTGCTGGGAATAACCAATTATACACCGGAAGAGGCTATCTTCGGCCAACAGAACACCATACAGGCACCAGGCGCACCTTTTGTTCTGGGCTGGCAGGACAAAAACTTTGGCCGCTGGGCATCTGACAACTATCTGATTACACGCGACTCCATGCTCAACCAGCCCTACACCATGAGTGAAAATGAAACCTGGAATATAAGGGCATCACTCGAACCTGTAAGACAAATGCGCCTTGACCTCAATATGAACCGCACACATACAGTGAACACCAGTGAATATTATACCTGGACAATTGATGATCCAACTACAGGTGATGGCTATTTTAAAACAGGAACAGAACAAGTACAGGGAAATTTCACCATGTCAACAATTACCATCGCTTCAGCGTTCGAACCTTTTGATCAGGATGGTAATTATGATTCCGATGTTTTTGATCTGTTTGCATCAAATAGAAAAGTAATTGCCGCAAGACTTGCACAGGATCGCCCTGACTACGACCCCTCCGCTATAGATGAAGATGGTTACCCGGAAGGTTATGGGAAATTATCCCAGGACGTACTAATGCCGGCATTCAGGGCTGCCTATTCCGGAATGGATCCCAAAACCATTTCGCTGGAAGAATTCCCTTCCATTACCAGTGTATTGCCAAACTGGCGAATGACTTACGACGGACTGTCGCAGGTACCATTCATCAAAGATTACATCCGCACCGCAAACATTACACACACGTATCGTTCCACCTACAACATCGGTCAATACCAGAACAATTTGCGTGACCTCTGGGATCCCGAAAATGGTTTCAATTATATCACCGATCCCAACGGTAACTATTATTCTCAATATACTTTTAATTCTGTCAGCATTACAGAGCAGTTCTCACCGCTGATTGGTATCGATCTGAACTGGAAAAATTCGCTCATCACCAAACTGGAATTCAAAAAATCCAGAAACCTGAACATGAGTTTCAGCAACAACCAACTCACTGAACAACGCACTGATGAATACATCATCGGAGCCGGATACAGAATCAAAGATGTACAGATTACCATTGGAACTCAGGGAGGCAGAAAACGCACATTCAAATCTGACCTCAACCTCAGGCTGGACTTTTCTATCAGAAACAATTTAACGGTTATCCGTAAACTGGAAGAAGAAGTAAATCAGGCAACTGCAGGTAACGGAATAGTAACCATCAAAGCATCTGCCGATTATGTTTTGAGTGACAGGTTTAATCTCAGGTTATTCTATGACCATGTCATCAATACACCAAAAGTATCAATCTCCTATCCGACATCAAATATAGATTTTGGTGTAAGTGTAAGATTTACCCTGGCTTCTTAAAGGGATACATGTACAGAATTATGCGTTTTGATTAGTATGTTGCCAAACAATTCAATATCCTGATCATTTTTTTTACATTTGTAACTTAAATACTAAAAAACTTGATATATGAAAATACAGGAAAATTTCAAGTACAGCAAAACCCACGAATGGGTAAAAGTTGACGGTGATGAGGCTTATATTGGTGTTTCCGACTACGCTCAGCAGCAGCTTGGAGATGTTGTTTTTGTTGAGGTTGAAACCGAAGGCGAAGAGCTTGACAAAGAGGAGGCTTTTGGCACAATTGAAGCAGTAAAGACCGTTTCTGACATTTACATGCCCATTGGCGGTGAAGTCCTTGCGTTTAATGAAAAACTCGAAGACAGCCCCGACCTGGTAAACAAAGACCCATACGGTGACGGCTGGATCATTAAAGTAAAAATCAGTGACAAATCAGAACTTGATGATCTGATGGATGCTGAAGCATACAAAAAAGAAGCAGAAGAGTAAAATATATCTAAAAACACCCTGTCCTGCAAGTTAAAGTAGTTCACAAGCTTTCCTGCCTGTGCCGGAAAAGCAATGTGCTTGGTTTTCCTTTCAGGATGGGGTTTGTCTATGAAATATATTGCTGTGATACTGGCCGGAGGCTCCGGCAAACGCATGGGCGCAAGCCTTCCAAAACAATTCATGGAACTGGCGGGTAAGCCCGTTATACAGCACAGCATGGAACGTTTTGCAGATTCGGGTTGTATAGATGAAATCATCATCGTTTCGCATCCGGATTTTAAAAGCTTACTTCCTGTTGAAAGTTTAAAACTCAGCATGCCTGCCCATGTTATTCCCGGTGGCAGCAGCAGAAATATGTCCACATGGCAGGCCATCAACTTTGCCAAAAACCAATACAGAAATCAGGAAACATCTTTATTATTTCACGATGCTGCACGCCCGAATCCCGACCCGAAGGTAATCAGAAACATTACCACAATGCTTATGACCCACAGCGCTGTAGCCACTGTAAATCCTGTAACAGATACACTTTACCGGCTTGATGAGAAAGATGAGTTCTCAGGGCTGGCCGACCGCAGTAAACTCCTGCGGGCTCATACACCACAGGGCTTCAGGTTAAGGACAATCAGCCAGGCATATGATGCACGCCAGATGAATGGTAATCCGGAATTCACCGACGATATCAGCATCGTCAATCACTACCTGCCCGAAGTAAAAATTGGTATGGTAAAAGACAACCCCCTGAATCTTAAAATCAGTTTCCCCGAGGATCTCAAGCTTATGGAAGCTATTCTGGCAAAGAAAAAATAGATGGCACTTCCCTGCTTTATGATACTCCGGTACCGGGATTTTCTTTCAACTCCCTGAGTAAATCCTCACGCATTACCGGCACAACACCCGAATGCTCACACACCAGTCCGCCGGCCATATTTGCAATATAGGCTATATCGCGCCTGTCTAATCCACAAACCAAACACAGTGTGGCTGTGGCGATAACCGTATCTCCCGCACCGGAGACATCAGAAATATTCCGTATTTCAGCAGGAAGAAAATCCTCACCATCCTCCGATGCTATCACTGCTCCTGCTTCAGCAAGGGTTAATAAAACCTGCTCAACCTTAAGATCTTTCATCAGCTTGTGTATCAGCCCGCGAATCATGGCTTTATCGCTTTTGGCAAAATCGGTTTTCATGCCTTCCTTCATTTCCCGGTAATTGGGCTTAAACAAAGTGACACCTTTATAAGCCATAAAGTTCCGTTTCTTCGGATCAACACTTACCGGTATTTTACAGTCCGCAGCCAGAGCTACCACATGCTCAATAAGCTCCGGGGTAATTATTCCCTTGTCATAATCTTCAAATATAATGGCATCCGGGGATTCACTTTCGCAGATTGCAGTGATTTTGGAAGCCAGTTTATTCACTGTATCATCGGTCAATACATTCGTGTTTTCCTCATCCACCCTCAACAGATGCTGGCCATTGCTTATGATGCGGGTTTTTACACTGGTGGGTCTGTCTTCAATGCGCAGAATACCATCTGTACGCATGCCTTCTTCATTGAGCAAACGGATGAATTCATCTCCATTGCTATCATTGCCGATAACACTGCACATCAGGGGTTCTGCTCCAAGTGACCGGATGTTTCTTGCCACATTGGAAGCACCTCCCAGCCGGTTTTCCCTTCCGCTGATGCATACAATTGGTATGGGAGCCTCCGGACTGATTCGGTCAACCTCTCCCCACATGTAAGAATCAATCATCACATCACCGATAATCAGTATTTTCTTATCTGCGAAGCATTCAAAAACATGCTCAATATTTTCAGTTTTCATAGGCAATGACTTATCATCATTCAAATTTAGACAAATTAATGAAAGAAAAAAGCAGTATTCCTTTTCGGTCACCATCAAACAGGTGTTTTTTTTAAGTGTTCACATGCTATTTTCATTACATTTGTTGTATGTCTGGTATATATGTACATATTCCCTTCTGTCGCAGAAAGTGCCATTATTGTGATTTCTATTCTCTGGCACTTTTATCCAAAGAGCAGGATTTTGTGGATGCCCTATGCCGGGAAATAACGCAGGCTTCTCCGGACAAAAAAAATGTGGAAACAATTTATTTTGGTGGTGGCACGCCGTCCCTACTGTCGGACAAATCTCTGGAACGCATCATGCTCAGCATCCGGCAGAATTTTGAAATCACAAAAGGAGCTGAAATAAGCCTTGAGGCAAACCCCGAAGACATCCGGCCTGAATCTCTGAAAATATGGAAGGAGCTCGGATTTAATCGTCTGAGCATAGGCATTCAGTCCACTGATGATAAGATTTTATCTTTCCTTGGCCGGAAACACAGCAGCCGTGAAAGCCTGAAAAGCCTGGAAGAAGCAAGAAAATCCGGTTTTAAAAGTATTTCTGCAGATTTAATTTATGGCATTCCCGGGCTTGATCATTCCATCTGGGAAAAAAGCATCAGAACAATACTGTCCACAGGAATTCAACATCTTTCTGCTTATCACCTTACCATAGAACCGGGCACTCTGCTGAATCGCCGCTTAAATCAAAATCGCTTTACATTGCCGGCAGATGAAGAATCTTACCATCAGTTCATCTTGCTTTTTGACATCACTGAAAAAGAAGGTTTTCCCTGGTATGAAATCTCAAATTTTGCAAAAAAAAGCTTTCACAGCAGGCACAATTCTGCATATTGGGATGGCACTGCATATTATGGTTTTGGTCCGTCTGCACATTCTTACGATGGTGAGAACATCCGGCGATGGAATCTCTCAGATCTGAATGATTATATTGCAACAGGCGGCAACAATGCAGAACAGGAATATCTGGACGACAAAGATAAATTCAATGATTACCTGATTACACGTTTACGGACACGACACGGTCTTGAGCTTGGTGAAATGGAAAAACGCTTTGGCAGCACAAAATTATCCGCATTAAAACGTAAACTTCATGTATACACAGACACAGGGAAAGCCAGTATTGAGGGTAATTGCTTCAGGCTGGAGCCGGAATCTTTGTTTATTTCGGACAGTATCCTGAAAGATATTATCTATATTTAACCAAAAATATTGACCCTGCGTTTATGAACAAGAAAAATATTAATCCTGCTTTTGCATCTGTCCCTGTCTTTCTGGCTTTTCTGTGTATGGGTTTTGGTGATGTCGCCGGAACACTTACCGATCTTGTGAAGGATGAATATCATCTTACCAACTTCATGGCCGGCTTTGTTCCCGCCTCGGGTTTTGTAATGTTTGGTCTCTTGTCTGTTCCTTTCAGTTTAATCATGGCAAGACAGGGTAAAAAGAAGATTCTGGCCCTGGGACTTATCATTGCATTGCTTGGCCTTGTAATTCCGGTTGTGTTTGGCTTTTCTCTTTTCAGCGTTTTATTGCTTTCTATACTACTTCTGGGTGCCGGTGCAGCATTGTTGCAGGTTGCCGGTAATCCCATCATGCGGGATGTTTCCCCGGAAGGTAAATATTCCAGAAACCTCAGTTTTGGCCAGTTTGTAAAAGCCATAGGTTCACTGTCCGGAGCTCTGATTCCGGCAGCTGCAGCAGCCTGGTTTGGTATGGACTGGAAGCTGCTTTTTCCCATATATGCTATTGCCATCGGCATCACAACGGTAATTCTTCTGTTGATACCCATCCGTGAAAAAGCCATGCCAGATGTGCCACCCAGTTTGCTTTCCTGTTTGAATTTACTGAGAAAACCGGGCATTGCCATCATGGTACTGGCGATCTTTTTGTATGTGGGAGCAGAAGTAAGCATGGCATCAAAACTGCCAAGCTACCTGGAAAACAACTACGGCCTGGATATTGACAAACTTGGTGTAGCCAGTGTAGGTTTGTTTTTTCTGACAATCATGATAGGCCGTTTCCTTGGTGGCATCATACTCAACTGGATAAAGGCCCCGGTGTTTCTGCTTAGTACTACCATTATCGCCCTGCTGGGGATTGGCGGTCTTTTTCTTCACTCCCAGACAGTGGCAATCAGTTCCATCATACTGATTGGCCTCGGCTTTGCCAATATCTTCCCCCTGATATTCTCCATTACAGTGGACAAACATCCGGAATATACCAATGAGCTATCCGGCCTGATGGTCACTGCAATTATTGGAGGTGCTGTCCTGCCTCTCATCATGGGAAAAGTTGCCGATATCACAAGTGTTACTTTTAGTTTTATAGTCCCCGGAATTGCCATACTCTACACTATTTTTGTCGCATTGAAAACCCAAAATGCCTGATTAATATGAACAACAATCCACTCATTCTCAGTCTGGATGCAGGAGGCACCAACTTTGTGTTTTCTGCTGTTAAAAACGGAAAAATCATAGGGGAAAGCATTCGCAAGCCCTCCCATGGAGATGATCTTGACAGGAGTCTGCAAACCATAGTGGATGGGTTTTCTACTCTGGCCGAAGCACATCAGGGGACGGTCGCTGCACTGAGCTTTGCTTTTCCCGGTCCTTCGGATTATGAACATGGTGTTATTGGTGATTTGGGAAACCTTCCGGCCTACCGCGGTGGAATTGCACTGGGCCCCATGTTGCAAAAAAAATTCGGAATACCGGTATTCATCAACAATGATGCTGACCTTTTTGCACTTGGAGAAGCCAGGGAGGGTTCTCTTACCCGGCTCAATCAAAAATTGCAGGACACCGGCAGTCAGAAAAGATACAAGAATCTCATCGGCCTGACGCTGGGCACAGGATTTGGCCTGGGTGTTGTAATCCGTGGAAAACTGATTCGTGGTGATAATTCCCTGCCCAATGAAGTATGGTTGATGCGCAATCCCGAATACACCAAGGCAAACATTGAAGAATCTGTTAGTATTCGCGGCATTCTGCGCTCCTACCGGAAAATCGCCAAAAGTGATGAGGTGCTCACTCCAAAGGACATATATGATATTGCCATTGACGGCAAAGGGAGCAAAAAAGTAGCTGCCCAGGAGACATTTCGTGTTTTTGGAAAAAATCTGGGCGATACCATCGCCAGTTTAATCAGTCTTTATGATGCCAATATTTCAATAGGCGGAGGATTATCCAAAGCCTGGGATTTATTTATGCCGGCAGTCATGGAACAGATAAATTCCGAATTCATCACACCCGAAGGAAAACGTCTGCCCCGATTAACACATCAGGTGTTTAATCTGGAAAATCACAATGAATTTGACAAATTCGCTCACGGAGATAAAAAGTTTATTGCTCTGCCCGGCGAGTCTGAAGCAAAACACCCCTATATCCCCAAACCACGGGTTGGCATCATGAAATCCAGCATGGGCACATCTGAAGCAGCCATGATTGG
>JBNJGS010000002.1:44510-81793 GCA_051747965.1 Bacteroidota bacterium
TCTGCCCGGCGAGTCTGAAGCAAAACACCCCTATATCCCCAAACCACGGGTTGGCATCATGAAATCCAGCATGGGCACATCTGAAGCAGCCATGATTGGAGCATATCATTATGCTTTGTCAAAACTTAGATAAACCGGCGGATTTAAAGATTATGTTTAAACAAACTTCTTGCTTTACCATTTTCAACAATCAGGGAGTCCCCTTCCTGATTGTACAGGTTGCAACTGAATTGCGACTCTACCAATAAGGCCGGTTCACCGTCCGGATCTTCAGCGAGCCGGACAGATTCTATCCGGTAAATGAAATTTTCATAATCAGGATTTACTGGTTTATCCTCACCGGCACAAACATTAACCGGTGTAGACCATTTGGTCATATTTTCATCCTGCCATTCAATGTAAATGCCCGCCTGGCTTACTAAGCACAAATCTCGGATAAACGACTTATCCCCGGTGTACAACAAGCTCTCTAAGTATGAAAAATCCGGCGCAAATAAGACACTGTCCAAACTCTGCCTGTGGACATAATCCACCAGGGAAAAACTCATTTGAGGCCATGACTGACTGCTGCTTTCACGACAGATGGAAGTGTATACTTTTCTTACTGTATCACTACCCTCAGCAAATCCGGTACTGACTCCGCAGGAAAAAACACCAGGAATACTCATCCTATCACCCACATATTCAACACGTTCACCATCTTTATCAAAGATCAGGAAACAATCATATTCTGTGTAATGAGGGCTGATATCATTATCCTCACATGATTGCAGTATGAACCCCAGCAGTAATAGCATCAAAAAACAGGCGGTTTTTTGCTTCATGGCTGTTTTGTGTAAGTATAATGATTTTTCTTTGTAAATATGATTTGTCTATTCAAGACAAGCTCATATCACACTTTCTGCAAACAGACTTTATGCATACCATAAAACAAAAACAGCAGGTTGCAGATTTCGCACAGTTTAATTACTTTTACAGGTTATAAGAGATATAAAGTTATTATGAGCAGGATACTTGTCATAGACGACGAAAAGAGCATCCGGAATGTACTGAAAGATATTCTGGAATACGAGAAATATAAGGTAGAGCTTGCAGTGGATGGAAAAGATGGTTTACAAAAAATCAAGGACAATGTGATTGACCTGGTACTTTGTGACATCAAAATGCCTGAAATGGATGGCATGGAGGTGCTTGAAAAGGCCTTAAAAACCAACCCCGAACTCCCTTTTATTATGATTTCCGGTCATGGTGACATTGACACCGCAGTTTCAAGCATCAAACAGGGTGCATACGACTTCATACAAAAGCCTATAGACCTTCAGCGCCTGCAGATAACCGTTAAAAATGCACTGGAGCGCAGCAGCCTGGTAACTGAAACCAAAAAACTAAAAAAGAAAGTCAGTAAGCGTTATGAAATGGTGGGTAATTCCAGGCCCATGCAACATATCCGCGAGTTGATTGACAAAGTTGCCCCCACTGATGCCCGGGTACTGATAACCGGTGAAAACGGTACCGGTAAAGAACTTGTGGCACATCATCTCCATGAAAAGAGCGAACGCGCCAAAGCTCCTTTTGTGGAAGTAAACTGCGCAGCCATCCCTTCCGAGCTGATAGAGTCCGAACTTTTTGGCCACGAGAAAGGCGCCTTCACATCTGCACACAAGCAGCGAAAAGGTAAATTTGAACAGGCCAACGGTGGCACCATTTTCCTTGACGAAATCGGGGACATGAGTCTTTCGGCCCAGGCAAAGGTTTTGCGTGCCCTGCAGGAAAATAAAATCAGCCGTGTTGGCAGTGATAAGGACATCAATGTAGATGTTCGGCTGATAGCAGCCACGAATAAGGATTTAAGCAAAGAAATTGAAAAAAACAACTTCAGGGAAGACTTGTATCATCGCATCAGTGTGATCCTGATTCATGTACCGTCGCTTTCAGAACGCAAGAATGATATCCCGGAGCTGGCTGACCATTTTCTCACAGAAATATGTCTTGAACATGGCATTCCAAAAATGGAAATCACCGATGATGCCATAAAAGAACTGAAGAATTATTCATGGAGCGGTAATATACGTGAATTCAGAAATATGATTGAACGCCTGGTGATCTTATGTTCAGACAAGATCACAGGAAAAGACATCAAAACATATGCACAACCTTTAGGATAATATGCGCACTGAAAAAGATTTCATAGGTGAAGTTAAGTTATCTGATAATGCACTATATGGCATTCATGCATGGCGTGCCTGTGAGAATTTTCCCAACAGGACTGAATTCAATCAACGCTGGTACAAGAGCATGGGAAGTGTAAAACTTGCTGTTTATCATACCATTCGTCGCTACCAGGAAGAACTGCAAAAAAAATATCCTGAGCTTTCAGAACTACAAAGAATCAGCAAAGACAAGCTGGATGCACTGATTCAGGCAGCAGTAGAAGTAAGCGAAGGCAAGCATTTCACTCATTTCATTGTGCCGGCGGTTCAGGGAGGAGCAGGCACCAGCATCAACATGAATATCAATGAGATTATCACAAACCGGGCTTTGATTTTACTGACTAAACAAGCCGGTGATTATAACATTCTGGACCCCATTGAGTCTGCCAACCTCTTTCAGTCAACCAATGATGTTGTGCCCACAGCGCTAAAAACGGCGGTCATGCATGCCCTCACTGAACTGGAAGAGCATATCAATCAGTTGCGTTTTGCACTTGAGCAACAGGAAAACGATCACAGAAATTCACTGCGAAACGGCTATACGCAGATGCAAACTGCCGTTCCAAGCTCGTTTGGCCGATTGTTCAGTGCATACAATGATGCCCTTAGCCGTGACTGGTGGCGGGTGTCAAAATGCTTTGAACGTATTAAGCAGGTGAATCTGGGAGGCAGTGCCATTGGTACCGGCATAACGGTACCCCGCTTTGTGATTATGGAAGCGGTCAGGGAGCTGCAGAAATTATCCGGCCTGCCTCTTACCCGTAGCGAAAATATGGTGGATACAACCAGCAACCTGGACAGCTGGACAGAAATTCACGCCACCCTGAAAGCTCATGCTGTAAATATGGAAAAAATAAGCAATGACCTTAGACTACTCGCATCTGACATTGCAGGAAACGGAAATCTGGAAATTCCCCGAATGCAAACCGGCAGCTCGATAATGCCGGGAAAAGTAAACCCTGTAATCCCTGAATACATCATCAGCACTGCTCATCAGGTATATGCTAACGACCAGCTGATTTCCTCTCTCAGTGGACAATCTGTCCTGGAATTAAATCCATATCTGCCATCCATTGGCCATGCCATACTCAACAGTCTTGACTTGCTGATAGCTGCCGGCAAAAGCATGAAAAGCGGGCTGATAACAGGACTGAAAGTAAATACAGATGATGCGTGGCAGCAACTGCTACACAGCCCATCTCTGGCAACCGTTTTTGTGCCCTATATCGGATATCATAAAGCAGGAGAAATTGCAGGCATCATGAAAAATGACAAATGCGGTATTTTCGATGCCTGCGAAAAAAGCGGTCATGTAACAAATGCACAGGCAGAAGATTTACTAAAACCCGAAAACCTGTTAAAACTGGGATTTTCGGTGAAAGACTATATAAATTTTAAGAATAAAAGTAAGAAATAACCAGGCGTCCGGATATTGCAGACACATATCAGGATCGCAATAGTAATCTCAGCATATGAAAGAATATTTTGCACACGAAACAGCTGTCATTGATGAAGGATGTAATATTGGTAATGGCACAAAAATCTGGCATTTTTCTCATGTCATGAAAGATGCTGTCATAGGTGAAGGATGCAATTTGGGACAAAACATAGTGGTGTCTCCGGATGTGGTACTTGGCAACAATGTCAAGGTTCAGAATAATGTATCCATTTACACAGGCGTAATTTGTGAAGACGATGTGTTTCTGGGACCGTCCATGGTGTTCACAAATATCACAAACCCACGGTCAGCAATTAACAGGCGCAGTCAGTACGAAAAAACCCTGGTAAAGAAAGGGGCAAGCATTGGCGCCAATGCTACCATCGTGTGTGGCCACGATATTGGTGAATATGCATTTATCGGTGCCGGAGCAGTAATCACCAAAACAGTAAAACCCTATGCTCTGATGGTCGGAAATCCGGCACGTCAAATTGGCTGGATGAGCGAGTATGGCCATCGCCTCCATTTTGATGATAAGGGCATGGCTGTTTGTCCCGAAAGTGAAGAAAAATACAAACTGGAAAATAATTTTGTACAAAAAATAAAGTCATAAATTATGGAGAGCAAAGAAAATCGTTTTGCATTGATAGGTGTTGCCGGATACATTGCCATCAGGCACGTAAAAGCCATTAAAGAAACAGGAAACAATCTGGCAGCAACCATGGACTTATTTGATTCCGTTGGTTTTTTGGATGCCTATTTTCCCAATGCAGATTTTTTCCACGAGTATGAACGATTTGACCGTCACGTGGATAAACTCAGGCGTAAAAACAAGAAAATTGATTATGTCAGCATTTGCACACCAAACTACCTGCATGATTCTCACATACGTTTTGCTTTGAAAAATGATGCACATGCTATCTGTGAGAAGCCACTGGTGCTGAATCCCTGGAATATCCACGGCTTGTCTGAAATTGAAAAAGAAACCGGAAAAAAAATCAATACCATTCTTCAATTGCGTCTGCATCCTTCCATCATTGCACTAAAAGAAAAAATCGCCAATGGCCCCAAAGACAAAATATATGATGTTGATCTTGCTTACCTGACCAGCCGTGGAAACTGGTACCATTACTCATGGAAAGGAGACCCCAACAAATCCGGTGGCATTTCAACCAACATCGGTATTCACTTTTACGATATGCTGACCTGGATTTTTGGTGACGTAAAAGAAAGCATTGTCCATGAACACGGAGAAAAACGCGCCGCCGGATTTTTGCATCTAGAAAAGGCCCGCGTCCGCTGGGTGTTGAGTGTGGATGAAAATGACCTGCCTGACAATATAAAGGCACAAGGACAACGGACTTTTCGTTCCATCACGGTAGAAGGTGAAGAAATCGAGTTCAGCAAAGGGTTTACGGATTTACACACACTCAGTTATCAGGAAATTCTTAAAGGCAACGGCTTTGGCCTCAACGATGCACGCAAAAGCATAGAGGTTGTTTATGATATCCGCAATGCCAATCCAATAGGGCTTAAGGGTGACTACCATCCCTTATGTAAGTAAAGCCTGCGTAAAATCATTTTTAATCATTCGGAATAAAACTATTTTAGCTTCGAAAACCAAAATTTTTGCAGATGTACAATGCTATTATCAGGAAAGAAAAGAAAATTGCCGTTATCGGTCTGGGTTATGTAGGGCTCCCCATTGCCCTGGAATTTGCCAAACACGTGCCAGTGATAGGGTTTGACATCAAACCGGACCGGATTGATATGATGAAAAATGGCAAAGATCCCAGTAACGAACTTGAATCCGGAGCCTTTGAAAACAAAGACATTATCTTTACATCTGATGTTGAAGACCTCAGGGAAGCAAGTTTTTACATTGTTGCCGTTCCAACTCCCATCAACGAACATAAGCTTCCTGAACTCACCCCGGTATTGAAGGCTTCTGAAACCGTTGCTAAAGTAATGAGTAAAGGCGATTATGTGGTTTTTGAATCAACAGTATATCCCGGTTGCACGGAAGAAGATTGTGTGCCGGTGCTGGAGCAGCACTCCGGCCTCAAATATATTGATGATTTTAAAGTGGGTTATTCGCCGGAGCGCATCAATCCGGGAGATAAGGTTCACACCCTTACAAGCATAGCCAAAGTATCCTCTGGTTGCGATGCCATGTCGGCTGAAAATATTGCAAAAGTATATGAACTTGTAATTGAAGCAGGAGTACACAGGGCAAGTTCAATCAAAGTAGCTGAGGCTGCAAAAATAATTGAGAATACACAGAGAGATGTCAACATTGCTCTGATGAATGAGCTTTCAATGATATTCAATAAAATTGGTATCAATACTTTTGAGGTACTCGAAGCAGCGGGCACAAAGTGGAATTTCCTGCCATTTATCCCGGGGCTTGTAGGTGGCCACTGCATTGGCGTTGATCCATACTACCTGTTGCACAAAGCCAAACAACTCGGCTATCATGCACAAATCATCAACTCAGGCCGTGCCATCAATGACGGTATGGGTGCGCATGTCACAAAGCAGACAATAAAAATGATGCTGGCAAAAGGCAAAGTATTGCATCAGTCAAAAGTACTGGTAATGGGTCTTACATTCAAGGAAAATGTTGCTGACATCCGTAACACCCGTGTAGTAGATATACTGCAGGAACTGGATGACTATAAAGTGGATTATGATATTGTGGACCCCTATGCCAGTCCCAAAGAAGTCAGAGAAGAATACAATATCGAACTGAACGAAATCAGGAATAATTACGATGCTGTCATCCTGGCTGTCAATCATGAAGAATACACCAAACTTGATGAGGCTTTTTTCAGGTCAATCTCTGCAAAAGACGGCATTCTTGTTGATATCAAAGGCATCTTCAGAGGTCGCATCAAAGAAATGACATACTGGAGCCTTTAAGGCACGGTAATAATCAAGGGGATGCTTTTAAAAAAAACACCCCCTTGAGAAACCACATGAAAACTACCACTTGAAACCGGTTTTATCCTTTTTGGGATGACCGGTTTTTTGGAATAGCTACAGTGTAAACAGGTTTTTGTCAAAATGGTTCATGTTCATTTCGCAGATGGTTTTGCAAAAGTTTGATTTTCTTTTGTTTTGGCAATAGCCGATAATTGGTAAACCAGCCTATCCGGCACAAATTTATCACCCCACACTCTACCAGCAGTCCCTTAAGCGGGCAACCAAACAAAATATATTATTGTAACAAAAACAGGGCGATGATCAGACGCGGACCATCATTTCTTTCATCAGCAGTGTCATTTTTTTCTCTGCTTTGGATGCCACTTTTTGCACCTCTTCGTGCGAAACCTCAACAATTTTTCCGGGCACACCCAGGTCGGTAATGATGGAAATAGCGAAACACGGAATCCCCATTTGCCGGGCCACGATAACTTCAGGTACCGTACTCATGCCAACGGCATCTGATCCGATAATGCGAAAGTATTTATATTCAGAGGGAGTTTCAAATGTGGGTCCGGTTACTGCAGTATAAACACCTTCCTGCAGCTTAATATCATGTCTGTCAGCAATATTTTTCACTATTTCAATGAGTCCGTGGTCATAAGCCTGGCTCATATCGGGAAAACGGTCTCCGAATTCCGGCTCATGTTTTCCGATGAGGGGATTTGGTATCAGGTTGATATGGTCGTTGAGCACCATAAGATCTCCAATTTCAAAATCGGGATTCACACCACCACTTGCATTGCTGACAAATAAATGTTTTATACCCAGCTTTTTCATCACCCTTACAGGAAATGTGATTTTTTCAGCAGAATATCCCTCGTAATAATGGAACCGGCCCTGCATAGCCACAATTGGCTTATCGTTAAGTGTACCAAAAATCAGGCGACCGTGATGACCTTCAACGGTACTTACCGGAAAATCAGGGATATCGTCATAAGCAATGGTCTCATTGATATCTATCTCATCCACCAGGCCACCCAGTCCTGTTCCGAGAATAATACCTGCTTCAGGACTTAAGGTGATCCTGTTCTTTATAAAGTTTGCTGTACCTTCGATTTGTTTTAACATAGCGAATAATTTGATATTTAAATTCCTCTTCTTGTTCCTTGTTGCCCAAAAACACAACCCGGATTGGCAGGTAATATAAGTGTTTTTTTACGATTTCAGGAACGTCATCCATTTGTTTTATTTTTACTGCATCTTTTTCCGTTGTAATCAGGATTTTTTTCTGTGATTCAATTTTTTCAAACTGATTTGTGATGCGTTTAAGCTCTTCAGGCTTATAATAATGATGATCAGGATACTTGAAGGTTTTCCGCAATGTACCCAGTTTATTCAATTTATTTTTGAATAATTTATTTCTGGCAATACCGGAGAAGCCGATAATATCATGGGGGCTGGAAGACAGTTCTTCAAGCGTATATTCAACATCAGGATCAAAAACCTTTTTCAGGTTGCCGTATTCGTAGCTGGTAAAATACAAATACTGAAAGGGATAAATTTTCAATTCCTTATCCATCAAGCGCTTTTCGATGGGCTTCATGTCTTTGGGACATTTTGTGATAATGATAATATGTGCTCTCCGGTGTTCGTGTGCATGTTCACGAAGCCTTCCAAAAGGCAAGAAATGATCGCGGGTAAACGGCCGGTTATAATCCGATAAGAGAATATTCAGACCCGCGTGGACTTTTCGGTGTTGAAATCCATCATCAAGAATCACGGCATTCAAATCATCCCTTTCAGACAGCTTTTCAATTCCCCTGACTCTTTTTTCGTCAACCGCTACTGTGACATCAGGAAACTTTTGTTTCATCTGCAAAGGTTCATCTCCGATAGTTTTCGCTGTATCATCTTCGCCGGCAAGTTTAAACCCTTTGGTTTTTCGTTTATAGCCACGGCTTAAAACAGCCACGCCAAATTCATTTTTCAGCAATCTGATAATATATTCAACATGGGGTGTTTTTCCGGTTCCGCCAACAGTCAAATTGCCCACACAGATTACCGGGAAATCAAAACTTTTTGATTTCAGAATTTTGTTTTCATACAGCGCATTCCGCACTGTTACAAGCATCCCATAGATCAGAGAGAGGGGATAAAGAAAAAACAGCCTGAGTATTTTGATACCTACTGACATTGTTACGCCCGAAAGTAACAATTATTTATCAAAAAATAAAAAATTAGTTTGTCTAATTTATATTATGACAGATTAAAAGCATTTTTAATCTTCTCAATATAGTCGAGTTTTTCCCAGGTAAAGAGTTCTACTTCGAGATTTGTCTCACCGTTGTATGGTGAATAAAAATGTTTCTTCACAACCCTAGGCGTACGTCCCAGGTGTCCATAGGTAGCTGTTTCCAGATATATTGGATTTCTGAGTTTCAGGCGTGTTTCTATTGCATGCGGGGAGAGGGCGAAAATTTTCCGGATTTCACGTGCAATATCTCCGTCACTCATTTTGATCTTTGCGCTGCCATATGTATTGACAAAAACGCTCACAGGTTCAGTAACACCAATGGCATAAGACAACTGGACCAGGATTTCATCAGCCACCCCTGCTGCAACCATATTTTTTGCGATATGTCTCGCGGCATAAGCTGCGGATCTGTCTACTTTGGAGGGATCTTTTCCGGAAAAGGCACCACCTCCGTGAGCTCCCCGGCCACCATAGGTGTCAACAATAATTTTTCGGCCTGTAAGACCGGTATCACCGTGCGGACCACCAATAACAAATTTTCCGGTGGGATTAACATGAAGCTCGTAATCATGATCGAACAATTTTTGCACACGTTCGGACATGGAATTTACCACACGCGGGATAAGGATGTTTGATACATCTTCTCTTATTTGGGCAATCATTGCATTATCAGCTACTGCTGCAGCTTCCGGGCTGTCATTTTCGGGCTCAACAAATTCATCGTGTTGTGTGGAAACAACGATGGCATGGATTTTTATCGCTTTATGCTGGTCATCATACTCCACACTTACCTGAGACTTTGAATCCGGACGCAGGTAAGTCATTTCTTTTCCTTCTCTACGTATTTCTGCAAGCTCCTGCAATAAACGATGGGAGAGTTCAAGAGGCAGGGGCATATAGTTGTCTGTTTCACGGCAGGCATAGCCAAACATCATTCCCTGGTCGCCGGCACCCTGCTCTTCGGGTTTGGTTTTATCCACTCCACGGTTGATATCCGGGGATTGTTCATGCAATGCAGTTAAAACACCACATGAATTTCCGTCAAAGCGGTACTCTCCTTTGGTGTAGCCAATTTTGTTGACAATTCTGCGCACAGTTTCCTGCACATCAACATAGGTTTCAGACTTGACCTCACCTGCAACAACAACCTGACCAGTAGTGACCAAAGTTTCGCATGCAACCTTCGATTCAACATCAAAAGCAAGAAATTCATCAACCATTGCATCTGAAATCTGATCGGCAACTTTATCGGGATGTCCCTCAGATACAGATTCTGAAGTAAAAATATAAGACATAGAAAGATTATTTTAGTTCGAAAAAAATATTTCTCAAAATTACACAAGGATTTAATTAATCCAAATTATTTCCAGATTCAGACCAGAATATTATCTTTGCATAAAGCAGATAAAATACAAATAAAATGGCTAAAACACAGGAAACAGAAGCAAACCGCCTCAATGTCATAGGCGAAGGAACCTCAGTAAACGGAGACATTAAATCCGACGGTGACGTTCGTATTGATGGACAGATCACCGGAAACATCAGTATAGAAGGCAAGCTTGTCATTGGAAAAAAAGGCAGTTTGAATGGTGAAATTCATTGTCAAAACTGCGAAATTTCCGGGACGATAGAGGGCAAAATTTTCGTCCGGGAATTATTAAGCCTCAAAGCAAGTTCTGTCATTAAGGGTGACATCAAAACACTCCGGCTGGCCATAGAGCCCAATGCCGTATTTACCGGTACCTGTAATATGGATCAGGGCAAAACAGCATCAGCCATTAAGGATGGAAAAACAAAAAAATAAAAAGACAGATCCGGTTAAATCATACGCCCGGTTCTCGGGCATTGTATTTGAGATGCTTGCCATTATTGGCGGCGGTACATGGGCTGGCGTAAAGCTCGATGAATCCAGGGAGGGAGATTTTCCTCTCTTCACAATCATACTCTCCCTTCTGGCGGTGGCCATAGCACTTTATATTGTTATAAAACAAGTCATAAACATGAATAAATGAAACATAAATCTCCGGCCATAAAATTTTGGTTGCAAATCACAGCACTTGCTTTCATTATTCTGGCACTGCAGTTTCTTGCTTCCTATCTGGCATTTGAAAACCTGCCCACACCTCGGGAAGTAATTGGTAACATATATCTGTATGCCCTGACAGGACTGTCCTTTAGCATCTTCATGAAATTAAAAAACAAATTCCCGACTTATATGGGTTTTGTTTTCGGTGCACTGAGTCTGCTAAAAATGATGCTTGGAGTGGTATTTCTCCTGCCTGTGTTATTAAACAGCCATGATAAAGAACATTATTTTGTGATACAGTTTTTGTTAATTTATGTTATATATTTGTTTTTTGAATCATTTGTCTTGATTAAATACCTGCAATCACAAGACTGATTCAATTGAAAATAAAGTTTTTTACAGTTTTTTGTTTGCATTTTTTTTATCAATTTTGGTACATGATGAGTTTGAGATGTAACATGCTTTTTTTACTGGTCTTTTTGCTTACTCCGCTTGCGCTGATGGCTGAAGATCCGATTGAGGATATCCATGTTGATGATGAGGAGTTTGATGTTACCGAGATGGTGTTTGACCACATCATGGACAGTCACTCCTGGCACATTGCTGATTATACAGATGAATCCGGTCACAAACATGCAATAAGCATTGCCTTGCCTGTGATACTCTGGCACGAGGGACAACTGGATGTTTTTATGTCATCTGCTTTTGACCATGGTCATGCAACGGTTACCAAAGGCGACAACAATTACTTTTTGTACAATGGAGATATATACCTTACCGACAAGGAAGGAAGCATCCATCATGAAGTCAACGAAGAAACAGGCAAATCTGAAATAATCAATGCAACACCTCTGGATTTGTCTATCACAAAAAATGTGGCCGCTATGATAATATCAGCCATAATTTTGTTGTTGGTTTTTCTTTCTGTAGCCCGTGCATACAAAAAACGCCCCGGCAAACCAGCCGGCCTTCAAGGTTTTATGGAGCCACTGTTTCTTTTTGTACGTGATGATATTGCAAAACCAAATATTGGCGAAAAATACGAGAAATACCTGCCATACATTATGACGGTTTTCTTTTTTATTCTGTTCAACAATCTGCTGGGGCTTATTCCGTTTTTTCCCGGCGGAGCCAATGTTACCGGCAATATTTCTGTAACAATGACACTGGCCGCATTCACCATGGTAATTACCAATGTAAGCGGAACAAAACAATACTGGAAACACATTTTTGCAACCCCGGGTTTGCCCTTCTGGTTGTATCCTATCATGATACCTGTTGAACTCATTGGCATCATTACCAAGCCCTTTGCCCTGATGGTACGTTTGTTTGCAAACATCACGGCAGGACACATTATTATTTTGAGCCTGGTATCATTGATATTTATTTTTAAAACTGCCATGATGGGGTTTGTGTCAGTACCATTTGTTCTTTTTATGGACATACTGGAACTGCTGGTAGCTGCCATTCAGGCATATATTTTTACTCTGCTGTCGGCCCTGTTTATCGGCCTGGCACTGGAGGGAGATCACTAAGGAAATTTAATGTTTAACCTAAATTATATTTTATGGTACAATTAGCAGCAATAGGTGCCGGACTAGCAGTGATAGGAGCTGCGATCGGCATTGGTAAAATCGGTGGACAGGCAATGGACGCTATTGCACGTCAACCGGAAGCTTCAAACAAAATTCAGACAGCTATGATTATTTCTGCTGCACTTATCGAAGGTGTATCACTCTTTGCTGTTGTGGTTTCGTTACTCGTAGCTTAAGTAATTTATTGTTTTCCGCAGCGGTTGGCTGCGGAAAACAATTGATTTAATCACGTTAAAAGCGATTATTATGGATCTGATTACCCCCGATGTTGGATTGATTATATGGACCACACTGGTTTTCTTAATACTACTGGTTATCCTGGGTGTTTTTGCATGGAAGCCCATCAATAATGCCATCAACAGCCGCAATAATTCCATTGAACAGGCACTCAGCAAAGCTGAAAACGCAAGGGAGCAAATTAAACATCTCAAATCCGAGCAAAATGAAATCATTGACCTCGCAAAAAAGGAAAGAGATAATGTTCTGAAGGAAGCCAAGTCTATGCGGGAGGAAATGCTCGCCAAAGCCAGGGAAGAGACAAATTCCATAGTGGACAAAATGAAAAGCGAAGCCCGGGAAGATATCGAAAATCAAAAGCAACAGGCAATCGATGAAATAAAGGATCAGATGGCTGACCTTTCAATTTCAATTGCTGAACGCCTCCTCCGTGAAGAGCTTCAGGACAAGGAAAAACAAAATAAGCTTGTTGAGAAATTGATAGACGAAGTTAAATTAAATTAAGCGCTGCAAAGTATGGATCATAGCAGAATAGCCGTCAGATATGCCAAGGCAGCTTTCGAACTGGCTCAGGAACAAGACAAGACCGATGTTTTCATCAAAGACATGCGGACACTTTCTGATTTACTGAACACCAACAATGAAATCATTGGATACCTGAACAACCCGGTTGTCAGGAAATCCGAAAAAGCAAAAACCATTGACAGGATATTTGCAAAACAGTTTGATAAATTAAGCCTTGACTTTATCCACCTCGTTGTCGATCATAACCGCGAACGGCAACTGAAGGCCATTTGCATGAAAACCGAAAGCCTCTACAAGGAGCTTAAGGGAATCAGCTCGCTGGAAATCAAATCAGCCAAAGTGCTTGATGGAAACAGCCGTAAAAAGCTCAGCGAAAACATCAAATCAGCTTTGGGTGCAAAGGAAATAGAGCTGAAAGAAACCGTTGACGAATCTCTTATCGGAGGCTTTGTCCTGCGCACGGAAGATTTACAATATGATGCCAGTATCAAAACACAACTGGCCAGGTTAAAAAATAAATTAAAAGAAAACTCACATTGATAAAAATAACAATACAATATGGCTCAGATTAATCCGGCAGAAGTATCAGAAATCCTGAAAAAACAACTCAGTGGTCAAGACATTGATGCTGAATTACAGGAAGTAGGAACCGTCCTGGAAGTGGGAGACGGTATTGCGCGTATATATGGCCTCACCAAAGTACAGGCAAATGAACTGATTGAGTTTGAAAATGGTGTTAAAGGCATTGTTTTGAATATCGAAGAAGACAATATTGGTGCCGTATTGCTTGGGGCATCCCAGGGCATCAAGGAAGGAGACTCTGTAAAACGCACCCGGCGGATTTCATCAATAAAAGTCGGTGAGAGCATGATGGGTCGTGTTGTCAATACACTGGGTGAACCCATCGACGGAAAAGGCCCAATCAAAGGCGAAAGATTTGATATGCCCCTGGAGCGAAAAGCACCCGGTGTAATTTATCGTCAGCCGGTAAACGAACCGCTGCAAACAGGAATCAAGGCCATTGATGCAATGACACCCATTGGTCGCGGACAAAGAGAATTGATTATCGGAGACCGTCAGACCGGAAAAACCGCAATCACCATTGATACCATCATCAATCAACGCGAAAACTATGAAAAAGGCGAACCTGTCTTTTGCATTTATGTTGCCATAGGTCAAAAAGGCTCAACTGTAGCAAGTATTGCAGCCACGCTTGAGAAACATGGCGCCATGGACTATACATGTATTGTTGCAGCCAACGCATCTGACCCGGCAGCATTACAGTTCTATGCTCCCTATGCAGGTGCTGCCATCGGTGAATACTACCGCGATACAGGCAGGGCAGCTCTGATTGTTTATGATGACTTGTCAAAACAAGCTGTTTCATACAGGGAGGTATCCCTCCTGCTCAGACGTCCGCCCGGACGTGAAGCTTTCCCCGGAGATGTTTTTTATCTGCACTCACGTCTGCTGGAAAGGGCAGCCAAAATTATTGAGTCCGATGAGGTCGCCAGCCAAATGAATGACATACCGGAAGTAATGCAGGGTAAAGTCAAAGGCGGAGGGTCTCTCACTGCACTGCCAATCATTGAGACACAAGCAGGAGACGTATCTGCTTACATCCCCACCAACGTAATCTCAATTACAGACGGCCAGATTTTCCTGGAATCAGATCTTTTCAATTCCGGTGTGAGACCTGCCATTAACGTTGGTATATCCGTTTCCCGTGTAGGCGGAAATGCACAGGTGAAATCAATGAAAAAAGTGGCAAGCCCGCTGAAATCAGCTCAGGCTCAATTCCGTGAACTTGAGGCTTTTGCTAAATTCGGCTCGGATCTGGACAAATCAACACTGGCTACCATTGATGCCGGACGCAAAAATGTTGAGATCCTCAAACAAGCACAATATTCACCGATGAAAGTATCGGAACAAATTGCCATCATTTACTGTGGTATCAATAAATTGCTGCGAAATGTGCCTGAAGATAAAGTAAAAGAATTTGAAGAAACTTTCCTTGATTACATGAACCTGAACCACAAGGAAGTATTGGATAAACTCGCTGAAGGTAAACTTACTGATGAAATTGAAGATACGCTGAAAAACGCAGCTAAAGAGGTAAGCAGTCAGATTGTTAAATAAATCTCTCTATGGCCAATCTAAAAGAAATACGAACCAGAATCTCCTCCGTAAAATCAACACGGCAGATTACCAGTGCCATGAAACTGGTTTCTGCCGCCAAATTACGCAAGGCTCAAAATCGTATCGAACAACTGAGGCCATACGCAGAACAGTTGAAACATATCCTGTCCTACGCTTCACAAAGCATGGCAGGCGACAAGGATTTTGTGTATGCTCAGCAGAGACCGGTAAACAAAGTTTTGATTGTAATGGTTTCATCAAACAAAGGCTTATGCGGAGGATTTAATGCCAATGTAGTTAAAAAAACTGTAGCTGAGATTAAAGAAAATTATCAGGATGCCAGCGTGGAAATCATTGCTGTAGGTGGAAAAGGAGCTGACTTGTTCAAGAAACATCCCTGGGATATCATTGAAAAAGAGACAGAAATTTTCGATAAGCTTACCTTCAACCCTGTGGCGGAAATGGCTGAAAGCTTAATGCAATCCTTTATCAATAAGGAATATGATAAAATAATCACAGTCTACAACAGCTTTGTTAACGCTGCAACCCAGAAAGTGAAAGCTGAACAGTTTTTGCCGGTTCAAATTGAAGAAGAAGAGGAAGAAATTTCAAACTATATTTATGAGCCGGATAAAAACACCATTGCCAGGGAGCTCATCCCCAAATCGCTGAAAACCCAGTTTTACGAGGTTTTACTGGACTCTAATGCTGCGGAACACGGTGCACGGATGACGTCTATGCAACAGGCCACAGACAACGCCTCAGATCTGCTTGATGAAATCACACTGAAATACAACAAAGCACGTCAGGCTTCCATCACCAATGAAATACTGGAAATTGTGAGTGGAGCAAACGCACTGGAAGGGTAAAATAAAATAAAAAAGGTCTCAATCCTGCAGTGCTTCTGAAATATTGATCAGATGATCACCCATATTTTCACAAAGGGAAACAATATCCAGAAAGACTACCCCGGCCTGGTAAGGGTATTCTTTTTTACGAATATTTTCCATGTTGACATCTTTGAGCTTGTTCCTGTGTTTATTGATCTTTATTTCAATACTGTAAGCCTTTTCCATATCAGGAAGCCTGCCTTCCCTGTCCGCATGAAGATTGGCATGCAGACATGCGAATGCCTGATCCAGCAAATCAAACATATCCCAAACTTCTTTTCGCAAATCCGGTGTAAACCATACCCTGTGCTCATTCTTTCTTTGAAGAATCCGCCCAAGATTATAACATGTATCAGCTATACTCTCCATATTATCACTGATTTTCAGCAATGATCTGATTCTACGGCTGGCGGCTATTGATAAATCACTTTCTGAAAGTTTAGCCAGATAAGCAGCAATTTCAACCTCATTGCTATCCATGCGTATTTCCTTTTCCTCCAACTGACCCAGCAAGATACCCTGTTTTTCAGAATCAGTTTCAGCAAATAAATTTTTTGATATGGTATACATTGAATTTGTCAGATCAGCAAAATTCAGCACCTCTTTTCTTGCCTGTAACAAAGACATTTCCGACGTAGATAGCAGACCGGTGGTAATATATTTCAGTCCACTGCCCCTATCTGTCTTTTCGGGGAAAATCCGGTTTATCAAACCTACCCAGGGCTCAATAAACCACACAAGCAAAAGCAGATTGAAAAGATTAAAAAGTGTGTGAAATACAGCAAGTCCAATTGGTATGGCAGCCAAATCATTCATGGGCGAAGAGTTTTCTATCCGGAAGGTTATGGATGATGAAAGCTTCACGAGAAATGTAAACATCAAAGTGCTAAACAAGGCGGCCATAAGATTAAACATAAAATGTGAAAAGGCCGCTTTCTTTGCTTTCCTGTTCGCCACCAAAGCAGCAATATTTGCCGTTAAGGTGGTTCCGATATTACTGCCGATAATCATGGCAGCACCCATTTCAAAACCTATCCATCCATTGCCGCACATCACAATAATCAGGGCAAGCATAGCACTGGATGACTGTACAATCAGGGTAAGTACAACACCGACCAGTATAAACAAGAGTACACTTCCATTTCCACCTGCAGTATAATTTGAAAGGAAAGACAGCACCTCTGGCTGGTCATGTATATCCGGAACCGTAAGCTTCATGAAATCCAGGCCCAGAAACAAGAGGGAAAAACCGAACAAAACCTCACCCCAGGAGCGCAGCTTGTTTTTCCTGGAAAACAGCAGGGGAAAGCTAATGGCCATCATTGGCAAGCATATAGCTCCAATCTCAATTTTAAAACCCAGGATACCAATCAACCATGTGGTAATGGTTGTGCCGACATTGGCCCCCAGGATCAGAGAAATACTCTCTGTCAGGCTTAGCAAACCGGCATTGACAAAAGAAACAAACATCACGGTGCTTGCTGAAGAAGACTGAATGATTGCCGTAACAAGCAAGCCTGACATAATGCCCGTGAAATGGTTTTTTGTCATGCTACGCAGAATATTACGCAATCCTTCACCGGCAACCCTTTGCATGGATTCACTCAGCAAGCGCATGCCATACAAAAACAGAACCACTGCTCCTGTGAGCTGTAATATTTGAAGTAAACCAAATTCCATGGGACCTTCTGACAAAGGTGCAATAATAATAAATGTAAGATTTTCATCTTCGCAATTCAGGTTAAGAAATGGTAAAGTCAGTACATGCAAATCTGTATGATAATTAACGTTAAATTAACATGGCGCATCATCAATAATTTTAAGTTTGCCTATCAACATAATCGAAAACAATGGACATTTTTTTAATTATTGTAATCGTTCTTTTTGCACTGGCTATCACCGATTTGGTTGTAGGTGTCAGCAATGATGCAGTCAACTTTCTGAACTCCGCAATTGGAGCACGCGCAGCACGTTTCAGGAATTTAATGATTCTTACCACTGTTGGCATTATCCTTGGTGCGGTTTTTTCCGGAGGGATGATGGAAGTAGCCAGGAAAGGGATTTTCCATCCTGAGCATTTTTTCTTTGATGAGATTATGATCATGTTTCTCGCTGTAATGCTTACAGACATCATCCTTCTTGACACATTCAACTCAATAGGTCTGCCAACCTCCACTACGGTATCCATTGTTTTTGAATTGCTCGGAGCGGCAGTCGGGATGTCAATAATTAAAATATACAACAATCCGGAGTCGCTTCCCATCGGCGAGTATATCAATACAGACAAAGCCCTTGCAATTATTTTGGGCATCCTGCTCTCGGTGGTCATCGCTTTTACTGTGGGTGCCTTGATACAGTATTTGTCCCGTCTGCTGTTTTCTTTCAATTTTGATAAGCGGATGAAGTATTTTGGCTCTGTTTTTGGCGGTCTGGCCATCACAGCAATTACATACTTCATGCTGATCAAGGGTGTTAAAAATGCCCCTTTCATGACCGATGATATCAAAAACAGTGTAGAAGGAAACTCTCTTCTGATAATGGCCGGGAGTTTTGTTTTCTGGACAATCCTGATGCAGATTCTCCACATGACTTTCAAAATCAATATTCTGCGTTTCATTGTATTGATAGGTACAATAGCCCTGGCCATGGCTTTTGCCAGTAACGACCTTGTAAACTTCATAGGTGTACCACTTGCCGGGCTGGATGCTTACCTCAATTTTACCAATGCCGGTGGAGAACCATCCGAATTTGCCATGACATCCCTGTCGAAACCCGTGGAAACAAAAACCTACCTGCTTGTAATAGCCGGTATAATCATGGCAGCCACACTTTGGTTTTCCAAAAAAGCCCGATCTGTTGTAAAAACATCTGTTGATCTGTCAAGACAGGATGAAGGCGAAGAACGTTTCGGTTCTTCAGGTTTTGCACGCTTTATTGTCAGAGGCAGTATAAAATTATCCAAAGGCAGCGACTTAATTCTTCCGAAAGGACTCAAAAGAAGAATGAAAAAACAATTCAGGCCAAACAAAGAAATCGAAAAGCTTCCGGCAAAAGACCGTCCCGCTTTTGATATGCTGCGTGCTTCAGTGAATCTTTTTGTGGCCAGTATCCTTATATCTATCGGTACATCACTTAAATTGCCCTTGTCAACCACCTATGTTACTTTCATGGTAGCTATGGGAACTTCCCTGGCCGACAATGCCTGGGGCCGTGAAAGTGCAGTTTACCGGATTACCGGTGTAATCTCTATTATCGGTGGCTGGTTTCT
The DNA here is from genome assembly GCA_051747965.1 of Bacteroidota bacterium. Lineage (GTDB taxonomy): Bacteria > Bacteroidota > Bacteroidia > Bacteroidales > ML635J-15 > JAQIBY01. Next base: position 64,021 of record JBNJGS010000002.1, read on the forward strand.
GACTGCTTTCTCTGCCTTTACTGTAGCTTTCCTGGTTGTATCCATTCTGCATTTCGGTGGCATCATTGCTCTCTTTGTTTTGATTATTCTGGCAGCATTCCTGATTTACAAAACATACGTGAAACACAAATCAAAAGAGAAAGAACGTGCAAGAGAAACTGAGTTATACAAAGGTGAGCGGAGTTTCCTTGAAGTTTGCAGGGATAATGTCAGTTTTACCATTTCCAACATGCAGGATCAGTTTGAAGTTACCATCAACGCACTGATCAACAATGACAGAAAAGCACTGAAGAAAAATCTGAAAAGAATCAAGAAAACAAGCAAGGAGAGTAAAACACTCAAGAACAATCTGTTCAACACAATCCAAAAGCTTGATAAAGAAGATGTCACAACCGGTATGTATTATGTTCAGGTGCTTGACTATATGCGTGAGGCAGCCCACAGCCTGACATATATCGGGGAACCTGCACTGGTACATGTTGAAAACAAACACAAGGAACTGTCAAAACCCCAGATTAAAGCACTAAACCGACTTGTTCAGACATACCTGCCCATTCATCAGGCATGCCGTGAAATGATAATGAAAGGTGATTTTACTGCCGTTGATCATGTGAAAGAACAACAGGATTATCTCTTCGATCTGATTGATGAGCTCAAAAAAGATCAGCTCAAGCGCATCAAAAAGAAAAAAGACGGAACAAAAGCCAGCGTGCTGTTTATCAACCTGCTTCAGGAAACCAAACTCTTGTCTATCAGTATTGTAAACACACTCAAATCATACAGGGATTTCAGAGAAAAACCATAAAAACCAGCTTCTGCATATATTCCTGTTAATTTTTGCGTGTATTTTTACTATCTTTCGAACAAAAACAGGTATGAACCATACCAGCCATTTATGATAGACAGCAAACATTACAAACGCAAAATCCTGATTACCGGAGGTGCAGGTTTTATTGGCAGCGCTACTGCAAAAAAACTCATACAGGACAAAGATAATTATGTCGTTGTTGTGGATGATCTCAGTACCGGGCATATTGATAAACTACCGGAAAAATCTGAAAATTTCACATTCATAAAAGCCAATGTCAATGATTACCGGGATATCCTGGAAATTATGCTTGCCTTTCACTTTACACATGTTTTTCACTATGCCGCAGTTGTGGGAGTGCAGCGCACACAAGAAAATCCCTCCAGGGTTTTAAATGATATCAAAGGCATTGAAAATATTCTTTCTGTTTCCAAAAACATCGGAGTTAAACGTGTCTTTTTTGCATCCTCGTCTGAGATATATGGTGAACCCGTTGAAATCCCGCAAAATGTTTACACCACTCCGCTCAACTCCAGATTGCCTTATGCAATTGTTAAAAACCTGGGCGAAGCATATCTCAGATCATATCAAAAAGAATACGGTCTGGAATTTACCATATTCCGGTTTTTTAATACCTATGGACCATTACAAAGCAGGGATTTTGTAATCAGCAGATTCCTCTCACTTGCTTTAAAAAACAAGGACATCACCATTTATGGAGACGGACTGCAAACACGCACATTTTGTTACATAGACGATAATGTTGATGCCTGCGTAAAAATTGCGTATGATGACCTTCTTGTGAATGATGTCATTAACATTGGTCAATCTAACGAAACCAGCATAAAAACACTGGCAGAAACAATCATCCGACTTTGTGGTTCCAGCTCAAAGCTGATACATTTGCCGCCACTCAAAGATGGTGACATGAAACGCAGATGCCCCGATAACTCCATGATGAAAAAAATACTGGACAGAGAACTGATAAACCTGGAAGCAGGCATCAAAATTATTCTTGACCAAGGATTATTTGAATTAAACCGTACTGATTGCGATGACTAGTTTTGAAGACATACAAAAGCTCATAACAAAGCGTTTAGAATCACTGAATTTTGAAATTGAACCTTACAATCTGTATAAGCCAATCGAATACAGTTTATCAACAGGAGGGAAACGCATACGGCCGGCACTGACACTAATGGCATATGAATTATTCCGATATGATATTGAGAACGCTGTAAACACTGCCGTTGGTATTGAGGTATTTCACAATTTCACCCTATTGCATGATGATATCATGGATAAATCAGAGATGCGCCGGGGACAAGCAACGGTTCACAACAAATGGAATCCTGACATTGCCCTGCTCTCAGGAGATGCCATGTCCATCATGGCCACTTCCCTTATTAACAAATCCCCCAGAAACCAGAAAGAGGTGATGGATGCCTTTACCAGGGCCGCCCTGGATGTTTGTGAAGGTCAGCAATATGATATGGACTTTGAAAATGCCCACAATACAACCGAAGATGATTATCTGAAAATGATAAGTCTCAAAACAGGTGCCCTTCTTGCTGTGAGCCTGAAAATAGGCGGGCTGATGGCCGATGCATCCAAACAGGATATTGAAAATCTATATAAGCTGGGCATTTCACTGGGAATAGGATTTCAACTTCAGGATGACTGGCTGGACTGTTACGGCAATCAGGAAGAGTTTGGCAAACCAATAGGCAAAGACATTCTGAATAAAAAGAAAACATTCCTGTGGATAGAAGCCATGGAAAAAGCAGATGCCGGCCAGGAAAAACAGTTGCTGGATATGATGCAAAACGACAACATAGCAGACAAGGAAAAGATTGACAACATACTTCATGTTTATAAACAGCTTGGTATCCCCCAGAGCACAAAAAATACCGTTGAGGCCTGTTTTGATGAAGCCATAAGTTATCTCGATAAGATCAAAGTAACTGAAGCACAAAAAAATGTATTGAGGCAACTGCTGGCAAAACTTAAAAGCAGATCACACTGATTTTTTCAATCCCCGAGAAATTATTGATTTTGCGCAAAGGAAATCATCAGAATATTTTTTACATTTGTCATGTTGCGTAAACAAAAATAAATATACGATGGCGAAACTTACAGGTGAAATTGTTCAGGTTATTGGTCCCGTGGTGGACGTCATGTTTAAAGCCGCAGACGATCAGTTACCGGACATTTACGATTCCCTTGAAATAGAAAGAGAAGACGGAGAAAAACTCATCCTTGAATGTCAGCAGCACATTGGTGAAAACACCATTCGTGCCATTGCGATGGACTCAACAGATGGCTTATACAGAGGTGTTGAAGTAATTGCCACCGGCAACCCCATCAAAATTCCATATGGCGAACAAGTAAAAGGCCGCCTGATGAATGTGGTTGGTAAAACCATTGACGGCATGAAAGAAATTGATGCCTCCAGGGGTAACCCCATTCACAGGGAAGCACCCGAATTCGACACCTTGTCCACAAGTACAGAGGTGTTTTATACGGGTATTAAAGTAATTGACCTGATTGAACCCTACTCCAAAGGTGGAAAAATCGGGTTGTTCGGGGGTGCAGGAGTTGGCAAAACAGTTTTGATACAGGAGCTGATCAACAACATTGCCATCGGATACGAAGGCGTTTCTGTTTTTGCCGGTGTTGGTGAAAGAACCCGTGAGGGAAATGACCTCCTGCGTGAAATGATTGAAGCCGGTATTGTTAAATACGGTGATGAATTCAAAAAATCCATGGAGGAAGGCAGTTGGGATATCTCAAAAGTTGATCCGGAAGAACTGAAAGACTCCAAATTGTCTATGGTTTTCGGTCAGATGAATGAACCACCCGGTGCACGTGCTCGTGTTGCACTTTCCGGACTAACACTGGCTGAATCATTCCGCGACGGAGACAAAGATGATGATAAAGGGAAGGATATCCTTTTCTTTGTTGATAATATTTTCCGTTTTACACAAGCAGGTTCAGAAGTCTCAGCACTCCTGGGCCGAATGCCTTCAGCCGTAGGCTATCAACCCACACTTGCTTCGGAAATGGGTGAATTGCAGGAACGCATTGCCTCAACCAAACATGGATCAATTACTTCTGTTCAGGCCATCTATGTGCCCGCGGATGACCTCACTGATCCCGCACCTGCAACAACCTTTTCTCATCTGGATGCAACCACAGTTCTGAGCCGTAAAATATCCGAACTTGGGATATATCCCGCCGTTGACCCACTTGACTCATCATCACGAATCCTTACCCCCGAAATTGTGGGAGAGGAACATTACAATACAGCCCAGGAAGTAATTCAAATGCTTCAAAGAAACAAAGAATTACAGGATATCATCGCCATTCTTGGTATGGATGAATTGTCAGAAGAAGACAAACTGGTCGTTCACAGGGCCCGCAGGATTCAGCGCTTTCTCTCTCAACCTTTCCACGTTGCCGAAGCATTTACCGGCCTGAAAGGGGAATTTGTTAAAGTGGAGGATACCATTAAAGGCTTTAAAATGATTCTTTCGGGCGAAGTTGATAAATATCCGGAATCAGCTTTTCTGCTTGTTGGTACAATAGATCAGGCAATCGAAAAAGGTGAAAAAATGCTGGCTGAAGAAAATGACTAAAGCTTATGTTACAAGTTGAAGTAATATCACCCGAGAAAACCCTTTTCAAAGGAGAGTCCAGCCTGGTACAGGTACCGGGAGCAAAAGGCTCTTTCCAGATTCTCAATATGCACGCACCCATTATTTCTACCCTGGTGGAAGGAAAAGTACGGGTCGTTGGCGTCCGGGGAAAAGAAGAGTTCTTTGAAATCAGCAGCGGCGTAGTGGAATGCCACGATAATAAAATCATTATTCTTGTAGAAAAATAAAGATTGATACAATAAAAAATGCCCGCCGGAAATTCCTGCGGGCATTTTTTATTAAATAAGATTTTTACTTTACAATTAGTTTCTGTGTATCCATCACCTCTCCATCAATTGAGTAGCGATAAAAATAGGTGCCTTTTTCAAGTTGATCTACAGGAATGCTTAAGCTGCCGGATCCTCTTCGATTATAATCCAGAACACGTTTTCCCAACATGTCATAAACAGTAACACCCAATTCAGCACCAGACTTTAGATCATAATCCAGACTAGCCACACTGCTGGTGGGATTTGGATATATATCACTAACAATCAAACCATGCAGGGCGTCTTCCACGGAAGCTGTGGCATCATAAATTACGGTGAAAGAAACTGAATCAGAATTGTCATCAACATTAAACACATTATAATCAATGGTTGACAGACCGGGATTTCCATTGGGATTGTATTCTACGTAAAAACCACCCAATTCTCCATCAGCGGGTACAACAAATTCCGGAGACAAATCAACCTGTGGCATCAGGCAGGTACCTGTCACACAAATAGAATTGATGGAACCGTCAACTACATCCTGATCAACACGTTCCATTCTGGCAGTAATATCACGACTATCATTGTTTCTAATAACAAATTCCAATACCATCATATTCTCCGTATCACCAGTAAGGCTGATATTCGACTCAAGCTCCTGACCACCCTCTTCACTTATCAACTGAAGACTCTGTGCCTGTCCAATACTTACCGATAAAATGATTATGGCAATAAAAAGTACAATTTGTTTCATATGCATTGTTTTTCTTTTACAAAAATACGCTTTTTTTTCGTGCGGCCATTTTTCGTGCGGCATCTGAATATCTTTCATCAAAAAACATGCCAGCCTTCGAATCGGGTACCACAGCATTTACCAGGGCATAGCGAAGAAAAGTGAAAACATCAAAAGGAATTCGCATATGGAAAATTACACGCATTTACGCTGTCACTTAGCGTCTATCCTATAATATTATTCCGGACCAGTATTAATTCATGAACCTGTATAGAACTTAATATTATCTTGCTGCAGTAACAAAAAAACATTCTTATGAAAAGATCTTTACTTCTGATTGGCTTGGTTTGCCTTACACTTCTCTCCTTTGGCCAAAGCAAAAAAAGCAGTTTAATCTGCACTCAACCTTCCCAAACAAGCAAAAGCACCACCTCTGAATGGGCGCAGGTTGTTGACTTCACCTCCACCGACATTAATGGTGTTGAGCATCACCTTCAATCCTACCTTGATGCCGGCAAAAGTGTTATTGTGGATTTATCCGCCACCTGGTGTCCACCTTGCTGGTCTCTCCACCAGTCCGGCGTATTTGAGGACCTTCACAACAATTATGGTCCGGACGGGACAGACGAACTCGTTGTGCTCTGGGTAGAAAATGATGCATCAACAACCCTGGCCGATATCGAAGGTACCGGGTCTAATACCCAGGGAGACTGGACCAATGGCGGGGATTTTCCTGTACCCATTATTGATGATGCCAGCATCACAGCAAGCTTTTCCGAACTGTATGAAAATGCAGTGCCTACCGTATTTATGGTATGTCCCTCAGGTATGTATAAAGATGTTACCGATGAAGCCTGGACAAGCGCAACTGCGGTATATAACACCACTACCGGATGTCCTGACGAGAATAACGACATGGAAATGACCAGCGTGTCAACAACCAATTCAACAACAGGTTGCGCTTTGGGTGCAAACGAAAATGTTGTGATCGAAATTACAAACATCGGGATTGATGAGGTTTCAAATGTTGATGTTTCCTATACCATCAATGGCGGAACTGCTGTTACAGAAACCATCGCAGACCCAATTCCTGCTACAGAAACATCTACCTATACTTTCACCCAGACTGAAGATTTCTCAGCTATGGGTGCCTATGAAATCGAAGCTACTGTTAACTGGCCAGAAGACCTTGAACCAGCCAACAATACAAATACCGGTATTGCCATTTCCGGTGACAGTGAAATTACCCTTGATTTAACCACAGATAATTATCCCGAAGAAACAAGCTGGGATATTGTCGATAACGTAACAGGTGCTGTGATTGCTGAATCACCAGCGTATGAGGGTGAAAACACATCCTATACAGAATCAATATGCATTCTCAGCAGCAACTGCTACACCTTCACCATTTATGATGAGTATGGTGACGGGATATGCTGCAGCTACGGAGAAGGTTCTTATACCCTGACAGTAGATGGAACACAAGTGGGAAGCGGTGGTAATTTCGGAGCATCTGAATCCGTAGAGATTGATGCACAGATTCCTGATATGCCAAACCTGGCTTTTTGCACAGGAGAAACCATTGACTGGGACACAAGCGCAGAAGGAAGCTTTTCTCTTTTGCCCGAGGATATTGATAACACAACAACAGGTGAGCATACTGTCACATACGTAGTAGGCGAAGGCGGTACATGTGAAGCATCCACTTCATTTACCGTATCCGTGGTCGACAATACCCTTGACATCACTCCGGAAGATATCACAGTATGTGCCGGCGAACCCGTAAACTTCCCGTCAGGATACGGCAGTTTCTCTCCGGAATCCGTTGATAATACGGTCGAAGGCACAACTACAGTAACATACACCATCAATGAAGGAATGACTTGTGAAAATACTGCAACTTTCGATGTAACGGTAAATCCTCTTCCGCAACTTGATATTGTTTGTGAAGATATGGAATACTGTATAAACGATGAAATCACCCTTCCCACAGGAACAGGCAGTTTTGACCCCGCTACCGTGGACAATACCGTGGGAGGCACAACAACTGTAAGTTACACCACAACAGCTTCAACTGAGGGCTGTATTAATACCTGTGATTTCGATGTTACCGTTTATGACAACATCATTGACATCACGCCCGAAGACATTACTGTTTGTGAAGGTGAACCCATCAGTTTCCCAACAGGAAGTGGTCTCTACAATCCATCCATGGTTGACAACAACACTGCCGGTACCACTACTGTTACTTATTACATGGCCCAGGGAACAGATTGCGAAAACTCCACCACCTTTGATGTTACTGTACTCGAAGCACCGGATGCAAGCATTACCCAGGACGGTTTTGTACTCTCAACCACAGCCTCTGGCGACCTGCAATGGTACCTGAACAGTGATCCAATTGACGGCGCAACAGAATCTACTTACACCTGTATAGAAGACGGTTCTTATTATGTGATTGCAACTGGCTCAAACGATTGTACTGATCAGTCAAGTACTATCAACGTCACTGGAACAGATGTTGAGAACCACAGCCTGGCTGACTTCAATATTTATCCAAACCCGGCTCTAAATCAGGTATATATTGAAATTCCACAAAACTCTGTAAGCCTCAGTATTTATGATATCACTGGCAAAGTATTGATCAAAAAAGATGATTTCAATACCAGCAGCCTGGATATCTCTGTTTTGAATGCCGGAGTTTATATGATTGAAATACAAAAAGATAACGTAAAAGGAGTGAGAAAACTTCTTGTTAAATAACAGGCTATCACCAACTAAGGCCGGCAAATTGTCGGCCTTAGTTTTTTGTTTTACATACACACCGGGCTTTTGGTGCAATATTTGTTAAGCATTGATAAACAAACAAATTTACTTATGAAACGACTGATTCTTTTCACATTACTTTTTGGCCTGGCCATGATGCTGAATGCCCAGGAGCTGGCCAATGTTCAATTAAAAACCCTCGAAAGGCAAACCGTACAATCTCACGATGTAATTCAAAACGAAGACGGACCCATACTTCTCTGTTTCTGGGCAACCTGGTGCAAACCCTGTATTAAAGAACTCAGTGCATATAGCGAGATGTATCCTGACTGGGAAGAAGAAACCGGTGTAAAAATCATTCTCATTTCCACCGACAATGCCAGAAGCATGCACCGCGTTGGCCCTTTTGTCAACGGTAAAGGCTGGGAATTTGATGTTTATGTGGATGCCAATTCTGACCTGAAACGTGCCATGAATGTGGTCAATGTCCCTCACACATTTCTTCTCAATAATGATGGTGAAGTTGTATGGCAACACACATCTTATATGGAGGGTGATGAAGATAAAGTTTATGAAGAACTTCAAAAACTCACTGAATCTGAATAGGCTTTATTTTTTAAAAGTTTAGCAAAATTCGATCAAATCATGAAAAATATCTTCAGGTATCTGCCACTGCTACTCATCATGATATCAGGTAAGCTCGCAGCTCAGGAAGGCAGAATAACGGGCAATTTTCAGGGTGATTTTCAGTATTACTTATCTGATTCCAGCATCAATGCCGTAGCCCCTGATGAACAATTACTGATGAATTCATACGCCAATTTCACCTTTACCAAAGGCAACTTCAGCGCCGGACTTCGTTATGAAGGCTATTTGAATACCCTTGCAGGATTTCCCGGCGAAGATGGGAGAAATGACGGTGTTGGAATCCCTCACAGATGGGCAACATTTTCAAAAAACGGACTGCAAGTTACCGCAGGAAACTTTTATGAGCAATTCGGCAATGGGCTCGCCCTTAGAACATACGAAGAGAAAAACCTGGGTATCGATAATTCTCTGGATGGAGTACGTGTTAATTACAATCCAATGTTTGGCATCAACCTGACCGGTCTGGTGGGCAAACAACGCTATTATTTTGACTATGGCCCTGGTATTGTCCGTGGTTTTGACGGAGAAATAGGTATCAATGACATCATCCCTTCCCTTATGGACAAACGACTCAGATTAACAATGGGTGGAAGCTTTGTCAGCAAATTCCAGGAAGATAATGACCCGGTATATGTGCTACCGGAAAATGTGGCGACATCAGCAGCACGCCTCAACATCAACTACGGGCTGCTTAATCTGGCAACGGAATACGCCTACAAAATCAATGACCCCAGTCAGGAAAACAATTACATTTACCGGCCGGGGCAGGCATTCCTGACCACGGCAACCTATTCGAAAAGTGGGTTAGGAGTATTCCTTACAACCAAATGGGTGGACAACATGTCTTATCGCAGCGATCGAAACGCAACACTTACCGACCTAAACATCAACCATCTGCCGGAAATAAGTAAAAATCATGCTTATACCCTTTCTGCTTATTATCCTTATGCCACTCAACCCAACGGGGAATGGGGGATTCAGGCCGAAGTCTTTTATAAATTTAAGCGCAAATCAACGCTCGGCGGCAAGTACGGAACCATGCTGGCCTTGAATTATACAAGGGTACATGATATTAGTCGCCAGCAAATTTCAGACTCTATTCCCATTGGTGCCAGGGGAACAAAAGGTTACAAAACAGATTTTTTCAGCATAGGGGAAGAATTATTCTTTCAGGACATCAATGTGGAAATCAACAAAAAAGTGTCCAAAGATTTCAAGATAATCCTCACCTGGCAAAACATAATACTGAATAATGAGGTTTTAAAACAGTCTGATTATCACGACATGATCAAGGCAAACATTGCCATAGCTGACCTTACTTATAAATTCAGTTCAAGGAAAAGCCTCAGAGGAGAATTTCAAACCATGTTTACCGAACAGGATAAAGGTGACTGGGCCATGGTGTTGTTCGAATACAGCATGCCGCATTTTTTCTTCAGCATTATGGACAACTGGAATTACGGCAATCCCAACAAAGACGAACGTTTTCATTATTACACGGCAGGTCTGGGTTACGTCAATGGCGGGAACCGTATTCAGATTTCCTACGGCAAACAACGTCAGGGAGTCATGTGTGTAGGAGGTGTCTGCCGTACCGTTCCTGCATCCAATGGTGTCATGCTTTCAATATCCAGTACTTTTTAATCATTATCAGTCATGAAACAGTTACTCAAATACCTAAGCATTGTTTTGATTGCAGGCATAATATTTATTGCCTGCGACAAAATTGAAGAACCCTATGTGGAAGAAAATGCAAACATATGGAACGGAAGAAAGGTGCTGATGCTTGACTTTACAGGACATCACTGCCCAAACTGCCCTGAGGGACACCGCACATTAGAAGATTTGCAAAATTCCTTTGGAGAAGCCATCGTTCCTGTGGCAATTCATGCAACCTATTTTGCACGACACGGCAATGATTCTACTGAACCTTTTTACTACGACTTTACCTGCCCCACAGGCATAGAGCTTGGAGGAGACACACAGGGTGGTGCAGGCTATTTTAACATTTTTGGACTGCCGGTAGCTGCCATCAATAATTTTAGCCCCGAAGGACTCTCAAATCCTGGAGAATGGGGTGGAATCATATCTGACTTTCTCAGCCTGTATCCTGAATTCAATATTGAAATCAGCAGTGATTACAATCCCAACAAGCTGGATATAAGTGCTGATGTAGAGATTCAGGCAGAAGTGGCATCTGTCAGGAACCTCAACCTCGGTGTTTACCTCACCGAATCTCATATTATTAACTGGCAGGAAGACGACGCTGCCGAAGAATCTCCGGTACCGGACTATGAACACAATCATGTGCTCAGAGCAAGTATGAACGGCAGTTTTGGCGAATCAGTCAATACTTCGAACAATGAGATTACTCCCGGAGACATGTTCAGCAAATCATATACAATTCCGCGTGGTGATGACTGGGTTCCTGAAAATATGTATGTACTGGCCTTCGTTTATGATACCGATACATATGAAGTATTACAGGCTGAAGAGATTCGGCTGATTGAAGAATAAAACCGGCTGAACAATATCTGTCATTTTTTATTATCTTCACCTTATGAATCATTTGACAAGCACTTTACTCCTAGGGTTTATGGCAATACTTCTGTCCATCCCGGTATTTGCCCAGGATTTCAGTGGTGGAATTTGCGCCGGTCCGGTAATTACCCAATACAACGGTGATAATGTTGGTGGATACAACAAAATCGGTCCGAAAGCCGGAATTTTCGTGCGCAGGGAGATGCCCGGCAAACTCGACTACCAGATTGATATGGTTTTTGTCCAAAAGGGAAGTAAATACAAAAACAGGGAAATCGTGGATTATTATAATCTGCGATTGCGCTATATTGAAGTACCCTTTACCCTGCAGTACCTCACCGACAAGCTGGAAATACCGGGGTTATTTCGCTGGCAGCTTGAAAAGGAAATAGGCCTTGAAGTAGGTTTGGGTGCAGCATACCTTCTGGAAGCCAAAGAAGATGACGATGGCGGAGGCTGGCTCAATGAGCCGGTAAAACCTTTCAGAAAATACGATATCACAGCACATGCAGGCCTGGCATACTTTATCAATGAAAACTGGTTTTTGAATTTCCGATACAGTTACAGTATATTGCCTGTGCGGGATCATCCCGGGGGACAAACCTGGTTGATCGACTGGGGAGAATACAACAATGTGCTGCATTTTACTGTTAATTATGCATTCTGATATGCAAAGAAAAATCGTGATAGCAATTACAGGTGCAAGTGGCAGCATTTATGCCCAACGCCTGATATCAAAACTGGAGCAGCTACCAAACCCACCTCAGTTGGCACTGGTAATGTCAGAGGTTGCAATAAAAGTGTGGGAGACTGAATTGGAATCCCTTCCTGAATACAAACATCAAACCTTTGATGCCGGCGATTTCATGGCACCTTTTGCTTCCGGATCATCGGTTTGGGACAGTATGGTAATTGTACCCTGTACCATGGGCAGTCTGGGGAAAATTGCCAACGGTATAGCTGACAACCTGATCACCCGTGCCGCAGATGTGTTTTTGAAAGAAAGAAAACAGTTAATACTGGTGCCACGCGAGACACCTTTCAATCACATTCACCTTGAAAACATGAAACATCTCAATCTGGCAGGTGCACTTATCATGCCGGCATCTCCTTCGTTTTATTCACGCCCGCAAAGTATCATTTCCCTGGTTGATACACTGGTGAACCGTATTATGGATCATTTGGGTTATCCACCTGAAGATGCCCAACGCTGGTAAGTCAAAATCAACTGTCTGCCATACCAATACTGGCAATGCTAACTCTGACATCTTTCACTTCCAGCAAAGCATGCGCACATGCTTCGATGGTGGCTCCGGTAGTGATAACATCATCCACAAGCAAAACATGTTTACCGGAAAGCTCCTCAGGATTCCTGACAGCAAATACTCCGGAAACATTCTCCCAACGATCATAACGGCCTTTTTTTGTCTGGGTTTTTGTAAATACCTTGCGATGAAGGTTTTCATTGCTGACCGGGATTCCCATAACCTGAGAAATACCTTCGGCGATCCGCTCTGCCTGGTTATATCCTCTTACTTTTTTCTTGTCAGGATGTAAAGGAACAGGCAGAACACAATCTATTGCACTAAAATGTCCATCCAGATTCAACTCAGAACCCAGCTCCCTGCCAAGAAATACTCCGATATCGGGACGACGCTTGTATTTGAGCTTATGAATTAGTTTGCGATATTGGCTTCCTTTAACAAAAACCATGAGTGCCGTGGCACGCTCAATCTTCACTCTGCCCCAGAAGACCTGTGATAATGTATTTTCGGGATCAGCATGAAATTTTGTCCGCGGAAGTTTGACCAGGCATTTTGTACATAAAATCTCTTCCTGCTGCAACAGGCTTTTGCCACAGGCATCACAAATTTTCGGATAAAATAAATACCAGAAATCCTGCCAATATGTAAGCAATGCGGGTTTCATGCACCAATAAAAGTACAAAAAAACCGCAATTCTCCCAAAAATTCATTCTATTTTGTCAATTCCCGGAAAACCTCTTCAAGACTCTTGTTCTTTTGGCTCATAGACAAAACGGTAAGCTTATGCTTAACTGCGTACTGAAACAAGAGTGGTCTGATATCTTTATCTACTGCACTTTGAACCAAATATTTATTATTTTCCAGTCGCAACACTTTTGTCACCGGTTTGATGGTTTTCAGATCTGACGGTTTGATGTTTTTGTCAAACTCCACTATCACAGTACGCTCTTTATCACTTGCTGCAGAAAGAGCTTCAGCCTTATCATCCGCAACAATTTTACCTTTGTTGATGATCAACACCCGATCGCAAATGGCCTCAACCTCCTGCATGATATGAGTTGAAAGCATGACCGTTTTTTCTTTTCCGAGTTGATTGATTAACTCTCTGATTTCAACAATCTGATTGGGATCAAGTCCGCTTGTAGGTTCATCAAGGATTAGTACACGGGGGTCATGAATAATGGCCTGAGCAAGGCCCACTCGCTGCTTATATCCTTTTGACAAAGCGCCGATCTGTTTCCTGACTTCTCTTTGCAAACCGGTCATCTCAATGATTTCATCTATCCTGGCCCTCTTGTTGCTGAGCTTATATATCCCTGCTACATAATTCAGGTACTCCCGGATATACATATCCTCGTACAGGGGATTGTTTTCAGGAAGATATCCAATCATTTTTCTGATTTCCAGGGAGTTTTCACTCACATCAATATCTTCAATCAGAGCAAAACCTTCTGTCGGAGGGATGCTCCCGGTTAAAATACGCATTGCTGTGGTTTTACCTGCACCATTTGGCCCAATAAACCCGGCAATCTGACCGGTATTAATGGTGAATGAAACATTATCAAGTGCTTTCTGGCTTCCGTACTTCTTTGTAAGTCCTTCAACTTTAATTGACATAAGCTAAATATTTATCCTTTCTGCAAATTTATTAATTCCGCAATGATTTCTTTATCTTTAAGCAAAAATCTATAAGCATCTCACATGAGATTACGATACTGCATAGACCTTGCTAATTATGAACGTTTTCCGTCAAGAATTGTTATGGTGGGAGATGTTCCCGTCGGAGGCGCACATCCGGTTCGCTTACAGTCAATGACGAATACAAACACCCGTGATGTAAAAAGCACAATCGAACAGGCAAAACGAATTTTTGATGCAGGCGGTGATTTTGTCAGAATCACCACCCAGGGCATAAAAGAAGTTGAAAGTCTGAAAGAGATAAAAACCACTCTTCACCGTGATGGCTATACACGCCCATTGATTGCTGATGTACATTTCAATGCAAAAATTGCTGAAGCAGCAGCCGAACTTGTTGAAAAAATACGTATCAATCCCGGCAATTATGTGGACCCACGCGCTACGTTTACGAAAACAAACAAAAGTGATGCAGCATATGACAGTGAATTAGAGTTGATGCATGAACGCTTGCTGCCGCTCATAAACATCTGCAAAAAAAACGGTACAGCCATACGTATCGGCAGCAATTACGGAAGTTTGTCTGATCGTATTATGAACAGATACGGCAACACTCCGGAAGGCATGGTAGAGGCTGCCATGGAGTATTATCGCATTTTCAGGGCAGAAAGTTTTGATAATCTCATCCTGTCGATGAAAGCCAGTGACCCCAAAATCATGGTAGAAGCCAGTCGCCTGCTAAATGCCCGTATGATACAGGAGGGTGTCAGCTACCCGCAGCATCTGGGGGTAACCGAAGCAGGAGAAGGTCGGGAAGGACGCATGAGGTCCGCAGTAGGTATTGGTGCTCTTTTAGCAGATGGTATCGGTGATACAATCAGGGTATCACTAACCGAAGCACCGGAAAAAGAAATTCCTGTTGCACAAACACTTGTTAAACAGTTTGCAAACAAAACACCCGGGGTTGTCAGGATGCCAATTTATGTACCGGAATATGATACATTTGAAGGAATTGATAAAGATCAACTTCCACATCCCTTTTCAAAAACCGTGGTGGCCTGCGATTTTAGAAATTTCACCAAAATTGAAGATAAAGATTTAAATGCCCTGGGCTTTACATTCAATAAAAAGGAAAATAAATGGCTGAGCGGAAAAACAAGTCCGGAAATACTGTTGACAAAAGACACCAATCTGCCAGAGCAAAATATTGATTGCAAATTGTTGTGTGAAAACATTAGTCCAAACAAGGGATGGTGTACTGATTCACTGGTAAATGCTGAAATCCTACGCAAAAATGACAAGCCAGAGGCCATTGAATGTGTCTATGATGATATGGATGAAAGACAACTGGAAGAACGTCTGAGCCAGACAAAACCTATAGTTATTCTCAACACAAACACAGATTATCCCACCGGAGAGGTCAGAAGTTTCATCAGCAGGCTGGGGAAATTTGCATCAGAAACCACGGTTCTTCTGAAAATCCCTGTTGACTCAGGACAGGAAATGATTCTAGCTGCAGAATATGGCGCCATCCTGGTGGAGAACAGAATGGCTGGTTTTGTTTACGAGGCAACTGAAGGCATGCTACAAGAGCGTAACAATTTCATCTTTGACTTGTTACAGGCTGCAGGTATCAGACGGAGCAAAGTAGAATTCATTTCATGCCCGGGTTGCGGGCGCACTTTGTTTGACCTGGAAAACACAACAAGTCAGATAAAAAAAGAATTTGGCCATCTTGATGACCTTAAAATTGCTGTGATGGGTTGCATCGTAAACGGACCTGGAGAAATGCTGGATGCCGATTACGGATACATCGGGGCAGGAAAAGGCAAAGTAAGTCTTTACAAAGGTCAAAAACCTGTCATGAAAAATATTCCTGAAGAGCAGGCCGTTGAAGCATTGAAAAAATTACTAAAAAAGAACAAGGACTGGAAGGAACCTGAATTATGAAGTACGAAAGAATCCCCCCTGAACTTTTTGTAAAAAACAGGAACAAATTGTTTAACAAGATGGAAGCTGGCGAGCTGGCAATCCTTTGCTCCAACAACAACTATCCCAGAAATGGTGACCAGAATTATCCTTTCAGGCAGGATTCTGATTTTTTCTGGCTGACAGGCATCAATCAGGACTGGACTTGCCTGATGATGTACAAAAACAACAAAAACCAGAAGCACAGCTTACTCCTCACCAAAGAAACAAACGAGCGCATCCGGTTGTGGGATGGTCCCCGTCTTGACAAAAAGGAAGCTGCTGAAATCAGTGGGATTGATGATGTCATCTGGCTTAATGAAATTGACAACTCCATAAAGCATTACCTGAATAAAGCCCAAAAAGTCAGCATGAATGAAAAAGCAAACCAACACCTGCTCAATGGCAAAGATTCTGGTTCCGAGATGCTGAAAAAACATTTTGCCAACTACTTCGGAGACAAAAAAGTCCATAACATCTGTCCACGCATTCATCCCCTGAGAGTGATTAAAGAAAAAGAAGAAATTGACCTCATTCGTAAAGCCATAGAAATAACACGCCACGCATACGATTCTGTCCTCAGACAGTTAAAACCCGGCATGAAAGAATATCAGGCTGAAGCCATAATGCGCTACGAAATATTAAGCCGTGGAGCAGATGACATGAGCTTTGCTCCCATTCTGGCATCAGGGGAAAATGCATGCATTCTGCATTATATCAACAACGACAAAACCTGCCATGAAGGTGAACTCTTACTCATGGATTTTGGTGCAGAATATGCACTCTACCCCGCTGACTGCTCACGAACGATTCCGGTAAACGGGAAATACAGCAAACGGCAAATAACAATATACCAGGCCGTACTTGATGTATATCATCAGGCAATAGAACTCTTTAAACCCGGTGAAACAATCAGAAGCATCAATGAAAAAACCGGGCTGTTGATGCAGGAAAAATTACTTGAACTTGGCATTCTGTCGGAAAAAGACATTCACAATGAGGATAAAAATAACCCGGCATACAAAAAATATTTTCCTCACGGCACATCCCATTTCATCGGCCTTGATGTTCATGATGT
This sequence comes from Bacteroidota bacterium, assembly GCA_051747965.1. Classification (GTDB taxonomy): domain Bacteria; phylum Bacteroidota; class Bacteroidia; order Bacteroidales; family ML635J-15; genus JAQIBY01. The sequence continues at coordinate 81,373 of JBNJGS010000002.1, forward strand.
CGGAGACAAAGACAGAACATTTGAGCCCGGCATGGTCATGAGTTGCGAACCAGGTATCTATCTGCAGAAAGAAGGCATTGGCGTACGCATTGAAACCAATATCCTCATCACCGAAACAGGAGCCGAGGATTTAATGGCAGATTTCCCGGTTGAAATAAAGGACATAGAAAAGCAAATGACCGGCTGATCTTGTTGTGAAATTAAAAATTATTCATATTTTTGCAAAACATAAGTCATCGGCTTAGTTGCCTGCCGGTAACGGGCTATAATCAAATCCTGCAGCCGGCGGATGACAAAAGGTTCTCAGAATTTGGGTCATTAACTCAGTTGGTTTAGTCCGACCAGCCGGCGGATGACAGGCAACGATCCTTTAGATCAGTTGGTTTAGTCCGACCAGCCGGCGGATGACAGGCAACGATCC
>JBNJGS010000003.1:0-75973 GCA_051747965.1 Bacteroidota bacterium
ACAAAACAATCACTAAACGGAGATGCTTCATATTCATGATTTTTGACAAATTTACATAAAAATAAACGCACAGCATCCAATTTGATTGTTGGTTATTAAGGGTTGGGTGTTGATTTATTTTTTAAGCCGACCAAAACCGAAGAATCAGACCATCAGCACATCCGTAACAGGTTTACAGTCCGGCAGTCTGGTAAATGACATCATCGAAAACATCGAATCAGGCCTGAACGCTTTCATGGAAATCAGAAAAGTTTTGAACCAGGCTGGCAAAAAATCCTTAATTTTTGTTACAAACTGTTACTAACATTTTGTTACTAACAATATGTTACTTATATTTGCTGTAATTAGAACAAGAAATCATGGCAAAAAAAAGGCAAAATCCGTTCATCACCGTTGGTTACAAAGGGCCTGAATACTTTTGTGACAGGGAAGAAGAAACAAAAAGAATCATTGATAACGCCAAAAACGGCAATCATACCAGCCTTATTTCAATAAGAAGAATAGGTAAAACCGGACTGATTCATCATGTTTTGGAAAAAATGGATAAAGATTGGAGTGTCATCTATGTAGATATTGAGGATACTGAAAACATGAATCAGTTTTTCAACAAAATTATATCCTCAGCCATACAAGCCATACCTGAAAAAACACATCCCGGAAAAAAACTATGGAAATTCATAAAATCCTTGAGAGCAATCCTGAAGTTTGACCCTTTAACAGGCAATCCAAGTGTTAGCATTGACCTAAAGGAAGATGACACAAAAATCAACATAGAGTCACTTTTCAGGATACTTGATGAGCTTAACTCAAATGTACTCATTGCCATTGATGAATTTCAGGAAATCCTTAAATACCCCGAAAAAAACACAGATTCCTGGTTAAGAAGTAAAATTCAGACATTAAAGAATGTGTATTTTATTTTTTCAGGAAGCAGGCAACACCTGATGCAGGATATGTTTACAACGCCTAAAAACCCCTTTTTCCGAAGCACACAACTCCTGGTTCTAAAAAAACTTGATGTAGATGTTTATAGCGATTTTGTTATCAGGATGTTTGAAAAACATAATAAAACAATCGAAAAAGAAACAGCTACAGACATCATCAAATGGGCAAAAGTGCACACATTTTATGTGCAACAGCTGTTAAATCGGGTTTTTTCTGCAAGCACAAAAATGATCAGTGATGATTTATGGAAAAAACAGGCATATATTCTTCTTAAAGAACAAGAACAAATTTTCTTTTCCTACCGCAATCTATTAACAAAAAGCCAATGGGAATTATTGAAGGCAATTGCACTTGAAGGCCAGGTATTCAATATTACAGCAGGAGATTTTCTTAAAAAACATGATTTAAGCTCATCATCAGGTGTAATCAGAGCCCTGAATTCATTGTTGAAATCAGAATTAATTTACAGCAATTTTGATGAAAATGGTAAAAAATTCTACGCCGTTTATGATGTCTTTTTTCAGCAGTGGGTGACTGAGAAGGCAGGCTAAACTATAGTTTGTCTATAATGTCCAATCTCATCGTTGGATTAAAAATCCCAAATCCTCATGTGCATTAACAAACACTAAACCAAGCCCTTACCACGCAAACTCCAGGTACTTTTCCTTTTGTGGGTATTGCAGGCGTGGTTGTTCGGGATTGATGGGGTTGCCATTGAGTACCTTTTCAAAATACATGAGGTATTTGTCCGTCATGCGGGATGCATTGTACGTGTCGCGGGCGTATTCGTGGCAGCGGCGGGCATTGTATTCGCCGGCAGATGCGGCGGCCCTGCTTAGCGTATCCAGGGATGCGGACAAAGCGCCAAACTCCTCTCCCACCAACTCAGGCAACGCCCCGTAAGGCGTGGCAAACACCGGGCATCCGTAGTACAGGCTTTCAATTACCGCCAGCCCCATGGGTTCATGCCACAAGACCGGAAAAAGCAGTGCCTCAGAGCGGTTCATCACGTGGGCTTTTTCTTTATCACCCACCATGCCGTGAAAGTGCACTCGTGGATCCAGGGTAAAGCGCATGCCCATTTTGAAATTAAAGCGGTAGCCACCAAGCACCTCAAGTGTGGTTTTGTTACGGCGGGCAATGGCCATGGCGGCTTTCAGGTTTTTTACTTTCCAGGCGGCTTTTCCCAGAAAATGGTAGCCTTTACGTCTGAGTGAGAAATCCGGCGCCGGGTAATTATCCCAGTCCATACCGTTGTACACAAAGGCATCAGAGCCGAAGCGTGAAGCATGATTTTTGGAAACAAACACGCTGTTTTTGGGAAAAACTTCTTCCGGATTGTTGGAATTGCCATGTATGGCTGCCAGGCAAGGTTTTTCTATCTCTTCTTTTGGGTTGTAGTGGATATTTACGATGTCAGCAGAGGCCGGAATCTGGGCATTGAGACTACGTGATTTATCCAGGGGCAGTACATCTGCAAAGGGGCATTCAGAGCCTGGAGCCACCAGGTATGTCACCTTGTGTCCGCGCTTGTGCAATTCGTTGCCCAGGTACCAGATATCGCGCCCGGTACCGCCGTAGGTTTTCACCGGAATCACCGCTTCGTAAACAATCACAACATGCATAAGATCACTTTTGTGCGAAGATAATGGTTTTTTTGCGGATTTGTTTTGATTTCCATTTTCGGGAAAAGCTTTCACCATCAGGAAATTTCTCATGGAGAGGTGAAATTTGCGCAAAGGCGCAGGCTGATAGCTTGCCGCCGGCTTGCTGCTTTTACTGTACACCTGCAGGAGCGACCAGCGCTCTGCCTGCCGCGCGTGGAATTGCAGCAAAAGCAAGACAGGGAAGCTCCCTGCAGGTGATAACAGTAAACAGCAAAGCCGGCGGCAACTAAAGGCCGCAGACTGTTCCGCCGCAGGATAGCCATCAGCGCAGGGAAAGGCGGATGCGCCCAAAGTCTTATCCCTATTTCAAACATACATTATATAGCCTTGTGCCAGCCTGACATCATGAAAAAATCGGGTGAATCGCTTTTCAAATGACGGATAAGCCTTATCTTTACCATCCAAAATGTTTAAAAAAGATAATTATGGCAGAATTACTAAAAGGAAAAGTTGCTCTGGTTACCGGAGCTGCCCGCGGAATTGGTAAAGCAATTGCGTTGCGATATGCACAGGAGGGTGCTGACGTGGCATTCACTGATATTAAGGACGATGAAAATCTGAGAAACACGGAAAAAGAATTGCAGGAATACGGCACCAATGTAAAGGCTTATGTCAGTGATGCAGCCAATGCAGAAGCTGCCCAGCAACTGGCAAAAGACATTGTCAGTGATTTTGGCAAGCTGGATATTCTGGTGAACAATGCCGGCATCACACGTGACAATTTGCTGATGCGCATGACGGAAGAACACTGGGATATGGTAATGAATATCAACCTGAAATCCGTTTTTAACATGACCAAAGCTTTCATGCGCCAGATGATGAAACAGCGGAGTGGCTCTATCATCAACCTGAGCTCAGTGGTAGGTGTTAGCGGCAATGCCGGACAGGCCAATTACGCTGCATCCAAAGCCGGAATCATCGGCTTCACCAAATCCGTAGCACAGGAACTGGGCAGCCGCAACATCCGGTCAAACGCCATTGCTCCGGGCTTTATTGAAACCGAAATGACCGCAGGATTACCGGAGGATGTCAAAAAAGGATGGGCAGAACAGATTCCTCTAAAGCGCGCAGGAAAACCCGAAGAAGTAGCTGATGTAGCAGTATTTCTGGGTTCAGATATGTCATCCTTTGTCTCCGGACAAACACTGCATGTATGTGGCGCTATGACAACATAATGAAACCGAAGCTGTTTTCGTTAGTTAACAGCACACATTAAAACCGAGCTATTTTGAACATCAACTTTGTATACTCAGCCTGGTGGCTGCTGCCCGGAATACTGGCAGCAGGCGGGCTGAGTTATTTTCTGTACCACAAAGACAAACAACTGAGGGATGCTCCCCTTTGGGGTATTCGTGGGTTGGCCGGACTGAGGTTTTTGTTTCTCAGCGGACTGATATTTTTACTTCCGGGCCCTTCCCTGAACATCAAAAAAACGGAAAAAGAGGCACCTGTTTTCATTATTGCCCAGGATAACTCTTCATCAGTTTTGCTGAATGCAGATTCAGCCTGGTACAAAAATGACTACCCCACTGCCCTGAGAGATTTAAAATCTGCCCTGGAAGAAAATTTTGATCTGCATTATCTACAGTTTGGTGACAGTGTCAGCGAGAAGTCTGATCCTGACTTTACCGATGGGCTAAGCAATTTTTCAGATTTACATTTTTCACTTGAGGCCGGATATGCAGGACGCCATGTTGCCGGCATGCTTCTTGCCACCGACGGCCTGTACAACGAAGGCAGGCAGCCACTGCCTCTTTTTGGTGATTTCAGATTCCCTGTATTCACTCTTGCGTTGAGCGATACTTCGCAGAAGCGGGATGCATTAATCCACGACTTGAAATACAATCGTCTGGCATTTCTCAACAACAGATTTCCTCTCAGGATTTATTATCGGGCCAACAAGATGGATGATGAGGAACTGACAATCAAATTAATTCAGGAAGGTGAAGTTTTGCTAAGCAAAGAAGTATCTGTATCGGGTGACAAACATACAGCATATACAGATATCAAAATTGAAGCCAAAGAAGCAGGCCTACAAACCTATGAGGTTGTTATTGAGCCTGTTGAAGGAGAAATCAGTCTGGAAAACAATCGCCAGCTGATATCGGTCAATGTCATAGACAATCAGCAGGAGATTTTGATTCTGGCTTCCGCACCTCACCCTGATATTGCAGCTATGAATCGTGCTCTGGAGCAAAACAAGAATTTCTCAGTCAGCACTGTCATGCTTGATGGGCTCCCTGTCAGCCTGGAAGAAACCGACCTCATTGTTTACCATCAGGTTCCGGCAAAGCGTAAGGCTGCATCCGCGGTGATAAGCCAGGCAGATAAGCGCGGCATCCCCGGCTTGTATATTCTTGGACCTCAGTCAGATTTACAGGCATTCAACAGCCTTGCTCACAACCTTCGGGTTGACATAAAAGGGGAAAGCATGGACAACGCACAACCGGAAGCCGTAAAGGATTTCAACAGGTTCCGTCTTTCAGCAGATTTTCTGGATTTATCAGACAGAATGCCACCTTTACATGTACCCTTTGCTGACTACAGATTTTCGGGTGATTACGACATGATTTTCACGCAGCGCATCAATGGAGTAGAAACAGGAAAACCACTGATTGCCCTTTCCGGTGAAGAGCAGCGTAAACTTGCCTACATCACAGGCACAGGTTTTTGGCGCTGGCGGATGACAGAATACATACAAAACGGCACGCATGATGGATTTGACGATCTCTTCAATAATCTGACCCAATATCTTATCACCAAAAGTACGGGCAAGCAATTTGCTGTACAGGCTGAACAGATTATCGCTGAAAACAAATCTGTGGTCTTCGAGGCAGAATTGTACAATCAGGCATATGAGCTTATCAACGAACCTGATGTTAAGCTATTCCTGAGTGACAGCACGGAAGAAACAAGAGAATTCAATTTCAATCGCAGTCTGAATGCCTATCGCCTGAGTCTGGGAAGCTTGCCGGCCGGTGAATATACGTGGAAGGCCGAGGTAAATTACGAGAATAATCTCTACTCAGAGGAAGGCAATTTCATTGTAGAGCCGGTTTCTATGGAAGGTCTGCAAACACAGGCTAATCACCGCATGTTAAAAATGATCAGTGAAGCTACCAATGCTGAGATGTTTTATCCTGATGAAATGCCGGATATTCCAGAGAATCTAAAATCACGGGACATGGCAAAGCCACGCATCACTTCTGGCATCAGTCAATCTGTACTGCTCAATCTGAAATGGATATTTTTCCTTTTGCTTGGTCTGATTTCCATTGAATGGTTTTTCAGAAAATTCTGGGGCGGATACTGATATTTTTTTGCATGTTGTTCTCAAAGCCCGGGACATCCGAAAGCCATTGTAACATCAATGAGCAGTAGCATATCCTGAATATTTATTATCATCCATGGCGGGAAAAACTTTTATTGTGGATTTGTGATATTTTTATCCGGAAAATTAGGATATTCATGCCTGATTATGTACTTTAGACGTCAAAACCAGAGCTATGCTAGTAAAAACATACGGAGGTGCATTTCATGGCATAGATGCACATATTGTGACGATAGAGACAAATGCCACCAAGGGATATGATTTTCATCTTGTAGGTTTACCGGACAATGCGGTTAAAGAATCTCACCAACGGATAGTATCTGCCCTGGGAAACAATGAAATGCACTGGCCGGGCCGAAAAGTTGTGATCAATATGGCTCCTGCTGATCTCAGAAAAGAAGGATCTGCTTATGATCTTCCTTTGGCTGTCGGTGTTATGGCTGCATCGGAGCAGATGTCATCAGAGAGGATACATCGTTTTATGATCATGGGTGAATTATCTCTGGATGGAAGCATTCTGCCAATCAAGGGTGTACTTCCCCTGGCCCTGGAAGCGAAATCCGCCGGGCTGGACGGATTCATTCTTCCCCGGACCAATGCCCGTGAAGCTGCAGTGGTAGAGGGGCTGGATGTTTATGGTGTGGAACATTTGACAGAGGTTGTGGATTTTTTTGAAGACCGGATGGCTTTGGAGCCTACTACAATTGACCTTAAGAAAACATTTGCCCGGACCTCCTCTGATTATGAAGCGGATTTTTCGGACGTGCGGGGGCAGGAAAATGTAAAACGTGTCATGGAAATTGCGGCATCCGGTGGACACAATCTGATTATGATAGGTCCTCCGGGAGCAGGAAAGACTATGCTGTCAAAACGCCTGCCATCAGTTTTGCCGCCGCTCACACTTGATGAGGCCCTGGAGACAACGAAAATTCATTCAGTAGCGGGTAAGATCGGCAAGGACACTTCCCTGATGACCCGCAGGCCGTTTCGTTCGCCCCATCATACCATTTCGGATGTTGCCCTTGTCGGAGGGGGAAATCATCCGCAACCCGGAGAAATATCCCTGGCCCACAACGGGGTACTTTTCCTTGATGAACTTCCGGAATTCAAACGCACTGTGCTTGAGGTACTGCGGCAGCCACTGGAGGACCGTGTTGTTACCATCAGCAGGGCGAAATTTACGGTAGAATATCCGGCCAGTCTGATGCTTGTGTCAAGCATGAACCCATGCCCCTGCGGATATTATAATCATCCGACCCGGGATTGTTCCTGTTCACCGGGCAGAATTCAAAACTATCTGTCAAAAATTTCGGGACCACTTCTTGACAGGATTGATATCCACATGGAAGTAGTACCGGTAGAGTTTGATAAATTATCTTCAGATCCGCCCGGGGAAAACAGTTCCGATATACGCAAAAGGGTGATACGTGCCCGTGAAGTACAATCAGAGCGATTTAAACAGAACAAAAACATGTTCAGCAATGCACAAATGACATCAAAAGTGATGCAAAAGTATTGCGCCGTAGACCAGGCAGCCAATTTACTTTTAAAAACTGCTATGGAGAAGCTGGATTTATCAGCCAGGGCCTATGACAGAATTTTGAAAGTTTCCCGAACGATTGCAGATATGGAAGCATCAGAATCCATCCGCAGCGAACACATATCAGAAGCAATTCAGTACCGTAGCCTGGACAGAAGTACCTGGGGATCATAGCACTAACCAGGTCGTGCAAAAAGAGGAGTTTTCTTATATCAGGCTGTTTCCGCCAAGGTAAAGATATTGATATATAATAAAATACCAAACAACATTGCTGCAATCCTTGTAAAATGTGTTAATTTTATGCCATAAAATACGGCTGCACTATGAATCATCTTGACGATTATCAATTCAAAGGGAAGAGGGCACTTGTCCGCGTTGATTTCAATGTTCCGCTGAACGATTCCGGAGAAATTACTGATGATACCCGGATTGTAACAGCCATCCCCACATTGCAGAAAATATTGACCGAGGGAGGTTCTGTCATCATCATGACCCATTTGGGTCGTCCGAAAGGAAAACATGATGATTCCCTGAGTGTCAGAAGGATTTCAGATTATGTTGAGCGCATGCTGGGCAGGGAAATAAAAATAGCTCCTGATTGCACGGGTAAGGAGACAAAGAAAATGGCTGACAAGCTCAGGCCCGGTGAGGTATTGATGCTTGAGAATCTCCGTTTTCACAAAGAAGAGGTCATTGGAGATGAGGCATTTGCCAGGAAACTGGCTGATCTGGGAGATGTGTATGTAAACAATGCTTTTGGTACAGCGCATCGTGCCCATGCCTCTACCTGCACAATTGCCAAATTCTTTCCATATGACAAGCTGTTCGGGTATTTGGTTGAATCTGAGATAAAGGAAATTGACAGTTTGCTGAAGGAGGCAAAATCACCATTTACTGCCATCATTGGCGGAGCCAAAATATCTACAAAGATCAACATCATCGAAGCTTTGCTGGAAAAGGTTGACAATCTGATCATTGGTGGAGGAATTGTATTTACCTTTTTGAAAGCCAAAGGACTGGAAGTCGGGAAATCTCTTGTTGACGATGATTATCTGGATGTAGCAGAGCGTATATTGCGGACTGCCGGCAAACGCGGGGTCAGGGTTTATTTACCGGAAGATATTTTAATAGCAGATGAATTCAGCAATGAAGCCAATATTGAGCATGTACCTGTCAACGAAATAAAGAAAGACTGGATGGGTATGGATATTGGTGTAAAATCTGCGGAAATATTTGAGCAGGTGATTATGAAATCAGCAAGCATTTTGTGGAATGGCCCCATGGGTGTATTTGAAATGAATCATTTTGCCTATGGCACGCTGAAAACCGGATTATCGGTATCCCGGGCTACAGATAAGGGTGCATATTCTGTTGTTGGCGGAGGAGACAGTATAGCAGCATTGAAAAAATATGCACTGGAACACAAAATATCATACGTATCAACAGCAGGGGGTGCTTTGCTGGAGTACATTGAAGGGAAGAAGTTACCGAGTATCAAAGCCATCCGGGAGGATCATTCCATTGATGATTATGATTTTCGCGGCAAGCGTGCTTTGGTGAGGGTGGATTTCAATGTTCCCATGGACGAGAATCACAAAATCACTGATGACACACGTATCCGCACAGCCATCCCCACCATCAGAAAAATCATGTCAGAGGGAGGCAGTGTAATCATACTCACGCACCTTGGAAGGCCCAATGGCAAACGGGATATGGATTATTCGGTAAAACACATCATTCCCTATGTTTCAGATCTTTTAGGGACAGAGGTAAAATTTGCAGACAAGTGCCGGGGCGATGAGACAGAAAGAATTGTTAAAGAGCTTAATCCCGGCGATGTACTTATGCTGGAAAACCTGCGTTTCACGAATGCAGAAACCGAAGGCTCTGAGAAATTCGCCAAAGAACTGGCCAAACTGGGTGATGTATATGTCAACAATGCCTTTGGTACAGCACATCGCAAACATGCCTCAACCTACACCATAGCCAGATTCTTCCCTGAAGACAAGATGCTGGGGTATCTCATGGAAAATGAAATGCAAAACATTAACCGCATATTGTACAAAGGAGAGAGACCATTTACAGCAGTTATCGGCGGAGCTAAGATATCCACAAAAATAGACATTGTCCTTGCATTGATTGAACGGGTGGATAATCTGATTATTGGCGGAGGCCTGGCCTTCAGCTTTATCAAAGCCATGGGTGGCGATGTTGGTGATTCTCTGGTTGACGAGGAGTCACTTGATAAAGCCAAAGAGATTCTTAATCTTACCGCCCGCAGCAATGTAAAGCTATATTTACCGACCGATTGCCTTATTGGTGACGGAAAAACCAACAATGTAAAGATCAGACATTCTCACATCAATCGCATCCCAAAAGGATGGCGTGGTCTGGATATTGGTGTAAAAAGTGCTGAAACCTTCACCAGGGTCATTGAAAACTCAAAATCCATTTTATGGAACGGCCCCATGGGTGTATTTGAAATGCCACATTTCAGTAATGGTACAATAAAAATTGCTTTGGCAACAGCCAGGGCAACAGATTTTGGTGCGTTTTCACTGGTTGGTGGTGGTGATTCCATTGCAGCTCTGAAGCGTTATGGATTATCGCACAAAATTTCATATATTTCAACAGCCGGAGGAGCTTTACTGGAATACATTGAAGGAAAAGAATTGCCAAGTATAAAAGCTGTGAGAACCAAAATCTGATTAGCTTTGTTAGGTAAGAAAAAGAAATAATATGTCATTAGAAGAACTCCCAAAAATTCAGGATGCCGATTTAGAAGGCAAGGTAGTACTGGTAAGATTTGACCATAACGTGGTAAAGGAAGGCATCATACATGATCCTTACCGTATTGATATGACAATTGGCACGATGTATCACATCAACGCCAAGGGTGGTAAAATCATCATGATGACCCATGTCGGCAGACCCAGGGACAAGGAAACCGGTGAAATCACGATTGATGACGACGCATCGGTACAACCCATTGTTGATTACCTGAACAATAAACTGCACATCAACATTAAGGTACCTGAATTTGTCCCTCATGGCAAGAAAGGTTATCTGGGCATTGAAACCTCGATCAATCATCACATCAGGGATTTACGAAATGGAGATATAGACGGCATTTATCTTCCCAATACGCGTTGGTTTGCCGGAGAGGAAGCAGGTGGTGAAGATGCAGAACGTTTTGCTCTGCAGCTGGCAGGCCTGGCCGATGTATTTGTGAATGATGCTTTTGGCTCATGGCAACCCCATGCTTCTACAGTGGGAGTAAACAAGTTTTTACCCAATTATGCCGGCTACCTGATGCAAAAGGAAATTGCAAATCTTAACCGGATATATAATGCAAAATCGCCTTTTGTTGCTGTGGTGGCAGGAAGCAAGATGGATACAAAAATTGATTCACTGTATGCCCTGCTCGAGATTGCTGACAAGCTGGTGCTGGGCGGGGTCATATATAATGCATACCTGTGTGCCAAATATGATATCAGCATCAAAGGTGTCAACGAAGAAAATCTGAAACTTGCCAAAGACTTTGTTAAGCATGCAGAAAAACACAAGGATAAAATTATGGAACTTTCCTGTATTGTTGAGTCAGATACACTTGATGGCAAGAAAGAAGGCAAATACCGAAAGCACAATGTGAAAGATTTGAAAGCAGGCCAGGAACTCAATTATGTACTGGATGTAGCTCCCAGCTCATTTGAAGACGAAGAAGTGAAAGATGTGTTTCTTTCAGCGAAGACAATTTTCATCAATGCCGTAATGGGATTTACGCCCCATTTCAATGACGGCACCATGGCTCTTGATCAGCTAACCGACTCCAACCCTGAAGCTGTCAAACTATATGGTGGTGGAGATACCATGCAGGAACTCAAACGCCTGCTGCCCGGCCTTTATATTGTAGCCCTTGACAATCCCAAATACTACATTTTCACGGGCGGAGGAGCTGTTTTGAAAGCAATACAGGAGGGCACTTATCAAGGCCTTGAACCTGTTAAAGCACTGATGCAAAAATACAAGAAGTGATCAACGGTTAGAATTTTGCTGTAAACTGGTACGACACAGATCTGGGAGGCATCATATTTCCGGGTCTTTGCACCAGCTCTCTGTTGAACAGGTTTCTGATAACTACTGAGCTCTTAATGTTTTCATTCATCTGCCAGCCTGCATGCATATCCCATGTAAGCATAGGCCTGTATTTGTTGTATGCATAATAATCTGTATAACCCGGCAAGACAGCATTGTTAAACATTTGTTCCCCGGGATCAGATGAGACAAAGATATTGTCCACTGCCAGCACAGGGCTGTGATAAATCATTGATATTCCTGCAGACAAGACACTATACTCAAGGATGACATTGCCTTTTACACTGTGTTTGTATCTGTATTTCAGATAATCTGTCTCTCTGCTTTTTGTGGCATAAATCTCTTCCTTGTCAGCTTCATTGTCGTAAAGATTTACCGGGCTGAGATAGGTATATCCGGCAAACAGGGTGGCATCAAGCCCTCTGAAGATTTCTCCGCTTGCAGAAACTGAAAAATCCATCCCGATGATTCTAACATCACCAATATTCATTGACTGGAATCCAATATTATCTGCCGTTGGCATCACAGTATCCGGAAGTGGCATATATGTTTCGGTATCAAAATATCCGAAAGAGAACTCCATCATGTTGTTGTATCTGGAATAAAAAGCCGAGATATCTGCAAAGCCTTTCCAGTCTCTACCTATGCGAAAACCCTGGCGTCCGCCTACTTCTGCATTCCAACCTGTTTCGCTCTCCAGACGGGGGTTCGGAAAGACATTTAACATACCGGCAAAGGCAGTTGCTGTGTATTTTTCTGCTATACTGGGAAATCTATATCCCTGCCCAAAGCTTGCCCGCAGGTTTGTGTATTCCGCCAGGCGATAATTCGCTCCTGCCCTGAAAACAGGTTTCACAGGTATTTCCATGCTTTTATTACCTATTTTAATATCAACCATGGATTCTGTTTGTGTTGTATCCACCCGATAATATTCACCCCTTACACCAACTGAGGTTTTCAGGTTTCCAAAATCATTGTCCACCTGCACATAGGCGGCCAGATTATTGCTGAAATGATTGCCATAGAGGTTGGATTCCACCTCTGCGTAGGAATTTACTCCACCGGTCGCAATTTTTGTGTAATCGCCAAGATCTGTTTGATACCGGTACTCGCCGTAATATATTTCACTATTGTTGTTTTTTGTGCTATCAGAGGGTATCCGGTTTTGAACTCTGTAATATCTGGTGCGGATACTGTATCTGGAGCCGTTGTCCTTATAATAATAAATAAAGGGGTCAATATTGAACCTGATCCCTTCGTTGGGATTTGTTGCCCCTTCCATGCTCTGTAACGGCCGGATGACGATTGAATCATTACCACTTGTATCTGCAAGTGTTTCAGAAGACCACAGCAGGAAATCAGATTTTTTACCACCCATTAAGTTTGCATTGACACCATAGGCGAGGCCGTCGATTTTTTTACTCCGGAAACGCATATTTGTGTTTAAGCGGGTTCTTTTATTGTAATTATCAGTACGATATCCTTCATCAACATAGTGCTTTCCTGCCAGAACAAAATCAAAATTCCCGAACTGCTGCTGATGAGCAAAACTCAATCCTCCGAACATGGGCTTATTTACCCAGTAGAATACTTCTTCGCGCACAGGAACTGATACCTCGCACTGGTCCTCCTGATAAAAATTTTCATTGGTATAGAGTCTTGTATCCCAGGTTTTTCCATTGAGTTGTTTGATTGGATTTCCGGGTTGATTATAAAAGCCTACATTGTAAATAATCTTTGTCTGTGTTTTTTCTGTAGGATAAGCTGTACGCAGGTTAATGACACCATTCATGGCAGAGGATCCATACAGAACAGAAGATGCACCTTTGATGACTTCAACCTGAGATACATTTTCCACAGGCAGGTAATCCCATTTCACATTGCCTGCATCGGCGGCAATGATAGGCAACTCGTCCACAAGCACAAGCACCCGGCTGCCGGCACCGTATGACCAGCCACTTCCCCCGCGTATGCTGGGTTGCTGATCATTGACATCAACACCGGGTATTTTATTTATGGCATCCTCCATATCATTGGTGTTTGTATTTTCAATCATTTTTGGCTTGATAACTTCCATAGAAACTGTCACCTCCGAAAGTTTCTGCTCATATTTGGAAGCACTCACTACAACTTCTTCGATGATTTCTGCTTTCTCATGAAGGGTGACATTTTCAACAATGGTATCGTTTTCTGCAATTGTCATATTTTTTTCTACGGTATTGTATCCCACGTACTTGTATTTCACAAGGTAATCACCGGGTTTCAGCTCAAAGCTAAAATCACCGTCAAAGTCTGTGATTCCTCCATCTGTGAAATCCGTATCATCCTGCTCAATCATCACATTGACACCATAAAGCGGTTCATTTTCAGGGTCTGTAACAGATCCCCGGAACAAACCCGTTTGTGCCCAGGCATTGGTAATCCCCAGACAAACTGATATTGTCAGAAAAAGTAGCTTTTGCATAATCCCCGTCCATTGATTACAAAACAAATGTAATAATATTTTTCATCCGTAAAAACCGCGGCAGATAATAGTGATGAAGCACAAAAGACCGGCATCTTACCGGTCTTTTGATCTTCATATATGGATTTGGTTTTTAACGCATCAGGGTAACTTTCCCTGTTCGCTCATAGACATTTCCGTAATAATCTTCAAATTCCAGCATCCAGGTATAGACACCTTCCGGGCATTCCTGCTTGTTCATTGTACCATCCCATCCATCATCGTGATGATCAGACACAAAAACTTTTTCACCCCAGCGGTTATAAACTTCCAGGTGATAGGATTCAAGATCAATTCCTGAAACGACAATGCCAAATTCCTCATTCACATCATCATAGTTGGGTGAGAATCCGGTAGGTGCAAATACCAACAACTCCCCTGCCACAGTCAGTTCAACCCGGGCAGTATCCTTACAGCCAAAGAGTGATTCAGTGGCAAGTTGCACATTATATCTGCCGGGCTGGCTATAAGAATGCTGTGGATTTTCCTGTTCAGATAGGGTTCCGTCGGCAAAGTCCCAGTGATAAAAATAACCTCCGTCAGTATAATTTGTAAAAGTAACCAGGGGACTGTTGAGCGAAACATTGATCTTTGATGGCTCAAACTCCGCATCTGGTCGTGGATGTACAGTTATGGCCACATCATCTCTGTTTCGGCATCCGTCGGTTGAGGTTACCAAAAGGTTGACATGGTATGTGGTGGCATTAAAGAATGTGTGTACCGGTTGTTTGTCAAATGAAAGGTTTTCCACATCCCCATCATCAAAATTCCAGCGGTATTCCTGACCAATATCCGGGCTACCTTCATTAAAATGTACGGTAAGCGGCTGACAACCTTCGGTTACATCAGCATTGATTGCTATCGGTGGCAATTCCCGGGTTTCAACAGGATATTCAATATAAACACTGTCAAAGTGACAAGCATCCCAGGCTGTGAAGGCAAATACAGAGTCTGTTTCTGGTGTCACAACAATTTCAGAACCTTCAATCAGGCTGTCATTCATATACACTTCATATGGCCAGCCACCGCCGCCTCTTAAGTTCATGCTGAATGTCACCTCATCTCCCGGACAAACAGTATCGCGGTTGGCAATGACATCAAATTCCAGAGAATCCAGCACAGTGACTGTAAAGTAAGATGTATCACTGATACAGCCTGTAGCATCCAAAACAAATGCTCCGTATTCTGTTGTTTCCTGCGGATATACTTCAATAGGATCCCCCATCATCCCGTGATGTGTCCAGAAGACATCATAGGGTGGCACACCACCGGTAATCATATTGAATCCAATGGTATCTGTCTGACCATAACATATGGTTGGGTCGTCAAGTGCCACAGTGGTGATGGGTTCCGGTTGCATGACCGTATCAGAAATCACAAAATGACAATAATGATCGTCGGTAAGAGTGACGGTATATACGCCTGCGGGAACATTCTGCAAATCTTCTTCCCAGGAGCCGTTTGACCAGCTATAGTGATATGGTGGAGTTCCGCCGGAGGCAGTGATTTCTACAGACCCGTCAGAATATCCACCGCAAGAAGCGTCGGTGGCCGTGATGGAAGCCGACAAAGGGGCATCCGGCTCTATGATTTCTACTGTATCATAAGCTACGCAATCGTGATTATCTGTAATGCTTACAGCATAGGTACCCGGGTCCAGGGTATCAATGCTCTGGCCGATTTCACCATTGGACCAGTGATAATAATATGGTTCTGTTCCTCCGTAGACGTTTACTTCAGCCCAGCCATTGCCTTCCCCGTAGCATCTGACATCTTCATGTTCAATTTCTGCTGTTAGAGGCAGGTCAGGTTCGTCTATCTGTACATAGGCATAGGTCTGGCAATTGTTTTGGTCGGTGATGGTAACAATATATATTCCGGCTTCTACATCTTCAAGGTCTTCAATACCGTCACCATTATTCCATTGATAATCATATGGTGGTGTTCCCCCGGTCACGCTTAGATCAATACTGCCATTTTCAAATCCGTGACATGATACATCTTCGGCCTGTATATTGGCAACAACAGGTTCGGGTTCAATTACCACCATGGTATGTGAGAGGTCACAGCCATTGGCATCTGTAATGGTAATGGTGTAATTTCCGGCCGGAATATTCATCAAATCTTCTGTCAGCATGCCATTGTCCCATTCGTAGTAATAGGGTGGTGTTCCGCCGGCGGCAGTAACATCCAGGGCGCCATCATAACCACCATGACAGGAAACATTGGTAAATTCATAAGACATGCTAAGTGGCTCATCCGGCTCATCGATAAATACAGAGTCTTCATGCAGGCACCCCACAGAATCTGTGATGGTAAGATAATGCCAACCGGCATACACATTCTCCACATTTTGCTGATCAACACCAGGCGGATCCCAGTAATATCCGTGTGGCAGGGCACCGCCACCAGATTCAGCATACAGGTTGCCGGTAGCTTCCCCATGACAAAGTACATCATCCCCGTCGGTTTCAGACCAAATCGGTGGATAAAGGTGTGTCACATTCAGTTCCGAGGTGACTTCGCATCCGTACACATCAGAAACTGTGACAAAGTAATATCCTGCAGGTACGTAAATGCTGTCGACAGGGTCCATATGTGTATTGACTACTCCGGTAGAATATTCAAAGGTGTAAGGCCCGGTTGAGTTGAGTGCTGTTACCGTAATAACTCCGGTAGTATCACCGAAGCAGAGAATATCATTACCATCAATTTCCATATCAAGTTCAGGCAGAGGAATGATATTGACTACATCCTGAACGGAGTCATCATCTTCATAAAAACCGGCCATCTCCCAGGTTTCATCAAACCAGTTGATGGGGATATAACCCAGCGGCACCGATCCTTCCAGCAAAGGTCCGATTTCAAAGGGTCCGATAGAAATATCTTTTGCACCGTTTTTGGCTGTATCTACATAAACATATTCATCTTTTGCCAGGTAATCTGATAAATCAACCTCAGGCACATGATAGCCCGGGGCACTGGCTTCAAGGTATTGTGTTTCTCCTGTTTCCGGGTCTTCGTAGGTAACCGGGAGGTTAAATGCCGGTATTTCATTGGATTTGAATGGTGTTTCCAGCACAATTTCTATGGAGGCCCAGACTACGGAATAAAGGAAGTCGAAAGCCAGGGAGTCCCAGGTATGATTGGTAAAACTCGGCGTAATATCATATTCTACACTGATGTCCATAGAGTCCCAGTTGTGGCAGGGATAGGTCACATTCAGGTCATTGTTGACTTCAAAGGTAATATCGGAAGCATCTCCGGCATCCACAACATTATCCCCATCGTTGGGATCGGTGACTGTATATGGCATACTGACCGGAAATCCGAGTGTTGTCCAGATGGTTGGGCAGAAATCAAATTCCTGTGTCATCCAGCTGTTCATATCAAAAGAAATCTGAAGAATATAATAATCAATGATTGCTGATACAGGACCTACATCATAGTTTATGGTTCCTCCTTCAATGATATCAATCACCTGTGAAATTGCCGGTCCGGTGGGCGGTGGAATCAGATTTGCGATGGCACTTAGGAATGTCAGTACATTCAGATTGAAGTGTATCCAGTTATCCTGTCCGTAGGCATGCAGACACTGGGTTTGCGGGTCGAGCCAGTCAGTTGTTTCCACATAGGGCAGATCGATTTCTCCGGTCAAGCCGATGCCAAACCAATCCGGTATGATAACAGGCAGAATGTCATCATCACAAAAAGCAGGCAGGCCGGTAACGGGGTCAAGACAAGGATACACAACCTCTCCGGTGGCACCGTTAAGATAAAATATAGCAATCGAATCGTGTGGGAGAGGTTCGCCGGGTACTGGTTCAGAGGGTATGTTAAAGGAAGGGATCAGGGGTATGGTTGTTGTTCCAAAGAGTTCTACCACCAGGTCCATATGCATTCCCAGGCCAAACTCCAGATCCAGGGCAATGACCCCTGCCTCGGGAAAGTGTGTATCAAGATAATAATCATCCTGCACGTCATACCATGTATTGATGGTAACAGTTTCACCGTGGTCGAAGCTGTAATCATCAGGAAAATCAAGTGTAATTTCTACCGGATAATTGATATCAATCCATCCCAGTGTAAAGCCATGGATACTAAAAGTTGACCTGAATACACCCCAGAAGCCATAGTCCAGGCCCATGCCAAATGTCTCGCCGAAAAATTCTGTATAAGCTCCGATATGGTCCGACTCGTTCCATTCAAGATTGAAGATATCATAGTCAAAATCGAGGCTGAATGCATCACCGGGCCCCCACATATCCTGGTCTTCTGTTTCGTAATTAATGTTATGTATAAGCACATTATCCGGGTTCTGTGAAAATACAGCAAATGGCAGCATCAGCAAAAAGCTGCAGGCAATCAGGCTGACAAATTTTGGTTTTTTCATATCAATCACCTCTCTATTATATCAGCAGACAACAGGCTGCTCATAATTGGTTTCAGTACGGTTTTTTTTAAACTTGCCGGATAATTTGCATTCAACCAGATGGTATAATTGTAACTTCCGGCAAACATCATTTTTCTTTCAAACTCTACCCCCTTTGCTTCAAAGCTGAGGGTATATATGACGCCACTCAACCCGGAACTCAATTCCACTTCTTTTCTGTCAATAAATTTCACCCCCTGGCTTTCAAAATGCTCTTTGGTCATCACTTTGTCAATCACCGGCCAGCTTGTTCCATCCACATCTTTCACCTGAATACTTGCGCTGGTACCGGGATGGAGATACCCCGGAATATCCTTTGCAAAGACAAAATGCTCTGGCGGAATGATAGCAATGCGCGTATTATCCACACTATCAAGCAAGCTTTTATCATAGGGTTTTTCCTTTATGTCCTTCAGGTAGTAATCACCTATATCAGGAGCACTGTCTGTGGTATTCTGACCGAATACCACCACAGATAGAAAGACAAATAATCCGCTGACTACAAGTTTTTTCATATGTATTATCCCCAATGCACTAAAGTACAAAAAATATTTTATTCCTGCAATCTTTAATGAATGACGTAAGAAATTGCCTCGGGGTTGTGTGAAAAGCTAAAAAATTACTTTTTTTTCGGGATGGAGGTAAAAATTCAGTCTTGCTTGTTATTTTCCTCTGTTTCGAAAGCTCTTTTATAAAAGATTATCAGGACAAAGACACCTGTAGTAATGGCGGAATCGGCCAGATTAAAAACCGGGCGGAAGAAAATAAAATGGTTGCCACCGACTTTTGGCACCCATTCGGGATAATGTCCGTTGATGATGGGAAAATAAAACATATCCACCACCCTGCCGTGCAGAAAACCGGCATATCCGCCCTCCGGGGGAAACAAAGTTGCCACCTGGTGGGCGCTGTGATTGAAAATCATGCCATAAAATGCTGAATCGATAAGATTTCCCAGGGCACCTGCCACGATGAGCGACAAGGCAACAAGAAAATATTTATTTGTTCCTTTTTGAATACTGCGAAAAAGATACCATATCATGAATCCAATAGCAACAAACCGGAATAAACTCAGGATAAGTTTTCCATAATCACCGCCGAATTCCATACCAAAAGCCATGCCTGGATTTTCTGTAAAGTGGATAATAAACCAGTCAGCAATGCGATACTCCTCGCCAAGCATCATATTGGTTTTTATCCAGATTTTCAAAATCTGATCTGCAAGGAGTACAAATAAAACAATGCCTGAGGCAATCCAAAAATATTTCCGCTTAGTATCCATACATAAAAATAAACAACCTGTTTTCATTCCAGACCTATTCCGGCTCTGCAATGAAAACAAGTTTTGTCAGTCTTTATTCTTACTTTCTACTGTTCTTTGCTTCAACACTAAGGGTAGCATGAGGCACAGCCTTGAGTCTCTCTTTGGCAATAAGTTTACCGGTTTCACGGCATACACCATAGGTGCCGTTTTCGATGCGGACCAGCGCGGCATTCAGGTGTTGGATGAATTTTGCCTGCCGTTGTGCCAGACGACCCGCTTCTTCTTTAGACAAGACAGTAGCACCTTCTTCAAGCACCTTAAATGTCGGTGATGTGTCAGCAATATCGTTGCTGTCGTTATGGTTGAGTGCTGATTTGTACAACTCATAATCCCGCTTGGCTTTTTCAAGCTTCTTAAGAATTATTTCCTTGAACTCCTGGAGTTCCTCGCTGTTGTATCTCTTTTTTTCTTTGTTCTCTTCTGCCATAGTTGTAATTTTTTTGCGCTAAACATCTGCCTTGTGAATAAGCAATTCTGCGGTCAGATTATCAACGTTTACGTGGGTAGTTAAATTTTGTTCCAAATTAGTTGTAATTTTTATTGATTCTGCAAGAGTCTGTTCGCAGATATAATTTTCATGTTGTTTCACTGCTTCCTGAACTTCCTCATCAGCAGCCATTTCTATCCTGATTTTATCCGTCACATCAAAACCACTGTCTTTGCGAAGATTTTGTATGCGGTTGATAAGTTCTCTGGCCACACCTTCTTTTCTGAGCTCATCAGAAATCTTAATATCAAGTGCTACTGTCAGGCTGCCCTGATTTGTAACCAGCCATCCCGGGATATCTTCGGAAAGTATTTCCACATCATCCGTGCCAATGGTGATGGATTCTCCGTCGATATTGATACTTGCTTCTCCATTTTTTTCGAGTTCAGCAATCTCTTCCTGTGACATCTGCATGATACGGGGTGCAATTTGCTTCATCATTTTGCCGTATTTTGGTCCCAATGCTTTGAAATCAGGTTTGATTTTTTTGACAAGCACATCTGATGCATCATCAAGATATTCAACATCCTTAATGTTGGTTTCTGTTTTGATGATATCCTCAACTTTTTGAAGCTGCTCATGCATTTTTTTACTCATCACAGGAATCATGATTTTCTGAAGCGGTTGTCTGACCTTAATATTGACTTTTCGCCGCAATGCCAGAATCATACTGGATATGCTCTGCGCCATCTGCATACGTTCTTCGAGATCTGAATCAATATATTTTTCATCATAAGCAGGAAAATCTTCCAGATGCACTGAAGATTTGCCATTACCCATGGTAAGATCGGCATAGATTTTCTCCGGATAAAACGGTGCAATCGGGCTCATCAATCTGGCTACAGACAGAAGGCATGTTTCGAGTGTCTGGTAGGCGGACAATTTATCATCATCCATTGTGCCGCCCCAGTAACGTTTTCTTCCCAGCCTAACATACCAGTTGCTGAGATGGTCAATAACAAAACTTTGAATCAACCTGCCGGCACGGGTGGGTTCATAATTGTCAAATGCTTTTTCCACATCACGTTTCAGGCTGTTGAGCTGTGAAATTATCCACTGATCAAGCTCCGGACGCTTTTCCACCGGAATATTTTTTTCACCAGGTTGGTAGGCATCAACATTGGCATAAAGTGCAAAGAAATTGTATGTATTATATAGTGTACTGAAGAATTTTCTCTGAATCTCCTCTATACCTTTGGGGTCAAATTTCAAATTATCCCAGGGTTGTGCGTTGGTAACCATATACCATCTGAGTGCATCCGAGCCATATTTATTCATGATTTCAAAGGGGTCCACGGCATTGCCAAGTCGTTTTGACATTTTGTTGCCATGTTTATCCAGCACAAGGCCATTGGAAATGATATTTTTAAAGGCCACATCGTCACTGATCATCGCAGCAATGGCGTGCAGGGTAAAAAACCATCCTCGTGTTTGATCAACGCCCTCGGCAATAAAATCTGCCGGTATCAATTCGTCAAAGTTTTCGGTATTTTCAAAAGGATAATGCCATTGTGCATAAGGCATTGCACCGGAATCAAACCAAACATCTATCAGATCAGGCTCACGGGTCATTTTCTCACCTGAATCACTTACCAGCACAATCTTATCCACAAAAGGCCTGTGCAAATCAATTTTCTCATAATTCTCTTTGCTGTAAACACCGGTTTCAAATTCCCTGAAAGGATTTTCCTCCATCATACCGGCATCCACTGCTTTGTTAATCTCCTGCATCAATTCAGCCACAGAGCCGATACACTTACGCTCGCCTCCGTCTTCTGTGCTCCATACAGGCAGAGGAGTTCCCCAATATCTCGACCGGCTGAGGTTCCAATCTACCAGGTTTTCCAGCCATTTACCAAAACGGCCTTCTCCTGTACTTTTTGGTTTCCAGTTGATTTTTTTGTTCAGCTCAATCATTCTGTCCTTGATGTCGGTAGTTTTGATAAACCATGAATCAAGCGGATAATACAGAATGGGTTTATCAGTACGCCAGCAATGCGGATAATTATGGACATACTTTTCGACCTGAAATGCTTTGCCGTCCTTTTTCAGACTAACGGCAATATCAACATCCAGACCGGGTTCTTGATCGCTGGTATTGTCATCATATTCATTCTTCACATATCGACCGGCAAAATCCTGATAAGACTCTGTGTTTACATATTTTTTGACAAAATCAGGATCGATATCTTCAATAGGCATCATACGTCCTTTTTTGTCCACCATAGGCACTCTCTGGCCATTTTTGTCAATCAAAATCAGGGGAGGAATATCTGCAAGGCGGGCTACCCGGTCATCATCGGCACCAAAGGTTGGTGCAATATGAACCACACCGGTTCCATCCTCTGTGGTGACATAATCACCTTCAATTACCCGGAAAGCATCTTTGGTTGGCTTTACCCAGTCTATCAACTGCTCATAAGACATCCCGGCCAGGTCTTTCCCTTTAAACCCGCCGATCATTTGCCAGGGCAGTTTTTTGCTTCCGGCTTGAAACTGGTCAAAATCTCCATTTTCAAGCTCAGGATTGAAGTAGGTCTGCATACAATCTTTGGCAAGGATGACATGAACCGGTTTCCCGGTGTATGGATTCAGGGTTTTCACCATGACATAATCAATTTTCGGGCCAACAGCCAGGGCAGTATTTGATGGAAGTGTCCATGGAGTTGTAGTCCAGGCCAGAAAATAGGTTTCAGTATCCGATTTTCCCAGAACTGACGCGTTTTCTTTCCTTTCAGGAATGCGAAACATGCCTACAGCCGTGGTATCTTTTACATCACGGTAACATCCGGGCTGATTCAGCTCATGGGTACTCAGACCTGTGCCTGCTGCGGGCGAATAAGGCTGAATTGTATAGCCTTTATACAGCATACCTCTATCAAAGATATTTTTCAGCAAACTCCACAATGTCTCAATATAGCGGTTATCATAAGTAACATAGGGATCATCCATATTTACCCAGTATCCCATTTGCCGTGTCAGGTTTTCCCACATATCGGTGTACTTCATCACCTCCTCGCGACAGGTATTGTTAAATTCCTCAACACTGATGCTTTTGCCAATATCATCCTTTGTGATGCCGAGTGTTTTTTCAACAGATAATTCTACCGGCAAGCCATGGGTATCCCAACCTGCTTTTCGTTTTACCTGAAAGCCCTGCAGACTTTTGTACCGGCAAACCGCATCTTTGATTGTCCGAGCCATCACATGATGAATCCCGGGCTTGCCGTTGGCTGACGGCGGGCCTTCATGAAAAATAAACCGGGGCTGACCTTCACGTTGTTTAACAGATGCTTCAAAAGCATTCTCTTTTTCCCACTTCTCCTGTACTTCCCGATTTACTTCTGGTAAATCAAGTTTCTTATATTCCGGAAATTTTGACTGCATTATGCCTTACTTTTTTTATCTGAATTTTAGCAATCTGCAAATATACTGTGCGAAACGGAAGTTTCCAAATGGCTTTTCGGGGTGCAAAACAAGATTTTTGAAAACAAATCCGGCTAAAAATGCGAATGAAAATCCATACCACAGCAGGCAATTTCACAATCTTATTGAACTGATACAAATCCATTTAAATAAATAAGAAAAAAATTTGTAACTTTTCGGCATGATTAAACGTCACACCTGTGAATTATGACAACCAAAGAGTACAACAATAGCGTAGAAGAGTTCTCTGACAATGTGTACAGGTTCATCCTGAGCAATATCAGGGATGGAGAACTCGCCCGTGACATTGTTCAGGATGCATATGAGCGACTCTGGTTGAATCATAAAAAGGTGGACGCAAAAAAAGTACGTTCATATTTGTTCACCACAGCACATAACAGGATGATTGATATGATACGCAAGTCCAAACATGAACAGCAAATGGAAGAAACCCCTGAGGTTTCCTCCCCGTATCATGACAATCAATACAGCGACCTTGGTGAAGTACTTGAAAACGCCCTGTCAGGTTTGAATGAGATTCAAAGGTCTGTACTGTTACTGAGAGATTATGAAGGCTACTCATACCGGGAAATTGCAGAGATGACAGAATTGAGTGAATCACAGGTAAAAGTTTACATTTACAGGGCAAGGGTATGTATGAAAGAAAAAATTGGCAGCATAGAAGCCATTGTATAATATGTCAAAAATAACAAAACATAACTACGAAGCATATCTTCTGGATTTTTCAGAAGGCAAGCTGAGCAAGGCAGATGCCCAGGCTCTGGAACATTTCCTGAAAGAAAACCCGGAACTGGATGCTGATATTTTTGACACAAGTGCATACAGGCTCACTTCTGACAGTTCTGTATCATTTGGTGACAAGCTTTCCCTGAAACGGGACGAGAAAATGCCGGAATTTAACAAGCGGGACAGCCTTCTTATCGGACTGCTTGAGGGTGAACTCGACTCAGAAGACAAAAAAGCAGCAGAAAAACTGATTTCAGAAGACGATCAGGCTTTGGAAGAATTTGAGTTGTACAGAAAAACAAAACTACAAGCCGACACGGATATTTCTTTTGATGGCAAAAATAAGCTGAAAAAGAAAACTCCTGTAATTACACTGCGCAGTACTGCCTACGCATCTGTAGCTGCAGCCTTTACAGGTCTGCTTGCTTTCGGCATTCTACATCTCAATCTTCTAAACAACAATCAGGAAAATATTTCTCCTGCACATCTTGCACAATCATCAGAAGTCATTCATTTTGATGCGGATAAAACAAACAATACAGAAACCGGTTTTTCAGAAAAAATAAGACTAGAGTCTTCTGCTGACATGCAGCTTGCTTCGAATAATCTTCCGGTGGCAGAAAGAAAAGCATCGGGCAACTCAGATTCAGGAACAACACAGGTTGAGCGATATGTGGAAGAAAATATTGAAAATCTTCCTCGTCTGAGAGCAACCCCTCTGCGCAGTACAGGATTTTCAGCAAAAGATACCCGTATGGAATCACGCAGTGTGGAAAACATTTCGCCAAGCTTCCCGGTGAATGTAACATACGTGAAAAACACATCACAAAACAAGATCAAATTCCCGGAACGAGAGGACATTTCCGGAGCCATCGATGAGATTGACGAAAAATACAATCCCATCAGGAAACTAAGGGAAGCCAAGGATGATATTCTGGCGAGCAATGCCAAAGATTTATTCAGAAAATAAAAAACCATCCATGACAGGCAAGGATGGTTTTTTGGTTGAGGTATTTACAATTTTCTTACTTAGGCATCAATGTTGGCATATTTTGCGTTCTGCTCAATGAATTCCCGTCTTGGTGCCACTTCATCACCCATCAGCATGCTGAAAACACTATCGGCTTCAGCAGCATTATCAATGGTTACCTGTTGCAGTTTTCGGGTTTCGGGATTCATGGTAGTTTCCCAGAGTTGTTCTGAGTTCATTTCACCAAGACCTTTATACCGTTGAATATGCACGCCGGCTTCGGATCCTCCTGTAAGCTCAAGCAAAATTTCGGCACGTTCTTCCTCATTCCAGGCATAGCGTTGATTTTTGCCTTTTCTGATGAGATAAAGCGGTGGTGTAGCCAGGTAGAGATTGCCTTTTTCAATCAAAGGTTTGATATATCTGAAAAAGAAAGTCATAATCAGGGTTGTGATATGGCTACCATCCACATCGGCATCCGTCATGATTACAATTTTGTGATAGCGCAGTTTTTCCAGATTGATGGCTTTGCTGTCATCTTCATTCCCCATGACAATGCCAAGAGCGGTAAAAATATTTTTTATTTCTTCATTCTCAAACACTTTGTGTTGCATTGCCTTTTCGACATTGAGGATTTTACCACGCAGCGGCAGAATTGCCTGGAAACGTCTGTCACGGCCTTGTTTGGCTGTACCACCGGCGGAATCTCCCTCCACAAGGAAAAGCTCACCTTCTGAAGGATCCTTGGTTGAGCAGTCAGCAAGTTTTCCCGGCAATCCGGCACCTGATAAAGCAGATTTTCTTTGGACCAGTTCTCTTGCTTTTCTTGCAGCATGCCTGGCCTGTGCCGCCAGTATCACTTTCTGGACAATGGTTTTGGCATCTTTTGGATTTTCTTCCAGATAATTTTTCAGGGCTTCACTTACGGCCTGATTTACATAACCGGCCACATCGGAATTGCCAAGCTTTGTTTTGGTCTGACCTTCAAACTGTGGTTCCTGTACTTTTACAGAAATTACCGCTGTCAGGCCTTCACGGAAGTCATCTCCTGCAATTTCAAACTTGAGCTTTGAAAGCATGCCAGAATTATCAGCATAAGTTTTTAGTGTACGTGTGAGCCCCCGTCTAAAGCCGGTAAGATGAGTTCCTCCTTCAATGGTATTGATGTTATTCACGTAGGAGAACACATTTTCATTAAAGGAAGTATTGTACTGCAGTGCTACTTCCACCGGAACTTCACTTTCTTCATTCCTGATGTGAACAATATCCTGTGTCAGTGGTTCGCGTGATTTATCAAGGAACTCAACAAATTCTTTAAGTCCTTCATCTGAATAATAGGATTTTTCGGGATGATTCCCATCTTCGTCTGTTGTTCTCAAATCCTTAATATTCAGTCTGATTCCTTTGTTAAGGAAAGCAAGCTCACGCAATCTGTTTGCCAGAATATCAAATTTAAACTCAGTTGTTATAAAAATATTCTGGTCCGGCAGGAAGGTGATTTTTGTTCCGTGGATATCGGTTTCACCGATTTCTTTTACTTCATACAGAGGTTTTCCGATTTCATATTCCTGAACATAGACTTTACCTTGTCTGTGAACTTCGGCCTTAAGGGATGTTGCCAGGGCATTCACACAAGACACACCGACACCGTGCAATCCGCCGGAAACTTTATAAGAATCTTTATCAAACTTACCACCGGCATGCAGAATTGTCATCACAACTTCGAGAGCTGACTTTCCTTCTTTTTCGTGGTAATCCACAGGAATTCCCCGTCCATTGTCTATGGTAGTAATTGAGCCGTCTTCGTTAAGGATTATTTCTATCAGGTCGCAATGTCCGGCGAGCGCCTCATCAATAGAGTTGTCAATTACCTCATATACCAGGTGGTGTAAGCCTTTTGAACCAACATCGCCAATATACATTGCAGGTCTTTTCCTTACAGCTTCCAGACCTTCGAGGATCTGAATATTTTCTGCGGAATATTGGTCTTTCTTTCTAATTTCTTCGTCCATTACTCTGAGATTCAGTGATATTAAATCATTTTATTCAATGTCATGCAAAGATAGTTAATTTTGCCGGTTAATAAACTGACAAATGCGGTGATTTTGAGACAAATTATCAACAATATAAACAGGTGCTGACATCCTGATAAACCGATTGTTATCAGAATGAATAATTCATTCCAAGCATCACGTGAAAACCATAAACCGGATACTGATTCCACATCTCATAATTTTGTCCTGCCAGGTTGTTAAGTTGGGCAAATGCGCTAAATTGCCGGCTTATACTATACCTTGCCCCGAGGTTAACATCAATCACCGGGTCAAGTTTTTCACTTACCACGCGTTGTGTATCATCCAGCACAGGTGCATATCTGTCAGCCAGCACGAAGGCATCAGCATGAATTTCCAGCTGCGGCAACACCTTAAACCTTGCATACAGGCCTGACTCAACCCTGGGCACATGCCATGCTTTTTCAATATCTTTGAGCCAGATATACTGTCTGTATTTGCCATACAGCCTAAGGCCAAACTCATCTCCAAAGTTAAAATTCAGCTCTCCGTATGCTCTGAACATTTCCACATCGGAATAAGCCACTTCAAACCTGTTTCTCAGCAAGGAGCCATAATCATTGACAAAAAAGTGCTGGTTGTCTTTTTTGACATAATGCCCGTTGATATTGAATTGTACTTCTTCGGAGATTCGTCCTTTAAACCCAAGCACAATATGTTGTTTTTCATTCACTTCTCTAACGCCCAGGGTGTCCCTGATATAGGGATTTGTCCTACTCAGTGAGTTCATGCTTTGCTCCTGCAGATTTCCCGAAAATGATGCATAAGGCAATATGACATCACCTATATTGTGTTCAATATACACATCCGGATAAAAATGATAAGAAGTTGAGTCTCCTTCAAATCTGGCCTTGGAGTGCAGCCCCAGCTTTAGTTTGAAATTATCAGCATTGTGGGCCAGATAGGGTGAAAAATTGATGTACATCGGTGTATTTTCGTCAAAGCTGGCAGGTATCAACACGAGTCCGGCATCAGCGCCAATAATTTCTTTTTTGATGGTTTTGTTCAGATTGAGGTCAAAATCCATCAGATGTTCCTGATTTTGTTTTGCATCAAACCAGAAATCATAATCGAGTGACACACGATAATTCAAGGGTTCATGTTTGTGATAGCGGGATTTTGCTTCAGTACGCACTGACATCACGTTGTACCGCTGCATATGTTCATTGTCAATAAAGTCTGATTTATTCACCGGCCGGATATAATCTGCCGGCAGTTCAACACCCACGGAATTATAACCATAGAAAAAATGCTGATTGCTTGTGAAGTTCAGACTTCCTTTAAGTGTGGTTTCTGTAAACATTTTTTTTGCATGTACGCCTGCCAGGTTTTTATTGTACCCGGCAAAGACATTGTCCCTGACAATGTTGTCCAGCTTGCCGTGTCCGGAATGGTGAAGACCTCTGACACCCCAGTTTAAATCATTATCCCTGGTATTGTTATAATAGAGTTCTGCATTCAGCATCAGTTTACTTCCCAGAGCAAGACGTGCAAATCCGTTTTCAAGGGACTCTTTTGGTTCATCCTTAAGCTGTGCTGCACTAAGTGGATCGGGATTATAGCTGGTATTGAGTTTTTGACTAAAGATATCATAGTCGAACTCCGGTTTTACCGTGCTTGTATCGGTTATTTCAGGCAGAGTTTCCATTCTGAAAGCATCAGAAATCACAGGTGTATAATCGGTAATCACCGTTACCTGCTGATTACTCAGATCACCGCTTTCTTCATCGTTTTGAGCCTGCAGTACACCGCCGGCCAAAAAAAGAAAAAGAATTATCAGGCTGTGTTTTTTCATATCTTTACTCATTGTCTTCGGGTGTTTGGGATTCGTCAATCGGGTTATTGTTCTGCGGAACGGAATCATTTTGCACTGAATCCTCAGGCATCTGTTCCTTTACTCTCCGGCTTTTATCCTGCATTGCTTCGTTTTCTTCAAGCTTAATCACTTCCTGCAGTTTGTCCTGGGCTTCAAGTTTAATACCATCGCTTTCACTGTTATAATTATCGATAACAGATTGCAGGATATGCCTTGCCTGGAAGTAAGCCTCCTTATCGGTATAAATATCCGCCAGTAGAAGGAAGCTTTTTGCCAGCCAGTATCTGTGCGGACTGGATTGTTTTGAAAATTCCGTAATCACATTTTCTGCAATGGTATCATTTCCCTGCTGCAGGTTAATCAGTGCTACATGGTATTTGGCTTCACCACCTTCATAGCTGGTAACTTCATTGCTGAGTTTTTTAAATGCACTAAGTGCCAGGTGTAATCTGTCCGTGTAGTAATAGGCTTTTGCCAGCTTATACTGTGCTTCCCGTTCCTGAGCATCATTCAGCTTTTCTGTTTCAAGCGCTCTCTGAGCGGCGGGTATCATTTTTTCATAATTCTCATTCAGATAGGCGGCTCTCATCATACCCAGCCGGGCCATCAGCAAGCGGTCTTTTTGTTCAGTGAGTTCCTCCAGTCCTTCATAATATGTAAAAGCCTTATCATACAGCTCTCTGTCAAAAGAAATGCTGGCGGCCTTCATATATGCGTTTTCAGAAAACTCATTATTGGGCCTGCTAATGACATTTTCATATGCTTTTAGCGCTTTGTCTTCCATGTCCTCGCTATCACAGCTAACTGCCAGATAATAATTGGCTTTGAGAATGTAATGTCCGTTGGGATATTTGTCCAGATATCTTTCAAAGGCCTCAATGGCAGGCATGATTTCATTATCACGATATAAGTTTTCAGCAGTTCTGTAGGTAAGAGAATCTTTCTCGAAATCTGTGATATCGGTATCAATGCCTTCCGCCTCAATATAATTCACATAGTAATCTGGATCATTCATTTCAACAGAAATATTTTTTATCATCTCCAAAGCAGTTACAGCTTCGTTGGTGCCGGGAAATTTTGCAACAATGGTTTTGTACGCATCCAGAGAATTTTCAAGCTGTTGTTTATTATAGTACAGATTGGCAAGTCCGCTAAGGGCTGACTTCATTTTGATACCATTGGGATAATTGTCAATGTACTGATTGTAATAATAAATTGCTGAATCCCTGTTCTCGAGGTTGGAGTGATAAGTACGACCAATTTGATAGGTAGAGCTGCCTTTGTACCGGGATTCAGGAAATTCACGCTGCAGGCTTAGCAGGGATTGTATCATACCCTGATGGTTTTTCAGCCGGCCCTGAGAAAGAGCTTTTTGATAATAAGCATAATCGGCATCATAACGGCAATTATCAACGGATTTATCGTAATAATCGCGTGCAGCACCGAAAGAAGATTGTACAAAATAGCTATCTCCTATTCTGTTCCATGCATCACAAAGCATTTCTGTGGATGTATCTCCTACATGATCTTCGTATTTTCTGAACCAGATTCCGGCTTCTTTATAATTTTTCTTTTTAAAATACGCATAGCCAATGTTGTAATGTGCTTTACCGTATTCTTTCAGGCTGATGGCTCCGCTTGTCCGTAGAAATTTGTTGAACAGATCAATACTGGCATCGTACTTTTTCTGCCGGTAGAGTGCATCGGCTTTCCAGTAATAGGCGAGTGCTTTGTATCTGGAGCTATATTGCTTATGCTCCAGGGACATATCGAGATACTTGTACACATTTTCAAAATCCAGGTCTGCAAAAGACTCCAGGGCACGATAGTAAGCCAGTCGCTGGTATGCACCTTTTATCTCGGGGGTGAGATTTGGCATATCATCAATCACACTGAGTGCTGCTTCGTAGTTTTGTGTACTGAGCAATGCATCAAGCATGTATTCATAAGCTTCATCAATTCTCACTGAGTTGGGATACGTTTCAATAAACTGCTTTAAGGAATTGATGGCTTCATTGAAGGGTGAGTAATCCAATTCAAAACATAGTTTGGCGTAATTATAGAGCGCGTCTTCGCTGATGTTTTTATCGAAATCATTTTGTGCTGCAATGCCAAACGCTGTTTTTGCTTTATTTTTATTTTCCTGATGAATAAAACACATACCGAGGTGATAGGCAGCATTTTGGGTCAAAGAATCTTCAACACCAATCACCTCCTGAAAATAATCAGCAGCCTGATTATAATTATCCTGCCTGAAATGTGCATATGCCATTTGATAGTATTCAACATCATTGATTTCCTCAACATTTTCCCGATACATATTAAAATACTTCAGGGCTTTCGTGTAGTTTTCCAGCTCAAAATGGGCCTCTGCAATGATGCGTGCTATTTCGGCGGTTCTTTCACTTTCGATGCTTGTTAGCAGGGGGGGAGCATAATCGATGATGGCTTCGTATTTTTCCTGCAGGAGGTAAATTTGTGTAATATAAAAAGGTACGATTTGAGCGAACAGAGCATGATCACTCAGGGATTCAAACCCATTCAGAGCGGTTTGATACTGCTGATTCAGGTATTTGATATGTGAATAAAAATAGGTAGCAAGCGGTCCGTAGAAATCATCCTTATCTTTGATTTCAAAGAAAGCTTTATCTGCCTGATTGTATTCTTTCCTGGCATAATGACAAAATCCTTTTTTGAAATAATATTCACTGAGCTGCTCATCGGGCAGGTTGAGCTTATCAACTTTATCGTACCATTTCAGTGCAGACCGATACTTTTTCTGACGGTAATAATGATTGGCCAGGGTAAAACTTGCCTGATTGATTTTCGGATTTTCAGGATGCTGATGAATAAATTCTTCAATGAGATGACTCACATCCAGATTATAAAGTTTCATTGCACACATAGCAGCAAAATATTCCGCATCTTCTTTCAGCAAGGCATCATCCTGACTATGCCTTTGTGCAAATTCGTTGAAGGCTCTTTGGGCAGCGCTGTACTTTTTATGTTTGTACAGGACCATTGCCTTGTCAAATTTTTCTTGTCTGTTGTCATATCGCACACTCTCCTGGGCAGAAACCAGCATACCCGAGAACAGGAGAATTACAGCCAGTGCTGATATTTTTATTGACTTGCCAGTTATATATTGCATAAATCTCTGTTTATTAATATTTTACAAGGTACTTATTTTGGATTTAAAGGTAAGGATAATTCATCAGCCTGCGATGGGTGGAAATAGCTTTTAATTAACAATACACTGTTTATTTCTAACACATATAGATTCAGTCACTTGCCATTTTATGTTTACCTTTGTCAGCATAGGTTTTATTATTAACCCAAACAAGAACAGTTTTATTGCATGGAAGCAAAAAACAAGTCATCAGATATTATAGTCAGGCTGGTGCATGCCGAAATAAACCAGTCAGATAAAAACATTCTCACAGATGTAAATCTTGAGATTAAAACAGGAGACTTTTATTACATCATCGGAAAGGTTGGATGTGGAAAAACCAGTCTCCTTAAGGCTTTGTATGCTGACATTCCTGTAATAGCTGATGAGGCCAAAGTTGCAGGTTTTGATCTTACCCGGCTAAAACCCAGCCATATTCCAAAATTGAGACGCAAACTGGGTATTGTGTTTCAGGATTTTCAGTTGCTGAGTGACCGTACCGTATACAAAAACCTTCTTTTTGCACTTAAAGCCACGGGCTGGAAGAGCCAAAGAGAGATGGACCGGCAAATTGATGCTGTTCTGGACAAAGTAGATATGGTATCTGAAAAACACAAAATGCCACATACCCTATCCGGAGGAGAACAACAAAGGGTTGTCATTGCCAGAGCATTGCTTAATGAGCCTGAAATCATTCTGGCAGATGAACCTACCGGCAACCTTGACCCCAAATCAGGAGGACAGATCATAGAAATTCTACGCAAAATCAGGGATAACGGCAAGGCCGTTTTGATGGTAACACACAATTACAGCCTGATCCGTGATTTTCCTGAACCAAGCCTGGTCATTGAAGATGGCAAAATGTCAGGTGAGGGCACAGAAGTTTCACAGCTTGATTTTGGAAAATTCTCAGATGGCTCTGAAGACCTCAAGCTGTTTGAGTGATTCGGATTCCCAGTTATATTTCTTTAACGTCTCTTTTGCATTTTGCCTGTAGATGGCCAGTTTTTCCTTGTCTCTGTACATCAAATTAATTTCTGAGGCAAGCTTTTCTGCTTCTGCATCCGGGGTCACCCATCTGCCAATATTGGCTGCTTCAACAAATGCTCTCATTTCAGGCAAATCACTCACAAGAACAGGCACACCGGCACGCATATAATCAAACAACTTGTTTGGCAATGCATAACGGTAGTTCAGTCCCATATCCGCCTCAAGACTCACTCCAATGGAGGCATGTATTGTAATGGCCGCCAGTTTATCAAAATCCAATCTCCCGGGTATAAATATTCTATCTTTGTAAGGCAAGGCTTCGCATTTTTGCCGTATTCTTTTTTCCAGCGGTCCGGTGCCGGCAATCAGCAAATCCAGATCCGGCAAATATTTCATGGCATTTATGAGCTTTTCAATGCCCCGGCCGGTATTGAGACTACCCTGATATATAATAAAATCCTGTTCAGGCAATACCGGTGGCTTGACCAGTGTTTTTTGGGACTTATAAGGGAGATTTCTTATCACAGAAAATTCTACCCCGTGCTTGCTTTTATAATAAGCGGCAATGCTGTCAGAAACCGTATAAGCAGCATCCACTTTGGGTATCAGCCATGACTCAAGCTTCTGCCAGACTTTTCGTACAAATTTGCGGTTTTGCAGTTCAGGTACCTCTGAAAACAGTTCATGACTATCAAAAACCAGCTTTTTCCCACGGATTTTTGAAGCGGCCCATCCTGCAGGCAGTGTGTCCATATCACAAGCCAAAACAACATCCCAAGGGCGGAAAAGGAGAAAAAAGAACATCCGGACATTATAACAGGCATAAAACAAAAAGCCCTTTTTACATAAAAAACGCAGGCGTTTTGTGGAATATGGTCGCTGAATTTTGCCCGATTGCGGCATTTTTCTGCCGGTTAAACAAACCTGAAAGCCATTTTCGCTCAGGTTCAAAGCAGTTTTATGCATGCGTTGATCTGTCGCTAAGTCGTTTGTTACTGTAATGTAAATACTTTTCACGTCTTGCCGTTTAAAACTCTAAATTAGAAAAAAAACAAGATTCCCTACATTTGTTTACATTTGTAAAAAAGGAAAACATTTATGGAAACGAATTTTCCACTGAAAGATTTCAATACTTTTCATTTTGATGTACAGGCCAGGTGGTTTGATACTGTAGGCAAGCCAGAAGAACTCAAAGAGAAAATACTTCAATCTGAATTTTCCACTGAAAAAATCCTCATACTGGGTGGGGGCTCCAACATCGTATTCAGGGAAGATTTTCATGGCCTGGTATTGCATCCAACAGAGCAAAGCTTTGAGGTTAAGGAAGAAAGCGAAGAGGAAGTTGTGCTAAAAGTCAGTTCCGGCTATGATTGGGATGAATTTGTTTCCAGGACAATAAAACAGGGATATTACGGCCTGGAGAACCTTTCACTTATTCCGGGTCAGGTTGGTGCTGCGCCCATACAAAACATCGGGGCATACGGTGTTGAAGTCAGGGACTTCATAGAGAGTGTTGAGGGATTTTACCTTGATACCGGTGAAGATTTTAAGCTTCCGGCAGAATCATGCCGGTTTGATTACAGAGACTCTGTTTTCAAAGGTGAATTGCGTGGTAAAGTTTTCATTTCCTATGTCAACTTCAGGCTTAGTAAAAAAGCCAGACCAAATATTGCCTATGGCAGCATCACAGAAATGCTTGCCGGAAAAGAGCCTGCTCCTCTAGCGGTAAGGGAAGCTGTAATTGCAATACGGGAAGCAAAACTTCCCGATCCTGACAAAATCGGTAATGCAGGAAGTTTCTTTAAAAACCCGATAATCTCAAAAGCCCAGTTTGAGTTAATAAAATCAGATTATCCGGAAGTCAAATCCTATCCTGTGGGTGATTCTATAAAGGTTCCTGCCGGCTGGCTGATTGACAGGGCCGGATGGAAAGCACACCGTGTCGGGGATGCAGGTGTACATCCAAACCAGGCACTTGTGCTGGTAAACTATGGCATGGCAGGCCCCGACGATATACTCAGACTTGCAGAACAAATTCGTGAAGACATACATTACAAATTTGGTATCGAACTGGAACTGGAAGTCAGGTTAGAATAATCAAACTGAAACAAAACCTATCATGAGATTAAGAAAAAAAATCCGCCGCTCAGGCATTGTATTTGTTTTCCTGCTTTTTGCTCAGCCTCTGTTCTCACAACAAGGCTTTGATTGTTATACCATAATTGCCGGAAAAAATGCCACAAAATCCGGAAGCATAATGCTGGCACATAATGAGGATGATTATGGTGAAAATATCCTCAGCATGCATGCCCTGAAAAACGAAACTCATCCCAAAGGCAAGCTATACAAATTAAAAAACGGTGCAAAACTCAGGGAAGGCACTGAGGCATATGCTGCCCTGTGGATGCAAATGCCAGGCCAGGATTTTGCAGATTGCTATGTCAATGAGCATGCTGTATGCATTGTATCAAATGCATGCCCTTCCAGGGAGAATGAGCCTGAAACAGAGAATGGCGGTATCGGATACTATCTGCGCAGGATCATGGCACGCAATGCTTCTACGGCACGCGAAGCCGTTGAGCTGGCAGGCAGGCTCATTGAAACATATGGGTATGATTCACCGGGCCGCAGTTATTCCATCGCTGATAAAAATGAAGCATGGGTGATGGCTGTTGTTCATGGAAAACACTGGGTGGCACAGCGTGTCCCAGACAATGAGGTCATGTTTATTTCCAATTACTACACCATTCAGGAAGTGGACCTGGATGATAAGGAAAACTACCTGGGATCATCTGATTTAATTAACTACGCCATTGAAAGAAAATGGTATAATCCGGACAAAGACGACAAATTCAATTTCAGAAAAGCTTACGGCAAGCCTGAAAGCCTGGCACATCCCGGAAATATCATGAGAAAATGGCAGGGGCTGTCGCTTGTTACAGAAGCACCTGTTCCCCTGAATAAGCCCATGCCTTTTTCGGTACAAACAGAGAGAAAGCTTGATGCCACAGATTTTATGCGTATACTTGAAAATCACTACGAAGGCACAGAATTTGATGAAAGTCAGCGCTACCGTTGCGGCAATCCACATGAGGGTGGCATCAATGCCATTTGCTCCGACATCAATCAGTATGGCTTTGTTGCTGAGCTGCGGGAAGATATCCCTGAAAAGATGGGGGTTTTACTCTGGCTTGCATTCAGAAGGCCCTGCATCCAGCCTTTCATACCAGTTTATTCAGGTACAAATGATTTCCCCGGAAGGTATCATCATTCCTCGCCGGAAAAAGCACTGGATAAACACTTTGTTTCTTTGTCAATTGATGAGTTAGGCAAGCAGCATGCGTTTGTGGATTATATTTCTTTTGCAAAGCTTGTGGATGAGAACTACGCGGAAAGCATTTCTGATTTAAAAACTCAAAAAAGACAGCTTGAGAAAGAATATACAGAAATGGCGGCAGGTTTTGAAGAGAAATACAAAAAGATTGAAAATCAGGAAAAAGCAGACACTGCATTAAATGATTTCACGGAATTGGTACTTAGCATGAATCACGATAAGATACGTCGCTGGCTGACACAGCACAGAGATTAATCATCGGGGACAAGATAATCCAGTGCTTCACCGAGTTTTACGGGTGATAATGTATTCCGGTGATTCATAATTCCCGGGCTAAGCAAGACTACTGAAGAGCCGAGGTAGAAAACAGCAATCTGCTCTCCTTGTCTGAAGCTGGTTTTTCCGGAAAAATCTGAAAAAACCTTTATTTCTTTTCCTGAAGGAGCCCTTCCTCTGAGCGGTTCCAACGAAATATTACCAACATTTAAGGCAGCAATTAAAACCAAAGAAATCTCACCCCAGGCTGTTTGTGCACGCATCACGACCCTTTCATTTTTCAGATAAACCGGCTTTTTTCGTGCAGTTGCAGGGGCAACTGTATAATAATATCCCGGGATATATTTGATACTGATGACCTCCATATCACATGGTGCATGAACATGATGATAATCTGATGGACTCAAATAAAGATTGATATATCCCTTGTATTTTACATTTTCAGATTTGATCAATTCGTTAACAGATATTTCCTGCTTTTTTATCTGCAACATTTTTCCATCAGTAATTTCTCCGGCTGCATAGATTTGTCCTTCTGCCGGTGCGGAGAGCACGCCGGAGAACTTCCGCATCCCGGGTTTGAAGCTTCTGGTAAAAAACTGATTAAAGGAAGCAGATTGATTCAGGTCAAAATCATACCATTCCAGTGGAATTGAAAAAATTTTAGCATAGATTCTGACTACAGGTTTCAGCAGGAAAGGTGGCAGCTTTATTCCTGACAAAAAAGCAACAATTCTGCATAAAAGTCTTTGAAAAAAAAGTTTCACCGGTATATCTTTTCCAGCCAAGTTATAAAAAAGGAAGCAAACCGGCTTAGTTTTTATTATAAAAATTCATTGTACGCTCAACCCCCAACACTGTAAAAGCCTTTATTGCATCAATATAGGTATCCATATTTTGGTTCAGGATTGCTTTTTCTTTTTCGGTCATATTTCCCAGCACAT
Source organism: Bacteroidota bacterium (assembly GCA_051747965.1). Taxonomy (GTDB): domain Bacteria; phylum Bacteroidota; class Bacteroidia; order Bacteroidales; family ML635J-15; genus JAQIBY01. The sequence continues at coordinate 38,069 of JBNJGS010000003.1, forward strand.
AGTCAACCTGTCTTCCGCGCGGAAAATCATTGCCTACGCCAAGCCGCATGCGTGGAAAGTGGTTTGTACCCAGGGTATCAATAATGTTGCTAAGTCCGTTGTGACCGGCATCCCCACCTTTGGTCCTGATTCTGAGTCTGCCAAAATCCAGAGCAATATCATCAAGTACAACCAACAAGCGGTCTGTATCAAGTTTTTCTTTGTTGAGCCAGTATCTTACAGCATTACCGCTGAGATTCATAAAGGTTGCAGGCTTAATAAGCACAAGCGTCCGGCCTTTGTGTTTTACTTCTGTTCTGAATCCGTAACGTTTGTCCACAAAAACAGCATTGGATGCCTTTGCAAGGGCATCCAATACCATAAAACCAATATTATGTCTTGTGTTTTCATAATCCGGACCGGGGTTTCCGAGTCCAACGATAAGATATTTCACGACATAAGATTTTTTATTATTCTGATTTCTCTTCAGCAGCTTCATTTTCAGCTCCTTCTTCACCTTCAGCAGCTTCGCCTTCAACTCCTTCTTCTTCCTCTTCTTCACCTTCGGCAGCTTCAGCAGCTTCAGCTTCAAGTTCAGCGATACCACGAACAGCTACGATACCTACAACAGATACAGAATCTTTTTCCAGGATTTCAGCATTTTTAAATTCAAGGTCGGCCACTTTCACACTGTCACCAATATCAAGCGGAGTTACATCAATCAAAATTTCCTCGGGCATATCCTTTGGCAGGGCACGCAATTTGAGGTAACGGTAGTCCTGCTTTCTCACACCACCTTTTTTCACACCTTCTGAGAGACCTTCAATATGAACGGGAATCAACATATCAAGCAATTCACCTTCTTTGATTTCATAGAAATCAATGTGCATGACAACATCAGTCACCGGATGGAACTGATAATCCTGCATGATGGCCTGATAGGTTTTGTCACCAACTTCGAGGTTTACATAATACACATTGGGTGTATAGAGTAAGTGCCTGAAAGAATTGACCGGAGCATGGAAATGTACAATTTCTTCGCCTCCGTAGAGCACACAGGGTACTTCACCATCTTTTCTCAATTTTCTGGTTGCAGATTTGCCCAGTGCTTTTCTTTCTTGTGTTTTGATTGTAATTGTTTTCATAATTCGTTGTTTGAGTGCTACTTGGATTATCTCATCCCCATCACACGGTTAACAAAATTTTCGGGCTGCAAATATAGGAAACTTCCCTGAAAATAAAAGCTTAGTGCAGCAATTATTTTGTCTTTTTCATAAATACAGAGCTGATAGACTGATGTGTATATACTTTGCGGATAACATCAGCAAACAAATTGGCAATTGGCAAGACAGTAATTTTGTCTGATTGTTGTTTCAGCGGGATTGAATCGGTAACCACCACCTCGCGGAGTTCCGAATTTTCAATTCTGTCATAAGCCGGTCCGGACAATACAGCATGAGTGGCGATGGCCCGTACGGATCTGGCACCTTTGTCCAGCATCATGCTGGCTGCCTGAGTCACTGTTCCGGCAGTATCAATCATATCATCAACAATAATGACATTTTTATCTTTCACTTCACCAATGATGCGCAGCTCAGAAACCTGATTGGCTTTTTCTCTTGCTTTGTGACAAATCACCATGGGGCAGTCCAGGAATTTTGAATAGGCATTGGCACGTTTGGTACCACCCATATCCGGTGATGCAATAACAATATCATCAAGCTTCATTTCTTCAATAAAATCCACAAATAATGCAGAGGCATAAACGTGATCAACGGGAACATTAAAGAATCCCTGAATCTGGTCAGCATGCAGGTCCATGGTCAGCACCCTGTCAATGCCGGAAGCTGCAAGCAGGTCTGCCACAAGCTTTGCGCCGATTGACACCCTTGGTTTATCCTTTCTGTCCTGGCGTGCAAAGCCAAAGTAAGGAATGACGACATTCACCTTGTAAGCAGAAGCTCTACGGGCAGCGTCGACCATTAGAAGCAATTCAAACAAATTTGATACCGGCGGAAAGGTTGACTGAATGATAAACACCTGATGGCCTCTGACTGTTTCATCAAGGCTGGGCAGGAATTCGCCATCACTGAAAGTAAGCAGAGTGGACTTACCGAGTTCAGCACCGTAAGCTGAAACAATTTCTTCAGCAATTCCGCGCGAAGCCTGACCGGAAAAGAATTTAATAGGAGAGTCTATAGACATGACGATTGTTTTGTTTTGTTCGTTGCAAAATTAGAATTTCATTTCGCATGACAGAAATATATTTATAAAAACTTGTTGACAGGTATTTCATTGTTCAGCCGATGAATTTCGCTCAGTACCTGCCGGCACCCTGCTTTCGTCTTAGCAGAGGTGACAAAATGGGCAGGCAATGCTTCCCAACTGTCTTTCAACACATCAAACATATTGTCCTTCAACTTGCCTTGTTGGGTTGATGACAACTTATCTGTCTTTGTAAATACCAAATAAAACGGCACCTGCATCTCCCCAAGCCGGTTAATGAACTCAATATCCGCTTTTTGGGGCGGGATGCGGGAATCTATCAAAACAAACATAGCCACCAGGTTGGGCCGCTCTGACAGATAATCTGATATTATTTTGTCAAACAATTTTCTTTCTGATTTGGAGCGTTTGGCATAACCATAACCAGGCAAATCCACCAAATACCATGCATTGTTCACAACAAAATGATTAATCAGCCGGGTTTTTCCGGGTGTGGAGGAGATTTTTGCGATATTCCTGCGATTTGACAAAGCATTGATTAAAGATGATTTTCCCACATTAGACCTCCCGATAAAGGCATATTCATGCCGGTCAGGTGCAGGACACTGCTCAATTTTCTCACTGCTTTTGACAAATTCAATTTGCTTTATTTTATCCTTACTCATTGATATAGACTGTATTAAAAGATAGTTTTCCGTCCTGATAGTGATAAATTCTGTATGAGGCCTGTCTCCCCCAAAATCCTGCCACAGAGGAAGCAACATACACCGGCACAGAGTCCAGCCAGTGAAACTCGTTGCGGTGAAAATGGCCGCATATCACAGCCTCAACACCATATTGATTCAGAATATCCGACCACCACACGCGTTCGGATTCCGGCCAGCTTTCATGCGTGGCATTGTTGTAAAAATCAATCACTGATGGCTGATGATGACAAACAATCACCGGTCTGTGGCTGTACATTTCCATGCTGTATTCAAACCATGTTTTCTGCTGCTGGTAATCAGGCAGGCTTGTATCTGCATGCGGGATTGAATAATACATAAGAAAAACAACAGAATCCACGGAAAACACATGATTCAGCCCGCCAACATAATCCTGATAAAAAGCCTGGTGCTCATCATATCGTTCAGGCAACAAATCGTGATTTCCGGGCAGAAATTTTACCGGATCATGAAACGCATCTCTGAATTCCCGGAAACTTTGACGGGCCTGCGGTTCATGGATGTTGTCCTGAAAAACATCGCCCGTTACAATGACAGCACGCAAGTCAAAAGGCAGGTTATTTACGGATTCTGCCACTTTCATACTGATCTCATCATGGTTTTTGTAACCCAGATGGGTATCGCTGATTTGCACAAAGTAAAAATCCTGTGTCCGGGCTCCAAAGGCCAGAATCATCAATATGCCAGCCAAAAATAATGTTTTCATTGGATATCATTTATCATGTAAACAAGTTGATTCATGTTGAGGGGTTTGCCTATGATGGTTTTATCTTCATCAATCAGGAGCATGGTTGGTGTTGCATAAAGATGGAAAGTTTCAGCAAGCTCACTGTCCCATCCCTGAAAATCAGACCAGACAGGCCAGGGCAAACCGGCATTTTTCAGATAGGACTTAAGTGCTGATGCATTTGTATCAAGAGAGAAACTTATCACATCAATATTTTTTTCACTGAGCCGTGGATAAATCTCTTTTAATGCCTGATTCATTTGTTTACAATGCCCACACCATGTTGCCCAGAAGACCAGAAGGGTTTTATCATGCACATGTTCGTAAAACTGCACCGGCTCTCCGTCAGTATCTGTAGTAATAAAATCAGGAACCTCTGCCCCGTTGTGATATTCTGAATAAAAAGACAATCTGTTTTCAAGTTTTCCCTGCGTTTTATTACAGTTATCTGCATAATTATTGACAAGATACATGATCAGATTTTCCATTTCATACTGTTCGAACCCCTCCATCAGGTATATCATGGCATAATCATACACGGGATTTTTGGCCGGGATGAAGGCAAAAATACTATCTATAGCCTGTTTCAGAGCCTGGCTTTGTCTCACTTTTCCGGCATCAGGCTTACTGTACAATGACAGGTAGTCGATAAGTTTTCTTGCGTAAGCATCAGAATTGAGCAAGAGACTGTCTTCCCAGTTTTTTTCAGCCACGGTTTTTATGTTAATTTCCCTGGAATCATTCAGATAAGCCTCCCTGGGATTTTCATAAAGAAACCTCAGATACCTGGTTACAAAAGCCTCCGGCATCTTTTCTTCCAGCTCATCTATCAAGCCCTGTTCCTCTTTATAGATATCAATAAGGGCTTTTTCACTCAGGGAAATAAGCCGGTCGGTTTCCGGATAGTCTCTGACAAAATCCTGCAGTGCAATTTTTTTGCTTTGATTCTCATCCAGCATTTGATAAAACCTGTACAGTTTTTTATTTTGACCGGATTCCAGGATTTCAAGTGTTTCAACGGGTGCATCGGCTATGGTTCTGAATTTCACATTTTCGCAGCCAAGAATAAACTCAAGCCATTCATTATCATTCAGGTACAGGCGATAAAGTCCTTTTGGCTTTGCCGTATCCATATGATACAGGAAACGGTTATCCTCATCGGCATAAATAGTATCCACCACCCTGACATTGTCACCAAAATGCTCACACAATAAAAACTGCTGCGTTCCGGCATGAATGATTTCTCCTTCAAATTTTGTCTGGGCTGAGGCCGTGAACAAAACCAGACCCAACACAAATGTCAATACAAATTTCATCATATCATTATAAACATTTGGTCTTTTCGCCTGTGGCATGGCGTTTACCTCTGATTGTTCTTTTTTTGTCATCAATTTCGTTTACATGCTCCGCAGTATATTTCCTTCACCTTATCATTCACAAACACCTGCGTAGGAAATGAATTTTCGCCTTTAAACATTGAACAGAATCGTTCAGGGTCCATATCTCTTGCCCTTGCCAGTGCCATTACAAAACGATGTGAATGCAGTTTGTGCTCCACTTTTGAGCACAGGCTAATGTATGTAAAGAGCAACTCCGGAAACACTTTTTCGTGATCCACATAGGGGTCAAGCAAATCATACGCATAATGATAATCACCATGATTGAGGTAAACGGATGCCAGCTTGAGAGAATTTTGCCAGTTCACCTCATCAAAATTAATGATATCCTTAATGGTTTCAAGACTTTTTTCCACCACGGGATGATCTCCTCCAAGCGAATCCTGAAAAACATCCATCAGTTTGTACTGTAATTCAATATTCAATAAATCAACTTGTTTTTTGGGCAATTCATAATTATAGAGGTAATCAATTTCGTCCTGCAGTTCATCCCTGACATACTGGTCGGTAACATCATTGAGAAGCACTCCTGTGTAAAGCCTGTTGTAATACGTATACGGATTGTCTTCATCAAGTTCCCAGAGTTGATTGATCTCGGCCTGATATGCAGAATCAATCATATCGTCATAGACCATCTTTTCCATACAAATTTTGTTCATATTCAGGCCGATATAGTCCTCTCCTTCAGGGATTTTCATTTTCTCAACCGCCTTTTTGCCATAATTCCCGTCGGCTACCTCTTCATACATGTATTTTTGGATGGACAATGCTTTGGCAGGATTGTCGGCCTCAATGGCTTTGTTAAACTGGTCAACCACATAGTTTTCTTCTTTATCGCCGGATATATCATAAGTTATCCAGACAGTAACATCAGCATACCGGTGATTTTCAAGAATTGGCTCCAGCTTTTTGGCAAGTCCTTCGGACCGTATGTATTGTATGGCTTCAGACATGGACATACCGGCCATTTTTTCCCACTCTGTATCTTTAACATCCCTTTTAAAGTCTTCCCAGTTGGGTGCGGTTGTCACTGAATCGATGATGCTTGCATTCTGATTTTCACGCAAGGCGGATACAATGCTTTCAGCCCTTCTTTCCTGCAGTGTCTGATTGGCTTCAACACTACCTTCAAGGGATGAAAATGCAGCTACATGGACTTTATTGATGATGAAATCAGGCTCGTTCAATGTATTGATGACTGGTTGAATGTCCTCAATTTTGTAGGTATATTTATTTCTCTCAAAAGGAATTCTGAATTCCAGTTTATTTGTTGTTGCAGCAGGTTCATATGCCGGCACATCTTTTGGAACAATGGTGTCCGGCAGGAGACTGATTTTCTGACTGTATTCATAGCCGGCATCATATGCAAAAGAGGGGGGCAGGTTATAACACACATGTTTATCCTGGAGTATCATCAGATTGAGTTCTACGTCTTCCGGATTGAGAGATTCCGGGAATTCTCCCAAAACAACTTCCAGTTTTGTGACTCGTTTGCGTTTACCTTCAGCGGGAGCCTGATTTTTTTTGTACATTTTTTTGCTGTACACGGGTTTGAGCATAATACCCCGGTTAACCAGGCTGTAATCCACAATGTTGGATTTTTCACAATCGTTGAACTGGGATTTTCTGACGATATCAACGGCAAGCCCGTCTTTTTTACCCCTGATGAGACGTTTAAATCTTCTGAGGTCATTGAATTTGAAAACAATTTGTCCATTTTCGTTGATGCTAAGCCCTTTTTGCAAATCAATGATATCGGGGAAATATCTGGTACAATTCCGGCAGGTTCTGTATTTGTAGCCTTCTATGCCCCATCTCCAAAAAGGGAACAACCCTCCGGTTGATATTTCAGGATCCATTTCGTCAATGCGGTATGCTCCTGCATTGCGTGTCATGTAGTTACCCAGCATAAATGACACATAGACTTTCTTTCCTCTTTCTCCCATAGAGCTGCCAACCCCGGCAAGAAAATATTGCTGTCTTCTTAACAGGCGCATGGTTCTGGTGCTTGACGACCAATTCATTACAATGCCACGGGCTATTTCCCTGTAGGTGTAGAATGAGTCAGTAGTTCTGATATTGTATCGCATAACAATCTCATCTCCAATACCCGAGCCGCCATGGAATTTCAATCTTGACTCCACATCTTCACTTTCACCAATGTTGGTATTGGCACGACCTTCTTCGCCCATTTCAGCAGCATGATGTCGGGCAATTTTGGTCAAAAACGGACTGGTTTCAAAGCCTTCCAGGTCGATGGAATCCATCAGCATATTCATTTCCTGAAAAACAACTTCAGAAAGCAAGGCAAAATCAAATTGATCCGGGTTTACTTTTTCATCGGAATTTTGGAATTCACCGATTATTTTTTCCTGAGCAATGCCTGTGAAAGCAAACATTACAGCAAAGATTAAAACATACAATCTCCTCATGGTCCAATAGCTTAAGATGGTTAAAAAAAGAACCCTCTAATGTAATAATTTTTTTCAGTTACTAAAACCCTTTGTACCTTTGATTTCAGAAAACACGATTCTTTCTATGGAAAAGGCAGTCAGAATAGATAAGTTTTTATGGTCTGTACGCTTGTTTAAAACACGCAGCAAAGCCACCGAGGCATGCAAAAAGAAGCAGGTATTGCTGAATGATGAGCCTGTAAAGCCATCTGTCAAAATTACCGCCGGCAACAATATTGAAATCAAAAGACCGCCAATCATCCGTAGTTATTTTATTAAACATATTCTTGATTCACGTGTTTCAGCAAAGCTTGTTCCTGACTATCTGGAAGAAACCACACCCGAATCTGAGTTTGACAAGCTCCGAAAAGCCAGGGAAACCGGAATAGTGCGTGCTCAGGGAAAAGGGCGACCGACAAAAAAAGAAAGAAGACAATTAGATAATCTCAATCCATACAAATGATAATAGCGAAACAAAAAAAACAGGAGAATATTGCCGAATATGTCCTTTATATGTGGCAGATAGAAGATTTGCTCAGGGCACTGAAGTTTGACGAGAAGCTGATTGAGGAGCAACTTGTTGAACAGTATAATGTTCCGGAAAACGAAAAAACGGAGATCAGAAACTGGTATAAGGGTCTTGTCTGGCAGATGACCGATGAGGATATCCGGGATAAAGGCCATTTACAGTTTGTCAACAACCAGGTAAATGATTTGAATGAGCATCATCTATACCTGATGCAGGCAGAGGATGAAGAAACATATCATCAGGTATTTGAAATGGCCCGGCCAAACCTGGTAGCATTCAGGGAAAAAGCCAAAGACACGGAATCAAATGACGTTCAACTTGCTTTTAATGCCTTGTATTCTCTGTTGGTTCTCCGGCTGCAGGCTAAAAAAATCAACAAAGAAACCGAGCAGGCCATGACGAGCTTTAGCAATTTCCTGGGTCTGCTGTCACAGAAATACAAAGATTTTCACAGCGGGGAGGAAGGTCTCAAAGCGTGAAAAACCATCAGATTTTTGGCTGATACCGGGAACGATTAAGAATTTTCTGATAATCCGTTTCCTGCATTAATTCGGGCAAACTTACATCTTCAGATTTCATATAAGCTCTGACAATTTGCCATCCAATCCACACCCCGGTCCTGCCCGGTGAGTCATTGCCGAAGGCTGCAGTAAAAGGAGCCTCACCGGTATATTTCCTTTGTTTCAGGTAATCTGTGGAATACAATAGCTCTTCGCTCACCATGTGTTGCCACATACTCTGTTCGAATTGCCGGCAATAGCTGATATCACGGGCTGAATAACCGATTTTCAGGCTATCCGGCATTGCAGGAAACATGGCATCCAGAAAATACATCAGTTTACCCTGATAAATCATTTCAAAAACAAGGTAATCTGAGGAATCCTGATTAGGATATTCCATTTGGGCAAGTGCTTTCATACAATCCACAGGAATCATTTCCCTCTGCATATTCCGGACAGCATATTCCGGTATTTTCATCTTGGCATACAGTTCAGAATCAGCCCCAAGGTATTTATCCAAACCGATACCAATCAAGTTTTCATCCGTAACAACCGAATGATTGAAGCCTGCAACAAATGTCACAATTTCAGGAACTTCCTTCTCCGGAAAATAATACTTGTAATGCCTGAATCCTTCTTTCATGCTTGATTTCAAATCGCTGATATCAGAAAACTCCTTATCTGTGGCGGTTTTTGCCTGTTCAACAGTGTAATCTTCCAGAAAAGCCTCTAAATATTCGTAGAAATTTTTGTCCCCGGTATTGCCTATCCGGATGATCTGCTCCGTAAATAAAAAGAAAAAACGCGGATATTTGTCCTCAAGTTCAGCCACATGAGATTCAAGGGGAGCATCATAATCAAAAAGGTCCTGATCAAACCTTTTTATTTCCATATCTACCTCAATGTCAGAAAGATTAACATCCAGCCTGCCGTTTTTATCAAAGAATACAAGGTACACAATCAACAAGCCAACCGTACCGGCCAACAGGACTAATAAAATATTTCGATGCCTTCGCTTCATGAAGCATTATTTTTTAGTTATATTTGCAATAAGCAAAAGTAATGTAACTAACGCAAAAAACTAAACGATATGAAAAAGATTCTCATTGCCTTAATCCTTACAATTTTCAGTTTTACCGGTTTTTCACAGATTTCCGGAGGCCTGTTTGTGGGTCCAAATCTCTCGTGGTTTGGTGTGGACAGCAAAGTTCAATCCAGTGAAGGAGTCCGGCTTGGCTATACTTTTGGAGCAACAGCAGACTTTCCTTTCTCAGACAATTTCCTTTTCACGGCTGCCATAAAATACAATGATCTGGGGGGCACCATGAAATACAAAAACGGCGCATTGGTACATCTGTATGATGAGGCCGTTCCAACACTTGAACTGATAGGCAACAATCAAAACATAGAATACAATCTGCAATACCTGGAATTACCCATAGGCTTCAAAGGCAAAACAAATGAAATAGGGTTTTTATCATATTTTATGAAAGCCGGTGTTACCCCCATGATAACACTCAAAGGGAAAGCTGATATCACGGCAGGTTCAAATGATTTGTTTACGAAAAACATGAGTTTCTTTAATTTTAACTGGTTTATGGGAGGCGGCTTTGAATGGTCACTAACCGGTAATACAAGATTTTTTGCTGAAATTGTTTACACCGGCGGCATCGCAGACTTCATCAAAGATGAATTCAGAAGCAATGACTCTGATTTACAAACAACTGTTTCCCCGATAGATGATTTTGAACATTCAGACAGATATGAAAGTTTCGATGAATTTGAAGATACTTTTGATGATGTCAAAGACGATTATGAAGACAATCCTGATAACAATTCTTTCGAGGGTTTTATTGATGACAACAGCAAAATTATCCGAACACACCGGGGAAAAACCAATGCCATAGAATTAAAAATCGGCATTTTATTCTGATACTATTTTTAAGCAAACAAATCCCGATTCTCAGGAATTGGGATTTTTCTTTTATGGCAAAATCAGATACCATCTAATCACAAAAACAATAAATTACCCGACAATGAAAATATCACTTGCCCAGCTGAATTACAAAATCGGTGATTTCGAGTTGAATGTTTCCAAAATAACATCGGCAATAAATAAAGCAAGAGCTCAAAAAAGTGATCTTATTGTATTCTCAGAGTTGGCTGTGTGCGGTTATATTCCACACGACTTGCTGGAGCAAAAAGATTTTATCAGCAGGGCAGAAAACAGCCTCAAACAAATTGCACAACATGCAAAGGGAATTGCTGTACTAATTGGTACACCCCGAATCAACAACAGCGAAACAGGGAAAAAACTTTACAATGCAGCTGTATTCATTGAAAACGGAGAAATAAAACAGGAATTCCGAAAAACCCTTTTGCCAACCTATGACATTTTTGATGATTACAGATATTTCGAACCAAACAGAGAATTTGACCTGCTTGAATTTAAAGGAAATAAAATTGCAGTAACCATCTGTGAAGACTTGTGGGATAAGCAGGAGGCTATGTATTCATTTGCAAAAGAACGCCAATACGGTGTATCCCCACTGTCAGAACTCAGCAAAAAGAATCCTGATTTTGTTATCAATATCGCAGGTTCGCCCTTTTCCTATAATCAGGAAAACTTACGCCGCAACATTTTAATCAACAATGCCCGGGACTATAATCTTCCTCTTGTTTATGTCAATCAGGTAGGAGGAAACACAGAGTTGATTTATGATGGCGGATCCAGGGTGTTGAACAGTAAAGGAGAGATCATTAAACAGTTGCCGCATTTTGAAGAAGCGGTAGACAGCATTGAGATTAAAGATTTCAACAAACGAAACGTTACCGTTTTATCTGAAACATCCAGAATTGAAAAAATGTACGATGCCCTCGTGCTTGGAGTCAGGGATTATTTTTCAAAATCCGGATTCAGATCAGCAGTACTAGGCCTTTCAGGAGGCATAGACTCTGCTCTGACCGCAGCCATAGTAGCTGATGCAATTGGCGGTGAAAACACCTACGGAATACTCATGCCTTCACAGTACAGCAGCTCACATTCTGTTGAAGACGCCGAAAAACTGGCGCATAACCTCAACATGCCCAATCATACAGTTCCCATCAAATCAGGGTTTGAAACAATCAAATCCAGCCTTGCAGATATGTTTGCCGGTAAAACAGAGGATGTAACCGAAGAAAACATACAAGCCCGGCTCCGGGGAGTGATACTGATGGCCGCTTCAAACAAATTCGGACACATGCTGATGAACACATCCAACAAAAGTGAGGCTGCAGTAGGTTACACCACATTATACGGAGACATGAACGGAGGATTGTCGGTACTCGGGGATGTATATAAATCCGATGTTTTTGAAATGGCAAAATTTGTAAACAGAAAAAAAATACTCATCCCAGAAAACAGCATCAACAAACCACCATCTGCTGAACTAAGGCCCGGGCAGAAAGACGAGGACAGCCTGCCCCCTTATGATATTCTCGACGGAATTCTATTTGCCTATATTGAAAAGAAAAAATCACCTTCAGAAATTATCGACGCCGGATTTTCTGCGGATACAGTGAAAAAAGTTCTGTCAATGGTAAATATGAATGAGTATAAACGGTTTCAGGCTCCTCCTGTCCTTCGGGTTTCTTCCAAAGCTTTTGGATTTGGACGCAGAATGCCACTTGTTGCACGTTATTGGTAGAAACAATCACGATGCAGCAATAATAATCATAGGATTTTGAGATTTCTTTTTAAAATGTTTATATTTGTCACAATAGGTAATCAATATTTAATAACTAAAACTAATATCATGAAAAAAATTGCTGTTTTATTAAGCCTCGTCGCTTTTGTTTTTGCTTTCACTGCTTGTGGCGGACCAAAAGATGACGCAAAGAAAATGATGGACAAACAAGAAGACCTCATCAAAATGCAACAAAAAGCTGCCAAAGATGGCAAGCTTGATGAAAAAGAAATTGACAATATTGTCAACGAATTTAAAGCTTTCATGGATTATTCCGCTGAACTCGAAGAAAAATACAAAGAAGACTCAGCTGGTAATGAAGAACTCACTGCTGAACTCGAGAAGCTTCAGAAAGAAATGGAAGGCAAATACGATGACCTGGACATGTCCGACGTTGAAGGTTATGACAAACTCAACGAAAAAATGTTTGAAGTCATGTTCGCTGAAGAAGAAGAAGAATAAGACATCCTTTTATGTCAAAGAAAGCTATCTGCATGTCAGGTAGCTTTTTTTTTGCCGTTAAAATCCGGTTAATGTCAAAAATATATTCTCCGGTTAACAAATAATCAGTACTTTTATTTTATTATGTTGATCATCCGACTGCTAAAAGAGAGCATCAGTTTTGCCTGGCAATCACTGAAATCAAACAAGCTACGAACAATATTATCATTGTCCGGCATTACCATTGGCATTTTTGCCATGATTTCAGTCTTTACGGTAATTGATTCCCTTGAGCGTGAGATCCGGAACTCTGTTTCGGAGCTGGGTGATGATGTAATATATGTACAGAAATGGCCATGGGAGTTTTCACAGGATTATCCATGGTGGAAATACCTGAAACGTCCGGTGCCTGACATTGAGGAATATCAGGCCATAAAAGAGCGTGCAAAGCACATCAGGTCATGCACCTTTATGGCCAGCACGAGCCAGACCATTAGCAGAAAAGACCTTTCAACAAGCAATACCGGTGTACTGATAGCCACACATGACTATAAAGACAACAGGGCTTTTGATATTGAGCGGGGAAGATATTTTACTGCTTCGGAGGCTTTCAGGGGACAAAATCTGGCCATCATCGGCTCCGGTATTTCCAGTGACCTATTTCCCAATACCGACCCCCTGGGCAAGGAGATCAAAATCAACGGCAACAAAGTCAGGATTATCGGTGTATTTAAACAAGAAGGTAAAAACATGATGTCCAGCAGCCATGATGAGCTTGTCCTGCTCATGGCAAATTATGGAAAACGCATCTATGATATTGACAGCGAAAGCCTGAACCCAATGATTATGGTAAGTGCCGCGGAAGGTAGCAGTATAGAACAGATCAATGATGAACTTGAAATTATCATGCGCTCGGAACGCAGGCTTAGCCCGATGGAAGAGGCTGATTTCGCATTAAATCGCGCAAGCATGATTTCTCAGGGAATTGATAAAATATTTTCAACCATTGACATTGCCGGCATCATCATCGGAGGATTTGCCATATTGGTGGGAGGCTTTGGCATTGCAAACATTATGTTTGTTTCAGTAAAAGAACGTACCCGCATCATTGGCATACAAAAAGCCATAGGTGCGAGAAACGGTTTTATTCTGACACAGTTTTTATTTGAAGCCATTGTTTTGTCCCTTATGGGTGGAATATTCGGTCTTATTATGATCTGGATTGGCACCATAATCGGCAGTGAAGTCAGCGGGTTTACACTGGCACTCAGCTTTAAGAACATTGTGACCGGCTTGTTGATAAGCGGTGGCATAGGTATAATATCGGGCTACTGGCCGGCCAGACAAGCCGCACGCCTTGATCCGGTCATTGCCATCGGCAAATCCTAAACCATATTAAAAATAAATCTGGCGAGCATCAGGTAAATACCCAGACCCATGATATCGTTGAAGGTAGTGATAAAAGGACCGGTTGCCAGTGCCGGATCTATCTTAAAACGTTCCAGCATCAGGGGCACAATCGCTCCAAACATGGTAGCAAAGATGATCACAATCAGCAGAGCGATACTTACCGATAATGTCAGGGCAAAAGATTCCGAAAATATCAGGTTGTAAGAGAAAATCAATGAAGCACAGATAAGGCCATTGAGCATTCCCACTGACATTTCTTTCAGAATTCTTCGTGAGGTCCGGCGCATATCGAGCGTGCCACCGGCCAGGCCCTGTACAATGATGGCCGAACTTTGCACACCTGCATTACCACCCATGGCAGCAATCAGGGGCAGAAACAAAGCAATGCCGGCAAATTTGGCAAGGTCTCCTTCATAATGTCCAATCACCAGCGCACCGAGAATACCACCGAAAAGGCCAATCAGCAGCCAGGGGATTCTGGATTTTACCTGTGTCCAGGTATTGTCTGTGGGTTCCACATCATGAGTAATACCGGAAATCAACTGATAATCCCGCTCTGCCTCTTCACGGATTACATCCACAACATCATCAATGGTAATACGACCGACCAACCTGCCGATACTGTCAACCACAGGCAAGGCCACCAGGTCATATTTCTCCATCATCAGTGCCACTTCTTCAGAATTGGTATCGGTATTCACTGTCATGATATCCGGTTCAACCAAATCTTTTACTTTACTGGTGGTTGGTTTAAATAAGAGGTTTTTGAGAGAAACAACGCCAAGCAATTTTGAGTTATCATCCACAACATAGAGGTAGTAGATCTCATCCATTTCCTGCGCCTGATCTCTGAGTTCTCCCAGGGCTTCCTTAACCGAAAGATTTTCATTGATGGCAATCAATTCCTTTGCCATCAGACCACCGGCAGTATTGCCTTCAAAATTCAGCAAATCAACAATATCACCTGCCTGCTCATTGTCTTTGACATAATAAAGCACTTCCTCACGCTTATCATCAGTCATCTCCTGAATGATATCTGCTGCATCATCAGAATCCATATTTTCAATAAACTGATGAGCAATCAGTTCACTGGGAATAACTTTCAGGAAACGTGTACGTTGTTCTTCTTCAAGCTCAACAAGAACATCGGAAGCAATTTTGGGATCAAGCAAAAGGTAAGTGAACCTTGCCTCCTCCACGGTCAGGTCATCATAAATTGCTGCAATATCCGCAGGATGCAATGAATCCAGAAGCTCCAGTACTTTTTCTTCGTTCTGGTTTGCAATATGAGCCTTCAGCTCATCTATAAATTCCTGTGTAATTTCAAATTGCATCAGCTATGCATCTTTTTGCCTATGGCATTACTAATCTCAATAAAATCGTCAACACTGCACTGTTCCGGTCGCAGTTTCAACCACGGTTCAGAACCTTCGGCACCTTCAGACAAAGGTAATAAAATACTTTTTAGTGAATTACGCAAAGTTTTTCTTCTTTGATTAAAGGCAGCTTTCACAACACGACGAAACAAAACGGGATCCTCAGGGGATTTCTTGTGAGGATTCCGCACCAGCCTGATAACACCGGATTGCACTTTTGGCGGTGGAAAAAACGACCCTTCCCCGACCTTGAATAAATACCGCACATCAAAATATGCCTGCATCAAAACGCTAAGTATGCCATATTCTTTGCTACCATGCCCTGATGCTATTCGGCGGGCAACCTCTTTTTGCAGCATAAACACAGCCTCACTGATTTTATCCCGTCTGTCAAGAACAGCAAACATTACCGGACTGGAAATATTGTAAGGCAGATTACTAATCAGGCAAATCTGATCTCCCGGGATGTCATCAAGATTCAGTTGTAAAAAATCTTTATATATCAAGTTTTTTTCCAGCGCAGGGAACTTCTCTGTAAGATAATCACAGGCTTCCTGATCTGTTTCCACGGCATAAAAATCATCGAATCGCTCTATCAGAATCGAAGTCAGGATACCTTTTCCCGGCCCGATTTCAAGAACAGGCAGCGATTTTGGATTATCCAGGGCATCACATATCCTTTTTGCAATTCCCGGATCGGTCAGAAAGTGCTGACCCAGTTGTTTTTTGGGTTTAACCATAACAGACAGTTATTATGGCCGAAATGTACAAAATAGATCTGAAATATTATCTATATTTGCCGCAAAGCAATTCTGAAGTGAGTAAGAGAATACAAAATATACTTAAGTTCTTTGTCTTCCTTGGCATTGGTGCTGTACTTTTATGGCTGGTATACAAAGATCAGGACATTGGCGACCTGTTTGCCAGGATGCGAAATATACACTGGATATGGTTTGTTCCTGCTTTGGCAATAGCTCTGTTAAGCCATGTCAGCCGGGCGATGCGCTGGAACCTTTTGCTCGAGTCTATGGGGAATTACAAGCCCCGCTTAAGCAATACATTTTTTGCTGTAATGACCATGTATTTTGTCAACCTTGCCATCCCTCGTCTGGGCGAAGTTACCCGAAGTGGCATTGTTTCCCGCTATGATAAGTTGCCATTCTCCAAAGTACTGGGCACCATGGTTACGGAAAGAGCTACAGATATTATCATGCTGTTGCTGATCACCATTGTTGTAATGATTACCAAAGGCAGCGAAGTCACAAACTTCATCATGAACAATCCGGGGTTTAAGGAAAATCTGCATTTTCTTTTTTCACCGATTTTCTGGATAATTTTTGTCCTTGTCTCTTTGGCTGTTTTGTTTCTTTTATACTCCGTTGCCAAAGGCAAACTGGATAATTATAAGGTATTTAAGAAGACCGGTGATTTCCTGAGAAACTTTTTTTCAGGCATAAAAGCTGTATTGCGTCTTCGTAATCCCTGGAAATATATTGGTCACTCTTTATTTATTTTTCTCGCTTATTTTTTAATGCTTTATTTCTGCTTCCCGGCTTTTGATGGCATGGAGAATATTGACATTTTTGCTGCCCTGACGATTTTTGCTGCAGGCAGTTTTGGTATGGTGGCACCAGCTCCCAACGGCATGGGTGCCTGGCACTTCATGACCATCCAAACCCTCTTGATTTTCGGTGTGCTTGAAGCAGATGCAAAACTCTTTGCCCTGGTTGTCCACGGCCTGCAAACCATTATGCTCGTGGTAGTTGGGCTGATTTCGGTCATCGGGCTTCCTCTGATCAACCGCAACCGCCTGTAATGCATGTGGAACAAAAAAACCAAAGACCGGCTTCTTAAACTCCTGATTCTGGCAGGAGCCTGGGCGCTGGTTTGGTACCAGTTTTCACGCTCACAGGATAAAAATGATGTTCTGGAGATGCTCATCAGTATCCCCCGGGAAAAACTGATTTATTTGTTTTCGATTCTGCTGCTAATGCTGCTGAACTGGACAATCGAAGCCGTAAAATGGAAATATCTGGCCGGAAAACTTCAGCCCTTTGGTTTTTGGAAAGCCCTCCGGTCTGTTATTAGCGGTGTCAGTATCGGCATGTTTACACCCAATCGAACAGGGGAGTTTGCGGGCAGGATCGTGTACCTCAGGCATGAAAACAGGGCAGAAGGTGCTGTACTAAGTATGATTGGCAGCTTTTCTCAGTTTTTCACAACCATTTTTGTGGGAATTCCTGCCCTGATTCTTTATTTGCTTGTGTTTTCACACGAGGGTGTCATTTCCGGCCGGCTAAGCATTTCTGTCATGCTTTCTGTTGCAACATCCCTTGTTTTGATGATATTGTATTTCCGTCTTGATCTGGTGTACAAATTTCTACGCAGATTTTCCAGGATAGAAAAGCAGAAAGAAAAAATCAGGCATTTGAAAACCACCAGCCGCAGGGATTTGCTCCTTTTGCTGGGACTTAGCATACTCAGATATTCTGTATTTATTCTGCAATTTTATCTTATTTGTATTATGTTTGGATTAAATATCGCATTCTGGCAAGTGTTCCTGGGAGCAGCCAATTTGTATTTTCTGATGAGTTTGCTGCCGGTATTTACCCTTGGAGAGCCAGGCCTCAGGGGCAGCCTTACAGGGATTTTTTTCCAGGCATTTACAATGCAGATTGCAGGTATTATTTCGGCCTCTGTTTTGCTGTGGATTATCAATGTATTATTGGTAGCACTTGCAGGTGCCATATTTTTACTAACACAAAAAATTTTGAACTATGAGAGTAAGACCAGCAGTTAGTGCAGACATCAACAGCCTGATAGAATTTCAAATGGCCATGGCCCAGGAAACCGAGGGCATTTCGCTTGATAAAAAGGTTTTAAAAAACGGCATCACATCCGTACTCAACGATATTCAGAAAGCCCGCTATTTTGTTGCAGAAATGGACAAGGAAATCATTGGCTGCTTTATGGTTACGCCCGAATGGAGCGACTGGCGTGCCGGCTACTTTATCTGGCTGCAATCTGTCTATGTCAAGCCTGCCCATCGTGGCAAAGGCGTTTTTATTAAAATGTATGATTATCTGAAAGATGTGGTGAAAAACAACAGCGATTACCGTGGCATACGTTTGTACGTTGATAAGAACAATGAAACGGCACTGGCTGTGTACAAAAAATCAGGAATGAACCCCACCAATTACGAATTGCTGGAGTGGTCGAAAACTGACTGATGCCATGCAGATATTTGTTCTGATGCTGGCCTGCGGATATGCCGCTTTTGTTTTGCTGATACTCACCGGCATTCTGATCCTGTTGAAACAAAACAAACCCGCCAATTACGGAAAACTACCATACATCACCGTGCTGGTGGCTTTCAGAAATGAAGCAAGCCATCTCCCACGCCTTCTTGAGGATTTGTCAAATCAGCGATACCCGTACAACCGGCTAGAGGTCCTTCTGATTAATGACCATTCAAATGATGCATGGGAGTCAATTGTTACTGATTTTACAAGACATAAATTCCTTAATTTCAGGCTAATCAATCTTCCTGACGGGTTCTTCGGCAAAAAACAAGCCCTGCAGCTTGGCATTAAACATGCCGTTGGGGAATTCATTCTGAGCCTTGATGCAGATTGCCGCCTTTCAGAAAACTGGGCGGTATCAATGATCAGCACGCTTATTAACAACAATGCGGACATGGTTCCCGGACCCGTTGTGTTAAGCGGTAAAGGCATACCTGCCTCTTTACAGGCAGCGGAATCACTCAGCTTGCTGGCAATAACAATGGGCAGTGCCGGACTGGGAATTCCGGTACTAAGCAACGGAGCCAACATGCTGACAAAAAAATCCGAACTCATGAAATTGCAGGACCCCTACATACTCTCCGTCAGCTCAGGAGATGATATTTTACTGATGGAACAGTTTAAGCGCCTGAAGAAGAAAATCATTTTCAATCTATCTCCTACTGCTCTGGTAAAATCATATGCCTGCAGCTCCTGGCAAAAGTTGATTCATCAACGGGCAAGATGGATGCGAAAAACGAAGCATTATCCGTTTGGCAGCAGCAAATTTACTGCAGGATTGTTTGGCCTGCTGCAATTGACATATCTGATTTCTGTCCCACTCCTGATTCTTGCAGACAAAATATTTCTGCTTTTGCTTTTATGGGGGTTTAAGCTTATATATGATATAATTGCCATGTGGATAGCAGCAAGATTGGTAAAATCCAGCTTTCATTTTTTTCCAGCCATGGGAATGAGTCTGCTTTATCCTTTATGGACCATTGTCAGTACAATTCTATCCTGTTTTATTAAGCCATACTGGAAAGATCGTCCGGCAATTGATTAACGGCAGTTAAAAATATTTTCCCGAAAGATGATTTAATTTGCTTCAGCAGAAATGAATTTGATTCTCACGAGTCGGATTTCTTCTTCAGAATAATCCTCATCTTCAAATTCTTCCAATGCCTCTTCCAATGTTCCGGTTTCTGATTCTTCCAGGAAATAATCGTAAATTTCATCAATCTTGTCTTCGTCCATTACTTCATTGAGGTAATAATCGATATTGATTTTGGTTCCGGAATTAATGATGGCATCAATTTCCTCAAGCAGGTCCAGCATTGACAGGCCACGGGCATCAGCAATATCATTGAGAGGCATTTTTTTATCAATGCTTTTGATGATATATACTTTATTTCCGGATTTTTTTACCACGGATTTAACCACCATATCCTGTGGTCTGTCAATCTCATTTTCATCAACATGTTTTTTGATAACATCAAGGAACTGCTGACCGTATTTTTTTGCTTTACCCGCCCCAACGCCGGAAATCCTGGTAAGCTCTTCCATGGTAATGGGGTATTGTATTGCCATTTCCTGCAGAGAGGGGTCACTAAAAATCACATAAGGAGGAAGATCCAAACGTTTTGACATGGATTTCCTCGAATCCTTCAGCATGGCAAACAATTCAGCATCTGCAGCACTGGCACCACCCTGCATATCTGCCCCAGGCTCCTGATCCGGCTGATCGTAATCATGATTTTTCACCAAAGGAAAGCTGTGAGGGTTTTTCAGAAATTCGTGGCCTTTGGGAGTCATTTTGAGCAGGCCATAGTTTTCTATATCCTTATGGATCATTTTGGCAATCAGGGCCTGCCTGAAAACCGAATTCCAGAATTTCGGATCATGGTCTTTACCGATACCGAAAATATCCAGTTTATCATGCTTATAAGAATTAACAGCAGCATTGGCTTTTCCTGCAAGCACGTTGGACAGATGCTCCGCTTTGAATCGTTCTTTAACTGTGAGGATGGAATTCAGTGCAGTCACCACATAATCTTTTCCCTCAAACTCTTGCTTGGGGTTCAGGCAGTTGTCACAATTGCCACATGGTTCTTTCATTTCCTCACCAAAATAATTAAGAAGTTGTCTTACTCTGCATACGCTGGATTCTGCGTAGGCTACGGTTTCCAACAGCAATTGCTTTCCGATTTCCTGTTCAGCCACAGGTTTTCCCTGCATGAATTTCTCAAGTTTCTGGATATCGTGGTAGCTGTAGAAGCATATACATTTGCCTTCCCCGCCATCTCTTCCGGCACGGCCGGTTTCCTGATAATATGATTCCAGGCTTTTGGGGATATCATAATGAATGACAAAACGAACATCGGGTTTATCTATCCCCATACCAAAAGCAATGGTAGCAACAATGACATCAATTTCTTCCATCAGGAATTTATCCTGTGTACCCGAGCGTGTAGGCGAATCCATACCGGCATGATATGCCAGGGCTTTAATCCCGTTCACCTGTAAAGTTTCGGCAAGTTCTTCCACTTTTTTCCTGCTCAGGCAATAGATAATGCCGGATTTATTATGATTGTTTTTGATGAATTTGATAATTTCACGGGAAGCATTGTGCTTGGATCTGACTTCATAGTACAGGTTTTCCCTGCGAAAGGATGATTTAAACACTTCAGCATCCAGCATTTCCAGGTTTTTCTGGATATCATGCTGCACTTTGGGTGTTGCAGTTGCTGTAAGCGCAATGATCGGCGAATTCCCCAAAGCATTGACAATGGGGCGGATACGGCGGTACTCCGGCCGAAAATCATGTCCCCACTCTGAAATACAATGGGCCTCATCAATGGCATAGAAAGAAATTTCCACCTGTTTTAGAAACTCAACATTTTCCTCTTTTGTTAATGACTCAGGAGCCACATAAAGCATTTTTGTTTTTTTACTGAGTACATCATCCTTCACCTGCTGAATTTCTGTCTTTGTCAGGGATGAATTCAGAAAATGTGCTATACCTGACTCTGTACTGAACCCGCGCATGGCATCAACCTGATTTTTCATCAGGGCAATAAGGGGAGAAATCACAATGGCTGTTCCCGGAGACATTAATGCAGGAAGCTGGTAGCACAATGATTTTCCTCCGCCTGTAGGCATAAGAACAAAACAATCATTTCCCTCCAACAGTGATTTTATCACTTCCTTTTGCAGCCCTTTAAAGCGGTCAAAACCAAAGTATTTCTTCAACACATCATATATGGCGGCATCGTCAACTTTCATTCAAATAGTATTTTAATAATCATTATGTTCAATTTCGTAACGTAATCAAATATACTAAAAAAAACTCGCATAAAAACTGAGCTTTAATACCTATTCTCATCTTCAGCCTTAAGATTAGACAAATGATGGCTTTCGTTGGTTCTAAGGCACTTGTTTCAACAAGCTACAGCATGAAATTTTTATTTTTTCCGGATCGGATTTTATGCTGTCCCATAAAGGGAAACGGGCAAATTTCAATTCATCATGTTCTTTTTGAGAATTTTTCTCTCATTCTGATTGAATTATCGTATTTTTATCGTATCAAAACACAATTTTATGAAAAACACAATTTTACAGACAGCCCGTGAAACGCTGATGAGAGAATCCGAAGCCATCAGCAAACTGATTGATTATCTTGATGAAGATTTTGAAAAGGTTGTTCAACTGATAAAAGAATCCAGTGGCAGGGTGATAGTCACCGGGATTGGTAAGAGTGCCAATATAGCCAACAAAATGGTTGCCACTTTCAATTCAACAGGCACACCCAGCATTTTCATGCATGCTGCTGATGCCATACATGGAGACCTTGGCATCATTCAGAAGGAGGATATTGTTTTGGTGCTGTCAAAAAGCGGAAACACACCTGAAATAAAAGTCCTTTTGCCCCTGATCAGATCATTTCGCAATACAGTAATTGCCATAGTTTCAAATCAAAAATCTTTCCTTGCAAAAAATGCCGATTATGTACTAAAAGCCACTGTAAGCAAAGAAGCATGCCCCAACAATCTTGCCCCCACCTCAAGTACAACAGCCCAACTTGCACTTGGTGACGCTTTGGCTGTCTGCCTGCTTGAGCAGCGCGGATTTTCCGCTAAGGATTTCGCTAAGGTGCATCCGGGTGGCTCCCTGGGTAAAAAACTCTATCTGCGCATAAAAGATATGTATGTACTGAATGAGAAGCCCATGGTTTACTCCAGTGACACTGTTGGTAAAGTTATTACAGAAATAAGCAGTAAACGACTTGGTGCAACAGCAGTACTGGACGAGCAGGACAAACTGATTGGTATAATTACCGACGGAGATATCCGCCGGATGCTTCAGTATAAACCCCAACAGATTCTTGATCTTACTGCTGCTGATATGATGTCAGCCAACCCGAAAACTGTAAATCCTGACAACCTTGCAGTAAATGCATTTGCACTCATGGAAAAAAACAACATCACCCAATTGATTGTAGTAAAGCAAGGGAAATATCTGGGGATGGTGCATATTCATGATTTCATCAAAGAAGGCATTGTCTGATCTTATGAAAATCAGGATTTCCATAATCATTGTAATTTATGTTTTGCTGTCTGCCGCTCACCTGACAGCACAAACAACCACGATTAGCGGACAAATCCGTGATGCCGATACCGGAGAAGCCTTGCCTTTTGTCAACATCAGTCTCAAAGGCACAAATCAAGGCACCATCAGTGATATGGAAGGCAAATTCAGCTTCAGCACAACACAAAAAGCTGACAGCCTGACAATCAGCTATCTTGGTTACAAAAAACAAATCCTTCCTGTAAGACAAGGCGAGCACAATAAGTTTGACATTAAGATGCAAATGACCGGGATACAACTCGGGGAAGTGACTGTTATGCCGGGAAAAGTCCCCGAAGACATACTTTTACAACTCATCAAGGAAAGGAGAAAAATCAACAAACCAAAAGAACTTGATCATTACTCTTATGATATCTACAATAAACTTGAATTTGATTTAAATAATATCAGTGGAGACTTTGGGTCCAATCGCCTGACAAAATCTTTTGAGTTTCTGGAAGATTATGTTGACACAGCACTTGTGAGCGGAAAAAAATATTTGCCCTTTTTTATTTCCGAAACATTTTCAAAAATTTATTATCAAAAAAAACCTGAAAAGGAACTTGAATTTATTGAAGCCAATAAAATTTCAGGCATTGATAATGAAAGCCTGAAACGATATACCGGTGATATGTATCAGGATGTTGATATTTATGATCATGTGGTCAATATTCTGGGCAGAGGTTTCATATCTCCTCTTGGCCGCATGGGAAAAGCCTATTATGAATACCGGCTAAGCGATACAGCCTGGCAGGATGACAGATGGTGTTACCGTCTGGAGTTTTCCCCAAAAAGACAACATGAGCCAACCATGGAGGGCTTTGTGTGGATCAATGATACAACCTTTGCTGTCAAATCATTTGAAATCAGCCTGAGTGAAACTGCCAACATCAACTTTGTGGATTCTCTGGTAGCAGAAAAACATTTCACCCAGATTAATGACAGCATCTGGCTCATAAAAAAAGACAGGATTTTTATTGATTTCAATCTGCTTGATAGCAGGGAGGGATTTTTTGGCAGAAAAACCAGCCATTATTCAAATCATAAAATCAATCAGGAGGTTGACAGCAGCATTTTTGAAAAATCCTATCCAAGTAACCTGATATATCTTGATTCTATTGGCAAAACCGATTCGGTTTTCTGGGACGCTAAACGTCCTGAAAAACTCAGCAAACAGGAACAGGAAATCTATCAGATGGTAGATACAATTAAAAATGTCAAGGCTTTCAGGCAATGGGAAACTATACTCACCACCATCGTAACCGGATACTATACTGCAGGGCCCGTTGAATTGGGGCCAATATATTCCTGGGTTTCTGCCAATCCGGTAGAAGGAACACGCCTCAGGTTTGGGATGAGAACAAGCAATGATTTTTCGAAAAAACTGATGCTAAGAGGCTATGGAGCATGGGGCTTTGGCGATGAAATCTGGAAATACGGTGGGGGCTTTACCTATATGTTTGATGTTCTCCCCCGAAAAGCCCTCTATTTTGATGCATCACGGGATTATCTGCAATCAGGAGACAAACTCAATGCACTCCGAACGGATAATGTACTGAGCACCCTGTTGCGCCGGCCAGGAGATTTACATATGTTCCTTGCAGAAAAATGGGGGATCAGCTATGAACATGAATTTATTGAAGGTATAAGTGCTATCGCCGGAATGCGAACACAAAAAATCTTCGCCCCTCCGAACAAGAGTTTCAGGCTGCAAAATTCCGATGACCCCGCAGCACAGCAACAATATCAGGAAGTCAGCCAGCTGGAAAGCTCCGAATTTACTTTTGGCCTGCACCTGGCTCCTGGTGAAAAATTCATGCGTGGCAAATTTGAACGCATATCATTGGGTACCAAAAAACCAGTCATCAATATCAACCTTAGCTGGGCACCGGGACAATTGTTCACTAATACTGACAATTACTGGAAAACAAGCATCAATTATAAACACAAGCTTCGGCTTTATCCACTGGGGGTTTTACATTATGCCATGGAAGCCGGCAAGCTTTTTGGCAATACCGCCTATCCTTTCCTGTTTGTGCACAAAGGAAATCAATCATTTGCTTATTATGATTACGCTTTCAACCTCATGAATTTTTATGAGTTTGTCTCCGATGAATACATTTCCGTCTATGCCGAACATAAATTTCAGGGATTCTTTCTCAGCCACATTCCATTGTTACGAAAACTTGAGTGGCGCGAACACATCGGCTTTAAAGGCACTTACGGCCGCATCAGTAATAAAAATCAGGAATACAATATGCTTCCGGACTATATTCACAATTTCACAACACTTGACGGCACCAGGGAACTTCCTTATATGGAAGTGAATGCCGGAATTAGCAATATTTTTAAAATCCTGCGGATTGATGCCGTATGGAGACTATCACATCTGAAAAATGATAACATATACCGGTTTGCGGTCATGGCTAAGCTGGAGATTAATTTCTGATACACAGTCCTCCCGCGCATAGCTATCATAAATGCCTCTTATCAACTTATCTGAGAGCAGTCTGAAAAGCCCGGCCAAAGGAAAGGGCAAACCTGCTTTCCGGCAATGTCCATACCTGCAGGTGAATTGGTTTAATATATTATAAAACAGAAGAAAACTATTCAAGCAAAACTTCAACAAAATACCTTTTCATGTGTTTTACATGGTATAGAAACGTTTTAAAAACAGGATATTATGAAAAACAAAAGAATAATTATTACTGGCGGTGCAGGCGGAATTGGAGCTGCACTGGCAAGAATCTTACTTGATAAGGGCGCCAAAGTTTTACTTGTCGACCTGAAAAAAGAAGACTTACAAAAAACAGCAGATGAACTGAAATCTGACAATGTTTACATTTTTGAAGCTGATGTTTCAGACGAAAAGGCTGTCAAAGCTTATGTTGATTATGCTGTAAAAGAAATGGGAGGCATTGATGTCTTCTACAACAACGCAGGTATTGAAGGCAAAGTAGTTCCTTTGGAAGAATATCCCATAGATGTTTATCATAAATTGATTGACATCAATGTTAATGGAGTCTATTATGGTTTGCGATATGTCTTTCCCGTTATGAAAAAGAACGAGAATGGCGGCAGCATTATCATAACATCTTCAGTAGCCGGTATGGTGGGCACACCAAATGTTTTGCCCTATGTTACCAGCAAGCATGCTGTTGTCGGTATGATGAAATCAGCGGCCATGGAAGGCGCAGAACACAAAATACGTGTCAACACAGTAAATCCTTCACCTGTTGATAACCGTATGATGCGTTCACTTGAAGAAGGTTTCGCACCGGGTCAGGCAGAAGGAGCCAAGCAGGGATTTGAACAGGCCATCCCAATGAAACGCTACGCAACCAATGATGAAGTTGCCAATGTGATGTATTTCCTTGGCAGCGACGAAAGCAGTTTTGTAACCGGAACAATCAATGCTGTTGATGGCGGCATGACTGCCGGCTAAACAATACAGACAAAAGCATACATAAAAGCCGTTTCTTTCTTTATAAATGAAACGGCTTTTTTAATGATCTCCATTTGAAAACTATTTTTTTTCGTAGTAGTCTGTACTCTCAAATATTTTATCTGCCGATTGAGCAATAAATCCGGAAAACAAATTCCCTTCAGAATCAGGATAACGCCTTGTGAATTCATAATAAGTCACCGGTACTTCAAATGTACCTTCCTTGAAATCTATTCTTTGCAGACTGGCTCTGATACTTGACTGCTCCAGAAGCTTTACAGGATTGCCTTTGATTTCGCCACCGGAATCATTGATTACATAGCCCTTGTTTTTAAGAAATTCATTGATTTTTTCAAGCGTATCAAAGTTTTTAAGTCTGTTTACACTGATGGCAAAATGATTTACAGTAAAACCAAAAAGATACATCCATGCAGCGTATTCCGATTCTTTGCGCAGGCGGCTGTAAACGCTGTAAGACGGCAAATCATCCCACAAATTACCGGCTGTCAGAAGCTGCTCACCATGCAAAATATCAACAGGTACTTTAGCAAGCATCTCATCCACCATAGACTGGACATACTGGCTGAATTCTGCAGTTTTTAATTCGGAAATAAAAATCCTTGGTGCATCTTTCAGGCTCTTGTGCTCATAATGCCGCGCATACAAATGTTTTTGCTCAAATTCATAATCTCCCCTGAGCTGATAACCACGGTCGATAAACCACTGAGCCAGCACATCAATGCCGGCTTTGGGGTGATCGAAGGTTCTGAATGCAATATGATCATGCACAATGTCTTCTTCCTCCTGTAAAAATAAGTCATGTACTTTCTTCACCTCAGGGTTTCTTGTAATATAATCTTCCCAGAGATGATCAAACAAATCAGAAATTTTCTCCATGCTTTTTACGTTTTGTTTATTTATTCAACAATCACAAGGCGGTACTGTTCAATATTTGAAAATATGGCCATTTCGGAAAAAACGTAACAATCCAGGCTGAACTACAACTAATCCGATGAAGAAATTGTATCTTCACATTTTAAAATAACAGGACATGAAACGAGAAAAGCTGGCGAAAAAGTGGCGTAGAAATTTCAATAAAACACTGGTCTTAGGCGCATGCCTTATACTGCTGACCGTTGGGCAAAGTGTAGCTCAAAGCACAAAAGACAGTATTGATTTACTGGAAAGCAGCATCCGGAAACTGGAGAACCGACGTGATTCAATGTATTCAATACTTGAAGATCTGAGAATCGAGGACATCATGGAGGACATCAAAGCAGCAGGTTATCCGCAAGGAGCAGAAACCGAAGAAATCACAAGTCATCCAGGCATTGTTATTTCATACAATGAAAACCACGAACTTGCCAATTGGGTTGCCCACATGATTATCCCCCAGGTAAAAACCGGCAATTTATCACGCACCAATGATTTTCGCCCGGATACCACCATTTCCACAGGTACTGCCGTGGAGGAAGATTACTTTAAAAAATATCTGCAGGAAGACAGCACCTATGAATATGACGGATACGGCTATGACAGGGGTCACCTTGCAGCCTCCGCAGATTACCGGTGGTCAAAACAGGCCATGTCAGCAACTTACTATTACTCAAACATGACGCCACAACGCCCGGAATTTAACCGTGCAGGATGGGCAAAGCTGGAAAACTTTCTGCGTACCTATGTCATTGAGAACGAAACGCCAATTCTTGTTTATACCGGACCTGTACTAAGTGATGATTTACCGGTAGTTGAACGCAGCGTCAACAAGATCAGCCTGCCGGAGTTTCATTATAAAATTGCCTGGGACAAGGAAAACAACAGATGCATTGCTTTTGTCATGCCAAATATAGAAATCGACAAGCCCCTGGGAAGCTATGCCGTAAGTGTTGACAGTGTTGAATCACTGACAGGAATAGATTTCCTGCCGGCTTTGTCAGAAGATAAGCAGGAAAAGCTTGAAAGCAAGAACAATCCTGAAGCCTGGTTTTCCGGTGAACACAAAGGCGATAAAGTACCACTCAGCAAAGCTGATATGCCTGAAGGAGCCTTCAACACAATCAATGCCCGTGCATTCATGGGCAGCAAGAAAAAAGTCACTGTCTGTGGCACTGTGGTTTCTACCCACAAATCCGGCAAAGGCAACACATTCATCAATCTCGACAAGACATTTCCAAATCAAATTTTCACTGTTACAATCTGGAAAGACCATCAGGCCAACTTTCCATACGAAGCCCATAAGGTGCTGATGAATGAGAAAATATGCGTGAGCGGCAGGGTTGAAGAATTTGGTGATAAGCCAGCCATTTTTCTTAAAAATGAAAACAACATACAAATCATAGACTAAGTCAACAGTCACTGACAGGATAATATTGCTGATTCTGTGGTACAGGGATGCATCTGCCATTCTGTCAAAACACCTGCCAAATTGTTGAAAGAACAGGAAATTTTCATTACCTTTGTTAAAAATTATTCCATGAATATACAGACGATAAAACAACGTTTTGGTATCATCGGAAACTCTCCGGAGCTAAATCGTGCCATCGATTTAGCCTACCAGGTTGCATCCACGGATTTGTCGGTGATGGTAACCGGAGAAAGCGGAGTTGGCAAAGAAAACATTCCCCGGATAATTCATCAGTACAGTAGCCGTAAACACGGAGAATTTGTTGCTGTTAACTGTGGTGCCATACCTGAAGGGACAATAGACAGCGAGTTATTTGGCCATGAAAAAGGCTCATTTACAGGAGCAACTGACAGTCGCAAAGGTTATTTTGAAGAAGCAAACAAGGGCACCATTTTTCTTGATGAAGTAGCAGAGCTCCCCCTATCCACACAGGTACGCCTGCTTCGTGTGCTGGAATCAGGAGAATACATCAGGGTTGGTTCATCAAAGGTGCAAAAAACGGATGTGAGGGTAGTTGCCGCCACCAACGTGGACATTATCAAGGCCATCCGCAACAACAAATTCCGCGAAGATTTGTATTACAGGCTCAATACGGTCCCCATCAGCATCCCACCACTTCGCAACCGAAAAGAAGATATCTATTTATTATTCAGAAAATTTGCAGTTGATTTTGCTGAAAAATACAACATGCCTGCTCTGAAACTTGACAACAATGCACGGGAGCTCCTGTTAAATTACCGTTGGCCGGGTAATGTAAGACAACTCAGAAACATTACCGAACAGATGTCAATCATTGAGAAAGAAAGGTTCATCAATGCCAACACACTGAAATCATACATTCCCGAAGTTGAAAATTCAAGTCTGCCGGCTGTTGTTGAAAAAGGGAAAGACAAAGACTTTAATTCAGAGCGGGAAATTCTTTATCAGATTTTGTTTGACATGAAAAGCGACATGAATGATTTAAAAAAGATTGTTCACGAGCTGATGCGCGATAACCCTGACACAATCCGCAGAACAGAAGCAGAGAACAGCGGAATATTGAGCAAATTATACAACGAAGAAGAAGTATACCATATCAACAAACCGGAACCACCAAAAGAAACAGAGAAAGGTTTCAAAGAAGACGAAGAAAATATTGAAGACACAGAAGAATTTGTGGAGGAAAATTTAAGTCTGGCCGATATGGAAAAACAAATGATTGAAAAAGCGCTTGAAAAACACCGGGGCAAACGCAAAATTGCAGCCGAAGAACTCGGAATCAGCGAACGTACTCTGTACAGAAAAATCAAAGAATACAATATTGATTCCCGATGAAACTTTTCAGATTACATACCGTATATTTGTTTTTGCTGATTTTTGTAACATCATCATGCATTTCAGGAGGATATTCCTTTACCGGAGCAAGCATAGGTGAAGCAGAAACCATACGTGTTCACTATTTTCCCAACCGTGCAGATGTTGTTAACCCGGGATTAAGCAATATATTTACGGAGGCACTGAAGGACAAATTTGTTCAGCAAACTGATCTGAACCTGACAAACACCAATGCCGACATGGAATTTGAAGGGGAGATTACAAGTTACAGAATCTCACCAAGGGCAATACAGGGCAATGAGACAGCCGCTTTAAGCCGGCTGACTGTCACAGTAAAGGTGAAATTTATCAACAGGACAGATGAGTCTCTCAATTTTGAATCAACATTTTCGGCATATTCTGATTATCAAAGCTCAAAAAGCCTGAATAGTGTTGAAGCAGAACTGACTGATGAGATTGTGGAAAAACTGACCGAGGACATTTTCAATAAAGCAGTGGTAAACTGGTAATTAAACTATGGAAAAGCAGTTACTCAAAACATACCTGAAAGATCAGAGCAGACTGGACAAATCCAGCCTGAAAGAACTTGAGGAGCTGACAAAAGAGTTTCCCTATTTTCAGACGGCCTGGCTCCTGCTTGCCAAAAATCTGAAAAACCTGGATGATCACCGCTTCGAAAATATGCTCGTTCTTGCTGCCAGTTATGCTCCCAGCCGAAGTCGTCTGTTCCAGCTTGTAATGAAGGAGGAATCCCCGGTAGCAAAAAAACAATCCGACACAGAAAAGCCCGCTGTACCGGAAGAAAAAGGTTCCCCGCCAAAACCAGTAGCAAAAACAGATAAACCTGCAGATCAGACCAAAGCGAAAACACCTCCCAAACCGGAAATAAAAAAGGAAGCTAAAACAGAAACAAGATATGAAGAGCCAAAAACTGCGGCAAAGGAAAAAACAAAGAAGCAACAAACTCAGGATACACAAGAGGCAAGCCCAAATGATTTAAATGACATTCTTCAGCAACGCCTCGAAGAACTAAAAAAAAAAATAAGCCATAAGGGGGAAAAAGCATCGGCAGAAACAGTTGAGCTCAAAGCAGACCACTTCTTCTCCCGTCCTCTGGACACACAGGATCACCGGGACAACAAAAAATACGCGCTTAATAAGCTTGAGCATAACAGGGAGAAAAATCGCAAAGACCCTGATGTTCCTTCAGAAAAAGGAATGCCGAAGACAAAAAAACAAAAGTTGCTGGATAAATTTATAGCCTCCGAAAATGAAATCAGCAACCAAAGGTTAAAACCATCTGAAAATGCAGCAGAACAGCCCAGAGTAAACAAGCCATATGATGACTCTACAGAGCTTGTGAGCGAAACCCTCGCCAAAATTTACATCAAACAGGGACATTATGAAAAAGCTCTGAGCGCTTACAAGAAATTAAGTTTGAAATATCCGCAAAAAAATATTTACTTTGCAACTCAAATTGAAAAGATTAAACAAATAATACAATCTAAAGACAACTAGCAATGTACGTATTCTTGACAATTTTACTAATGATAGTGTGTGTCCTTCTGATTCTGATCGTATTGGTTCAGAATCCTAAAGGCGGAGGCTTATCTTCAGCTTTCGGGCAGGGTAACCAGGTAATGGGTGTAAGAAAAACCACCGACTTTCTTGAAAAAGCTACCTGGACACTCGCCATAGCAGTGATGGTTTTGAGTTTATTTGCCAGTTTCTCCATTCCGAGACCTGAAAATGAAGATGATCAAGATCAAACACAAACCGAGCAGACTCAACCTGCACAGGAGCAGCCTGCACAGGAGCAGCCTGCACAGGAACTGCCTGAAGAAAACACACCTCAACCAGCAAACTAAGGCATTCATACAGGTGAAGAAAGCCTTTCCCTCACCGGAAAGGTTTTTTTATACCTGCGTATCAATGAGGCCTGTGCCAGTGAAAAACAAATTCATTAGTTTTGCTTTTTTGAAAAATTATGTCGAAAACTGTAGTTATAACAGGTGCATCAGGGGGAATTGGACATGCCCTCTCACTTGAGTACGCCCGTCCCGGCACAAAGCTGATTCTATGTGATCTCAATGCTGAGCAACTAAATAATACAGCAAGTATGTGCAAAAAAACAGCAGACCAGGTAGACACTTTCAGTTTTGATTTAAGCAAAGCTGAAGCAGTCAGTATAGCTGCAGAAAAAATTCTGTCTGCCTGTGACATCATTGACAGACTAATCCTGGTGGGCGGTGTTTCACAACGGGGTTCTGCCCTGAAAACCAGTCTGGAAACTGATCGTAAGATAATGGAAATCAATTATTTCGGCCACATTAATCTGACAAAAACACTATTGCCTGCCATGTTGAAATCAGAGGATCCTCATATTGGAGTAACATCCAGCATTTCCGGCCGTTTTGGATTCCATTTGCGATCTGCCTACGCTGCTTCCAAATTTGCATTGCACGGTTTCTTTGAGTCACTCAGACTGGAACATCATAAAGATAAACTAAAGGTAAGCATCATTTGTCCCGGTCGCATCAACACACCCATTTCACTATCTGCCATTACCGAAAGCGGTGAGAAGCACGGCAAAATGGACCCTGGTCAAAACAATGGAATGCCTGCGGAAACCTGTGCCCGAAAAATGAAGAAGGCCATTGAAAAAGGCAAGAAAGACGTATTGATAGGCAAGCAGGAAATTTTAATGGTATATTTCAGAAAATACCTGCCTTTTATATTTTACAAATTAGCTAACAAAATAAATCCCAGATAATATGGCAAAAAACATCAGCGGAATTCAACAAATTGGTATAGGTGTGCCAGACGTTAAAGAAGCCTGGAACTGGTACATTGATAATTTCAATATGAATGTCAGGGTTTTTGAAGAAAAAGCTGTGGCAGAACTTATGCTGCCCCACACTGAAGGCAAAGCCCGTGAACGTTATGCTGCTCTTGCAATCAACATGGAAGGTGGCGGTGGATTTGAAATCTGGCAACACACCGGCAAAAAACCTATCATGCCAGAGGAACCATTATTGCTTGGTGACCTGGGCATTAATATTGTGAAGATGAAATGCCGCAGTGCACAGGCATGCTACGATGATTTTTCACGCAAAAACATTGAGATCCTCAGCAAAATCACGCATAACCCGGGCGGCACAAAACATTTTTTTGTCAAGGATCTTTACGATAATATTTTTGAATTTGTGGAAGAACCAGTAAGTTTTCTGCATAAACATAAAAACGGTGGTGTATATGGCGCCATGATTGGAGTAAAAAATATTGAAGAATCTCTGATCGTCTATCAGGACATCCTGGGATACGATGATATTGTTTACGACAGGAAAGGCCGCTTTGAAGATACAAAAGGGCTCCCTGGCGGAAACAAGGAATTACGCAGGGTTCTTCTGACCCATTCTCAGCCCCGAAAAGGAGCCTTTGCTCCATTGCTGGGCCCCACCCAAATTGAACTTGTTGAAGTAAAATCACGCGAGCCCAAGGATATTTTTGAAGGACGTATTTGGGGTGATCCGGGATTTATCCACATTTGCTTTGATATTTCGGGTATGTCTGACCTTCGTGAAGAGGTAAAATCCAAGGGCTTCCCATTTACGGTTGACAGCGCTGACAGCTTTGACATGGGTGAAGCAGCAGGTCACTTTTCTTAC
Organism: Bacteroidota bacterium; assembly: GCA_051747965.1. Lineage (GTDB taxonomy): Bacteria > Bacteroidota > Bacteroidia > Bacteroidales > ML635J-15 > JAQIBY01. The sequence goes on from JBNJGS010000003.1 coordinate 72,298, forward strand.
ATTCAGGCACCTGAAAACACATTGATAGAATTTGTGGAAACCCACAAGGTGCCCATCATGAAAAAAATGGGCTGGTATCTGAATCTGCAGAAACGGGATCCGCGCAAACCCTTGCCGACATATATCCTGAGAGCTATGGGCCTCAATAAAGTAAAAAACCTGTAAGCATCTGCCAGTTTGCAGCAATCATTCCGCGGGCGTGCTGATGATAAATATATCCTGCTTGTTTAAATCAAGCCAGTAATCCAGAGCTACCCGCCGGATATCATTCCAATAGGCTTCTGTCAGCAATCCATGCGCCTCTATTGATGACTGAATTTGTTTTTCGAAAACATCAATCAGATTCTCTCTAAGGGCAATGCTGACTTTTTGCCCTTTATACACAAAAACCGCCTTTGGCATTATATCCACATCTTCCGGTACATGTATGCTGCCATAACCAAGAGATGCACCTGTACTGAACTGCAGTCCGTCGTGCATACAACTTAATGGCGGTGTATTACCGGCATAAGACCAGACTTCAAGTTCATCCAGGCCCACAGAGAAATACTGCATGGCCCGCAAACCCATTTTTGCTCCCATGATGGAATAAATGCCAAGATGCCCGTGAAATTCATTGGTCATTGCCACAACCTGAAATTCATCATAACCATGAGTTTTAATCAGGGTATCGGCAAGCCGGGCCACATCATCCCGGAGCCAGTGCCTGTCCACAGGCAGGTTTTTGTATATTACGCCTTCTGTCGGCTTGTCAGTATCCAGCATACCAAGCATAAGCATTTCCAGCTCCTTTGCCTCTATTGGAGTGTATGCCCCTTGATTTTTCTCAAAATATTCAGGGAAACATAAAAACAAAGGCAAATAATCGTCCATACATTGCCTGAAAATGGAGTTTTCCCCGTAGGTGCTCAAATCATCACCATAATAATCAACAATGGCAGCAGCATAAGGATTTCTCAGTGTTTTCAGCAATGAAAAAAAATCATTACCGATTTTATTCTGATCACCGGCATGCACAAAATCTATATCCGGCACTTTACTGAGCACAAATTCAGCTGCAACCGTATCCCTGGTATAATTCATTTCAGGTTCTGCAGGATTGTGGTACCAGACGATGCGGCTAATTTCATCAAGGGCTTCCGGATATTTTCTTATCAGGGCTGCCAGATTGGTCAGACTTCCGCTGACAAGGTAAATATCTTTGGATGGATGTGCCCTCAGCCTTTCATGGATCAATTCTACTGCATCATTCCGGTACTCCTTGCTGATTTCTCCGGGCCAGACAAATCTTTTGGCCACGTTTCTGTGTGAAAAATCAAGTTCAATTGATTTGCCGGCCGCCACAGGCACACCCTGATGACCATAATGGTCCAGCATCCCCCGGATTCTGCCTGCCCCCTGATCGGGCCCCAACACACCGTCTGATGTAATACAGGCATTCAGATTAAATTCAGGGGAAGCCAAAAGCATTTGCAGCATGCGAAAATCATCAATACCACAATCTGTATCCACAATCAGATTATAACTGGCCTTTTTATGAGCAAAGGCGCTGGGGCTCAATGCCAGGCTCAAAAGCAGAAATAAGAATAACACATTTTTCATATGCCGGTTTTTACACGCTAAAGATACAAGTTTTGCAGAATTTTGCAGCAGTACCCAGTTGGTTTTTTATTATAATTCAACTCTTTATAAGCTTACATTTCAAAGCAAACTGCTCAGAAACATGACAGTATAATGCGATTTTTTTCGGATATTGCGGGCTGAATAAAAACGAACAGCACAAAATGAGCAGAATATACAATACAGCCAGAAACCAGTCTTTTGATATTGAAACGGTGGAGCACACAACTCCTGAGAAGGCAATGCAAATGTACCGGGAGGGCGATGCACGGTTTCTGGATATCAGAGAGGAAGCTGACAGGGAAGTTGAATGGTTGTCCTTTGCTGATATGTTGTACATGTCTTTGAGCAAATTACCGGATAAACTGAATACACTACCCATTGATAAAACCCTGCTCGTTGTTGGAAAAAATGGCATTGACAGTACAAAAGCGGTAAACCTGTTGAAATATCAGGGTTTTGATAAGGCAGTTAATGTGGATGGTGGCCTTTTGGCCTGGCGTAAAGCCGGACTGCCACTGAAAGATATTTTACCAAAACCCTGTGGAGATTGCAGCTCATGCAGCGATTGTTAAACAGGCGCGTTATGGCGTTTTGATCTTGTATAAAACCGGTTGTCGGATAAATTGATTTGCGCCCTGATACCGGATAATTTTATTATTTTTGAAACATGCAAACAGGCAATCGAAATTTTAAATGGCTGGTACCCTCGGGTATTACACTGCTCAACTGGGTAGCCGGCGTATTTGCCATTGTAACTGCAAGCCGCGGAATGGTGCTGGAATCGGCCTTGTTTATTCTTGCGGCTGCTTTGTTTGATTTTTTCGACGGCATGGTTGCCCGCCTGATGGATGCCCAATCGAAAGTGGGCGCCGAGCTGGACTCCCTGGCTGACGCTCTGAGTTTTGGTCTGGCACCCTCCTTCCTTTTGTATACCATTTTGCTGGATCGCAATGCTGATGTGTGGTTGCTGTTTCTGGTGTTTTTGCCGGCAGCCGCTGCCGTGCTTCGACTTGCCCTGTATAATGCCAACCATCTGGATGAACAGCACTTTACAGGTCTGGCTGTACCGGCTTCTGCCCTGTTTTTCAGTGGCATTGTGCTTAGCCTGGCTCTAACAGACCTTCCCTGGCTGCACCGTATAGCAGCCCATCCGGCTTTTTGGGCAGGCATTGTTATTTTTAACGGAATCATGATGCTCATGCCAATCCGTATGTTCTCCCTGAAGTTTAAACAATTAAGCTGGGCAGGTAATGAAATCACATGGATTTTCCTGATAATTTCCGCGGTTCTGCTTGCTGTTTTTCAGATTATAGCATTACCTTTGGTCATTATTTTGTATATCATCATGTCGCTGATATTTCATGTTATCAGCCTCAGAAACAAAGATTTATAACTATGAAATTTATTGCTGAAATCAATGTTATGCCGCAAAAGGCGCTGCTTGACCCCCAGGGAAAAGCCGTTAACAACCTGATGCACAATATGGGATTTAAAACCGTTGAAAATTTGCGCATCGGAAAACACATCAGTTTTGAAATTGAGGCCAAAACCGAGAAAGAAGCATCTTCCAAAGTTGAAGAAACATGCAAAAAAGTGCTCACCAACCCGGTAATGGAATCATTTGAATTCAGCCTGAAAAAAATATGAAGGATTAACGCAACTGCATAAACAGCCGGGTTTTGCCGCAAATTTGTCATGGTTTGATACGTGGGATTTGCCGTTTGCAGCAGAACACGGACTGAAGCCACCTGTAAAATACACAGGTGAAAGAAAGAACCACCCCAAGCATCTGAGGTGGTTCTTTGTATTTTTGGTTTGTATTGCCAACCAAATAAAATCATTCCACAATCACATTCACGCTGCTGATTACGAGATTGTTTCCAGAATAATCGTGTGATGTCAGTTTTTTTGGATTTGTATCTTCTTTCTTATTGTTTCTGTGTCGGTATAGTTATGTTCTGTTTTTGTGTTTAGCCATTACCGTTTATGATTTAATAAACTTTTTCGAAATGACCCCTTCTGTTGTTTTTATTTGAAGTATATACATGCCTGG
>JBNJGS010000004.1:0-75087 GCA_051747965.1 Bacteroidota bacterium
TGTATGAAATTGATACCGTTCCGGATTTCAGCTCGCCTGTATTGGTTAGTGGCAGCAGTGGCACAAGCCTCTCACAGGCAACTGTATCGGATTTGTATTTTGGTACCACTTATTACTGGCGTGCCCGGGCCTACAATGCCGTTGATACTTCAGCCTGGTCAAATGTCACAAATTTTACTACAGCCTCTGCGCTTTCAAACCATTCACCTGCAAATGGTGCCATGAATGTATCGGTGAATCCAACCATAGACTGGACTTATCTTTCCGGTCTGGATGGATACATTTGCCAGGTGGATACTTCGGCAGCATTCAATTCCGGGCATTTTCAGGAACTGACTTCATCCTCAGGAAGCTCGCAGACAGATGTTTCCGGTTTGCTTTATGGTACAACTTACCACTGGCGGGTTGCTGCTTATCATGCTCAGGATACATCGGAATGGACTGATGTCTGGGAGTTTACAACAGATTATCAACTGACGGATGCTCCAGTGCTTGTGAGTCCTGCTGATGGAAGTACCGACATTCCATTTGATCTGGTAATGGCAGAATGGGCTGCAGTAGCCGGTGCGGAATCTTATCAGTATCAATACAGTACGGATGAAACCTTTGAAACATCTGTGCACAGTGAGATTACCTCTCTCTTAACAACAAACTTCACAGAATTGCAGCCTCAGACAAGCTATTTCTGGCGGGTTCGCGGAGCCAATAATACCGGCTATTCTCCATGGTCGGATGTGTGGTCGTTTACCACGGAAAGTGCTCCGCTTGAGCCTCCGGTACTTGTTTCTCCGGCAGACAATGCAACCGGGCTTGATCCCTCGGAAATTTTTCTTGTCTGGTATGATGTGTTCGGAGCAAGTGAATTTGATTATCAGATATCAACAGATGCCACCTTTGCCACAGGTGTTACAGGTGGAACCGAAAATGACACCCTGGTTAGCCTGAGTGGTTTGTCAGAAGAGACACAGTTTTTCTGGCGGGTGAAATCCGGTAATAGCACTCAGGAAAGTGCATGGTCTGAAACCTGGTCGTTTACTACCGGCCTTTATAATAGTAATTTTATCTCTGCTGCTGAAGACATTCAGCTTTACCCAAATCCGGCACGGGGTATCGTGAATTTTAAAGACAATCTGCCTGAGGACGCGTTTGTGGAGATACAGAATAACAGCGGACAGATCGTGCTGACACAAAAAATGCATACAAACCGACTGGATGTGTCATCCCTGTCTGCCGGGACGTATGTTGTCAGGATACATTCCGCAGATGAGTATATGTGCGGAAAGCTGGTGATCCATTAAGGGAAATGGTTTTCTGCCATAATCTTGTTGTCAACATTTGATGGTCAAAGCTGTTTAATCTCTAAACAACAAGAAAATGAAAATATCATTTGGCATATTTGCTTTCATTGTATTGACAACAACAGCTATGGCACAGGAAAACAAAGATAACTATAAGGAGCTCAGCCCGGAAGAGAAGCGGGTCATCATCAACAAAGGCACGGAGATGCCTTTTAGCGGAGAATATGAAGACCACTGGAAAGAAGGTATTTATACCTGTAAGCGTTGTGGGGCTCATTTGTATCGTTCTACATCCAAATTTGATGCGCAGTGCGGATGGCCCAGTTTCGATGATGAAATAGAAGGGGCAGTAAAACGACAAACCGATGCCGATGGTGTCCGGACAGAGATTTTATGCAGCAATTGCGGGGCTCACCTGGGACACGTGTTTACCGGCGAGCGGTTTACGGATAAAAATACCCGGCATTGTGTGAATTCCATCAGTATGGAGTTTAAACCGCTTGACGAGCTGGAAAAGGAGTGATATTAATCCCCGGTAAAATAGTCATCCGGGAAATTAACCAGATAAACCTTACTGGTAGCCCTGGTTAAAGCTGTGTACATCCAGCGGTAATATGATACGCCCATCATGTCTTCGGTGACATACCCCTGATCAATAAAAATGGAATGCCATTGTCCTCCCTGGCTTTTATGGCATGTCATGGCGTATGCATATTTAATCTGCAGGGCATTCAAAAAAGGATCCTTGCGTATGGCTTCTGCTTGTTTTTTGGAATCCAGGTGCTGATAATCAGCTTTTACCTCTTCATACAACTTCTGGCTTTCCTCTGCCGGGAGTGAAGCTGAGTTGATCTCCAGTGTGTCAAGCAGCAGCCGTACTTCAATTTCAAGTTCGGGATAATCAATAAACCTGATTTCAGCATCCTGATACCTGTGTCCGTACATTTCCTGTGTCTGCCTGAGTCTGACAATTTCCACCATATCGCCGTTGGCAATAAAATCAATCGGGGCTTTTTCCGGCAGCCAGGTGTAGTTGTTTTTCACGATCATCAGCAGGTCACCGGGTGAAAGCTCTTCCTCGCGCCACAGAATCTGGTTGCGGATTCCCTGATTATAAATATTGGCGTTTTTGTTGGAACGGCAGACAACTTTTACTTCATCCATGCCATGCCGGTCATATTCTGATTCCAGTGTATCTACGAGTTCATTTCCGGTGATGCGCCCGATATCGGAATAAGTGCTGGTTGAGAATTTCGGGATTCCCTTGGGATCACTTTGCAGCCGTTCACGTAAAGCAGTGGCATTCATTAATATACCTGAATCTCTGGCCTGACGAATAACTTCTGTCATTTCATGCCCGCTTACATGCATACCCATGGATGAAAGCTCTGTATGATCAAGGGCAGGGGATAGCTCTGTATTTACCGGTGGCAGTTGTGCAGTATCCCCGATAAGAATCAACTTGCAATTGTTGCGGCTGAACACGAACTGCAGGAGGTCGCTGAGTAAACGGCCACTCCCAAACATGCTGTTGGGTGCGTATTCGTTGCTGATCATCGAGGCTTCGTCAACGATAAAAATGGTATCAGCGTTTTTATTATAATTGAGTCCGAAACCTGAAAACATTTTGGCGGAATTTTTCTGCCTGTAGATTTCTTTATGAATGGTGAATGCCGGAAAACCACTGCTGTGAGACAATACTTTGGCCGCCCTGCCTGTTGGTGCCAGGAGACGGAAGCCCACCTTCATATTTTGAAGTGTTTTCACAAATGCCCCGATCATGCTCGTCTTTCCCGTTCCGGCGTATCCTCTGAGTACAAAAACGGATTTTTCACCATCAGAAAGCATGAAATCTTCAAGTTTACGCAACAGATTGAGTTGATCCTGCGTTGCATGATAAGGAAAGATTTGTAGGATATGTTTTGTGAGAAAGTTTTTAATCATTTTGCGTGAATCCTGCGGATTTTTCTTAAAAAATACTAATTTTGCTGCAAACCGTAAAGGTTTAATTGAATTATTAAAAACAACGAGGAATCGAAATTATAAAAAAAAGAGAGACAATGAACAAAACAGTCAAAATCATTATCCAGATCGTATTGTTGGCCTTGATTGTGTTACTGGCAATTCTTATTGTAAAAGGCATTCAGAAACCCATAGACTTTGAAAAAGAAAGAGTCGAACGATTTAATCAGGTAATTAACAGACTGGAAGACATCAGAACGGCGCAGGTTGAATTCAAAAAACGGAATGGTTATTATACACCCCATTTTGACAGCCTGCTGCATTTTATCAAAACAGAATCCATGCCGGTTGTGAAAAAAGATGGCTTTGTTCCTGATACTCTGACTGAAAAGGAAGCCGTTGAGCTTGGTATCGTCAGCAGGGATACAACTTATATCCCATATCAGGACACCTTATTTAAATATCTGCCTTATTCTTTGGACTCAATGCCCTACATCCCTTGTGGCACACATGCCAAATTCCGTATGGATACTGCTACTGTGATGACCGGATCAAAAGTTGATGTGAAAGTGTTCGAAGCACGTGTAAACAATTGGGATATTCTTGACGGAATGGATCGGCAACTGATTGTGAACTTTAATGCAGACAGGCAGGATAGCGTTCTCAGAGTTGGTTCACTGGAAGAAGCTACAAATAACGCCGGTAACTGGGAAAATTAATCCACTGCAATGCAAAATATTTTTGTTCTTGATAAAAATGTAAAAAATACTGCCCATCAAAATTGTACGATATCCATTCTGACAGGTCAGGATGGATATTGTTTTTCTGTAAAAGATCGTCAGGAAAACCGGTTTATGGGCCTTCGCTCGGTATCTCTTGATAAAGCAGCAGAGCCGGCAGAAGTCATTGAAGGACTGGAAGCATTTATCCGGGATATCTGGGGGGAGGATAAGCCCGTGGATATAAAACACCTGGTAATGGCCGGTGCTGAAACCCTGCTATTGCCAAAAGCTTTTTCTCAGGGAAACAGCCTCAAAGAAATCATGGCATTTCATTTCCCCGACAGGACCGGAAAAGAAATTGTTTCTACTTCTTTCCCCCAGCAGGATTTTATCCTGGCAGGTCTGGTTGATGAGCATCTGAAAAATACACTTGAGGCAAAAACAATGCCGCAAAAAACAGAATTAAGCCAGGCATCATTGATCAGATCAGCATTGAAATATACAGGCCAGGGAAAAAAAGAAGCCGTATTTGTTCAGGTATGGAAAGGTTATGCCGATATGCTGGTCTTTAAAAATGGAGTACCGGCATTGTTTAATACTTATGCCCATCGCTACGGCAATGATTTGGTGTACTATGTGCTGAATCTTTATAAGCAATTAATGCTTGATCCGAAAAATTGTCCCCTAATGTTTTCCGGTTGGATAGATAAAAATGAGACAGCCATGGTGCAACTCAATAAATTCATCAAAAATATCTATCTGGAAACCCTCAATACTGAAAAAAAATACTCTTACCAGTTCCAGGACATCATGCCACACTATTTTGTGAATTTTTTAAATGTAGATTAATGCGAATAATTTCCGGCAGTTTTAAAGGAAAACAAATCACGCCTCCAAAAAGATTTCAGGGCAGGCCAACCACAGATTTTGCACGTGAAAGTATTTTTAACGTGCTGAACAATCATTATGATCTGGATCAAATCCGATTTCTTGATTTGTTTAGCGGAAGTGGTGCTTTTACATATGAAATGGGATCAAGGGGCTGTGAAGATATTACTTCCGTGGAAATTGATGCCATGCAGACGGACTTCATAAAAAGAAATATTGAAGAAATGCAGATGGATGGGATCAGTGTTTTGAACTCCAATGCAATCAGCTTCCTGGAACGTGTACAGAAAGAATACCATATCATTTTTGCAGATCCTCCTTTTGATTCTGAGGAGTACAGGGAAATACACCAATTGGTATTTGAGCGAAAACTCCTGCGTCCGGGTGGTTTGTTGGTGCTTGAACACAGCAAAAAGCACGATTTCAGTGAACTGCAACACTTTCTCGAACACAGAAAATACGGCGCAGTGAATTTTAGCATATTTGAACAACCAGCTGAGAATTAATTCATTCTTTTTTATATCTTTGGTTACCTATGAAAGATAAGGAATCTGACAGGTATATCATAAGATCAAACCTCTTGAATACCAGCATGGAATTCGGGAATATTGACATTCCTGAAAACATAACACAATCAGCTTTCCTGATTACAGATGAGAACCTCTATGCCAATTATCATGAGTTCATCAGTCAATTCAGGCATATTTGTATCAAGCCGGGTGAAGCGTCAAAAAATCCGGAGACAGTACTGGACATCTACAAACAACTCAAGGCTGAGAATATTGACCGTCACTGTGTAATCCTTGGGTTTGGCGGCGGCGTGGTTACAGACATTGCGGGTTTTGTGGCTGCTACTTATCTGAGAGGTGTCCCCCTGATTCTGATACCCACAAGCCTTCTGGCAATGGCTGATGCAGCCGTTGGTGGAAAAAACGGTGTCAATTATGCCGGCATCAAAAATATGATCGGAACTGTTCGCCAGCCAGGGGCAACTCAAATTGACAGCAGTTTCCTGAAGACCTTGCCGGATGAGCATTATAAGAACGGACTTGCTGAAGTGTTGAAAATTGCTTTCATCATGGATGAAGAGCTGATCAACGAGCTGGAAGAGTCTGTCAATGACATACTTAATCGCAAAACTGTAGTCTTGAATAAACTCCTGCACAGAGCATGTCAACTGAAAATCCGTTTGGTAGAGAAAGATGAGCAGGACAAGAATATCAGACATATCCTGAATTTCGGGCACAGCCTGGGACATGCCATAGAAATGGAAGACCGGATATTGCACGGACTGGCGGTGAGTAAAGGCATGATCGCAGCCATGAAACTTTCGATGCAGTACAGCGGATTAAAAGAGACAGAGTTTCTGCGATTAAGGAAGCTTTTGAAGGCTTTTGATTTGCCAGTGGAATTTGAAATGAAAGATGCTTACTGGAAATATCTTATGCATGATAAAAAACGGACGGAAGGAAAGCTGTCTTTTATTTTCCTTGAATCAGCAGGAAACGCAGTGATCAGGAAGATAGATTTTCAGGATGTAAAAAAACTATTATATGCTACATGAAATAAAACCGGGAGAGCTCAGTGGTGAAATAAAAATGCCTGCCTCCAAAAGCTTTGTGCAGCGGTTTATTGCTGCATCTGTGTTGGCTGACGGAATGTCATTGATTCACAATCCGGGCCGTTCTGAAGATGTGCTGGCATCCATGGCTGTTGCGCAAACTCTTGGAGCATATGCAAGAACCCTGAGTAATGGAGATATGATGATTCAGCCAGATTCTGATTTTCAGGGTGGAGAATTGTTTTGCCGGGAGTCCGGCTTATGCGCACGCATGTATGCACCCATTGTCGGTCTTTTTGATAAGGATTTCAGTATCAACGGGTATCGGAGTCTAAAACGAAGACACTTGCTGCATGAGCTAAAGCAGTTGGAACAGTTTGGCCTGACCATCAGGGCGGAGAATGAGGACATTCCCATTTACTTTTCCGGGAAATTGCATGCTGCCGTAACAAGCATTGATGCCGGAAGAAGCAGTCAGTTGCTGACCGGTTTGCTGATGGCCCTTCCAACTTGCGATGCTGACAGCCATATTGAAGCCAGGGATCTTGTGAGCAAGCCATATGTGGATATGACCACGGATATCCTGCAACGTTTTGGTGTGACAATTCATGAAGACGGGTCTGAATACCAAATTCCCGGGAAGCAAAAATACCGGCCTCTGGAATGTGTAGCAGAGACAGACTGGAGCGCTACAGCCAATATCATGGTGGCTGCAGCCATTTGCGGTGACCTGGATATTCTGAATGTGAACTTTAGTTCTCAACAGGCGGATATCATCATTCTTGATGTTTTTGAAAAAGCCGGGATAAATTACAGTAAAATCAGTGATACAGCCCTGCGTGTAAAAAAGTCCAGACCCAAAGCATTTTCACTGGACCTTACAGATGCACCGGATTTGTTTCCTGCAATCATACCGCTTGCCCTGAAATCCGGCGGACCCTGTCGTTTTACAAATATAAACCGACTGATAAATAAAGAATCCAACAGACTTAAAGCTGTGATCAGAGAATACGGAAAAATGGGAGCGAAGTTTGATTTTGTGGCAGACAATGAAGTGGTTTTGTATCCGGGACAACTGTCATATTCTGATGTCAATTCGTGGGGTGACCATAGAATAGTAATGAGCCTTGCCATAGCAGGTATCGCCAATAAGGGCGTAAAAATTCATGATTCCGGACATGTAGCCAAATCCTGGCCGGAATTTTTTACTGCATTAAAAAAAGCTGGAGGAAAAATAAGTGCATACTTACGGTAAATTGTTTCAAATACATGTGTGGGGTACTTCCCACAATCCACAAATGGGAGTGATTATTGATTCGCTACCTCCGGGGATACCCCTGGAAGTGAAAGATTTTGAAGCGGATTTGACAAGACGCAGGACAGGGGCGTATGGTACCAGCCAGCGCAACGAATCAGATGTGCCTGAAATCATTTCCGGAGTATATCGGGGAAAAACCACGGGTGCCCCATTGCATATCATCTTTACAAATACCGGCCAGCGCTCCGAAGAATACAATTCCCGGGAATTTCCCCGGCCCGGGCATGCTGATATGGTTGCTGACAAAAAATATCATGGATACAATGATTCGCGCGGTGGAGGCTTTTTCAGTGGCCGGATGACAGTTTTGCTCGTAGCTGCAGGTGTGGTGGCAAAATTAATGATGAAATCACTGCAGATCAGAAGTGAGATTCTTTTCCCCCTGGATCACGAAACGATCAAACAGGCTGCAAAAGCCGGAGACTCCCTCGGAGCCGAAATAAAAGTGCATATTGAGGGCTTGCCCGCAGGTACCGGTGAACCTTTTTTCAGCAGCATAGAGTCAGAAATTTCAAGACTTGTTTTTTCCATTCCCGGTGCCAAAGCCATCGCTTTTGGCGAAGGCTTCAGAGCTGACAGAATGTGCGGATCTGACTATAACGATGCCATCATCAATGCGGAAGGGAAAACAGAAACCAATCATGATGGAGGTATCAATGGCGGCATTGCCAATGGCAATCCAATTGTTTTTACAGTTAAATTCAAACCTACCTCGAGCATCAGTAAAACGCAAAAAAGCTGGCACCCCAAATCAAACAAGCGTGAAGAAATCAACATACATGGTCGGCATGATGTATGTTACGGACTCCGGACACCGGTAATTCTGGAAGCCGTAGCTGCCATTGCACTGCTGGATCTGAGTATGCAAAAAAAAGCCATGGAAATATGAAAAACCTGAATTTTCTTCAATCTGTAGCAAAATATATATACGATAAGCAGCATGACAATCTTCAGGAACAGGTAGTGGTTGTGCCAAATATTCGCGCGGGCTTGTACCTGAGACGCTATCTTGGAGAAATGATGGAAGGCCCGGGCTGGTCTCCGGAAATTATTTCCGTGCAGGACTTCTTTTATCAGCAATCAGATCTGAAAGCCGAAGAACCCGTGCCACTGGTTTTCGAATTGTACAAAACCTTTGTTGATGTCAAACCGGGATTGTTTGACAGCTTTGATTCCTTTTATCCCTGGGGTGAAATTATTTTGTCAGATTTTAATGATATCGATAAAAACCTTGCCAATGCTTCTCAGCTATTTGCCAATCTCACTGATCTCAAGAAAATTGATCTGTTGTATGCTGACGTGAACGAGGAGGTGACCGCCCATATAAAGAAATTCTGGAGTGAGTTTGAGCCTGATAATAATCATTACTCTAAAGAGCGTTTTCTGGAGGTATGGCAACACATGCTCAAGGTTTATGACAGGTACAGGAAACGACTGAAAGAACAAAAATCCGGATATGAAGGCATGATAAGTCGTGCTGTTGCTGAAAACCTGGATAATGCACTCTTTCCCGATGAAAAACCGAAATATTTTTTTGTGGGATTCAATGTGTTGAGTGCTGCTGAAGAAACTGTTTTCAGATATTTTAAAAACCATCATGAGGCAGAATTCTTCTGGCAATATGAGGAAAATATCATTCAAGACCCACACCATGAAGCTTTTCGCTTTGTCAGGGAGCTGATCAGGAAATTTCCGCTACCCAGGGACTTTAGCTATGACCGGAAAATGCGTGAAAAAAAAGTGCTGAATATCTATTCTGTACCCTCCAAAACTGCGCAGGCAAAACTTGCATCCACCCTGATTGAGAAATATCTCATCCCCGTGGACCCTGAGCTTGAGCATTCCGGACTTGTGTTACCGGATGAGTCCCTGCTGCATCCTGTCTTGTATTCTGTCCCGGAATCGGTGAAACATGTGAATGTTACCATGGGATTTCCCATTTCTTACGCACCCCAGACCAGCATCATACAAATACTTGCAGGTTTGCAAAAAAATTTCAGCTCAGATACCTGGTATCATAAGGATGTCCTCAAGGTATTGAATCATCCTCTGGTGCGCATAGTTTCTGCAGAAACCAGCCAGGAAATCAAAAACAAAATATTCAGGCAGAATATGATACGCATATCAGGTGAGGCGCTTAAAACCGGTGATACCGTGCTGGATGAGATATTTTCTCACACTGAAGATGTGATGGAAACCGGAGAATATTTCAGCAGGATACTTAAGCTGCTATATGAAGGAATGCGTACCATGGAAGATGTGGAATTTGATAAAGAAATTGTTTATCAGATGTATCGAAACATCAACAGGTTCAATGAATATCTTGTGAAAGACCGTATTTATTTCAAATCTGCAAAAACTTATCTCTGGCTGGTGTCATCCATGCTGAATAAACTCAGTGTGGCTTTTTCCGGTGAACCGATGAGAGGATTGCAGGTCATGGGAATGCTGGAGACCAGGCTTATCGATTTTGAAAACCTCATCATCCTTTCCATGAATGAGGGGCATTTCCCGGGGCAGAGTTTTAAGAAAAGCTTTATTCCTTACAATCTGAGACATGCATTCAATTTGCCAACCATTGAGCTGCAGGATGCCATACACGCTTATTATTTTTACCGGATGATATTGCATCCGGAAAATGTATTCCTGGTGTACAATAGTTCAGATGAGGGATTTAATAAAGGTGAAAAAAGCCGGTATATCCAGCAGATCATGCATGAACTTGATGCCCCGGTGAAAGAAATTCCCGTGTTCAATCAAACGGAATCCAAAAAGAAATCAGAGCGGGTGATAGAAAAAGATGAATTTGCCCTCTCTGTGCTGAAGCAATATACCGGAAGCAAACCGGAAAAACAGTTTTCACCGTCCCAGTTGAATACATACATCAAATGTTCCATGGCATTTTATTACAAGTATATACTCGGCATCAAAGAGCCGGATGAAATGCTTGAGCAAATAGGGAATATGGAGCTGGGAAATGTCCTGCATCAGGCCATGTGTGAATTGTATAAACCATACATGAACAGGGAAGTTGTTCTTGCTGACATTGAATCCATGCTGAAACAGGAAGACAGAATCCTTTCTGCGGTGCACGATGCTTATCAAATGGAAATGAAAGTCAGCAAACTCGATGTATCGGGTATAAATGCGCTTGGCATTGAAGCTGTTATCAATTACGTGAAAGGCATCCTGCAAACTGACAAGAAGAGGGCTCCCTTTGTTTATCTGGAAGGGGAGATGTACTGTACAAGTGTTTTCAGGGCAGTGAAAGGTGATGCAGAAATAAATTGTGGTTTTCACGGGACCATAGACAGGCTGGAGAGAGATGATTCATTGCTTCGGGTGATAGATTACAAAACGGGACAGGCCAAAAATGTTGCTAAGAACAAAGCAATGTCTGATTTTTTTGAAAGAAACAGAAAAAACGAAGGAGATCATGTATTTCAGATTCTGTTTTATACCTGGCTGATTCATCGCCAGGACGAGGGCAAGGCCTATGCTGCATACCGTCTGTACCCGATGATTATGTACACGCGTGGCAACAAAATAATATCGGGCTTTGCCCTGGATGACAAGAAGCCTGACGATTACCGTGACGTGATGGAGGCATTTGAGGCAGAACTCTCAGAACTGATACACGAGATATTCAGTCCTGCTGTTCCCTTTCACATGACTGAAGTCATGGAGACATGCAATACCTGTCCATACTTCCATATGTGTCATTGATTGTAGGCTGGGTTACTCCACCCGCAATTCTGCAGGTACAACAAAGGGCAGAATCTCAATATTGTTTTTCTCCGTGGTATTCATCAGTTCTATTTCCGCACGGCGGTTATACTGACGCGCCCTGTTTGTGTCAAGTTGCCTGGCGATGGGTTGTGTATCGCCATAGCTTTTCAGGCTGATTCGCTCCTTGTTTACGCCTTTTTCCACAAGGTAACTACTGATGGATTCTGCACGTTTTTTCCCAAGCCACATATTGTAACTGTCTGTCCCGTAATGATCACAATGGCCGTTTATCTGAATGCTGATTTCAGGATGATTGGTCAGGTAACGGGCCAGTTGACTCAGATTGGCACGATGCTCTGCCGTAAGTTCATAACTGTCAAAATCAAAAAGCACCTGCTTTATACTTAATACCCCTTCCTTCCCTGATTTATCCTTTTCAATTCTGTATTGCTCAGGTACATCTATGTCTGCCATTTGAATTGTATTTCCTGCACCAAGAGGCAGAAACTCAACACGGCGGTTGTATTGTCTGGCATTGTCATCTTCAAGCTGTTTTGCCACCGGATGTTTTTCACCAAAAGATTCTGTTTGCAGTTGCTCTGAATCAACGCCTTCGTTTTTCAGAACTTCTTTTACGGCATTTGCACGTTCCAGCCCCAGTCTGTAATTGAAGCTTTCTGATCCTTTGTGGTCAGTATGGCCCTGTATGCTTAGTTTTACATCTGTGTTTTCCCGGAGGACTCCGGCAAGCTCTGTTAAGTTTTCCTTGTGCTGATAATCAATATTTGTGCTGTTGTAATCAAAGTACACCGGTTGGGCAACATAAAACTGATCTTTTCCGGCTTCCTCCTCTTTCCTGAGGGCAAGTGCCATTTCTGAAGCACTCAGGTATATATCGAGCGGATAATCCTCTTTTTCATAGCCAATTGGAACACTTACATTTACAACCTGGTTCTTTATGTTTTCCGAGCTCATGGCAACAAGAGTGACTTTTCCTACCGGTATTTGATCCTCAGTAAATCTGCCGTTTTCCCGGGGATGCAGTATGTTAACTGTATCGCCGGTTTCGTCACTGATGACTGCGATTTGCAAATCTGCCGGTATTGTATTGTCAAGCTCCGGAATGTATATTTGTCCTTCCAGTCTTACGAAATCTTTTTCATAGGGCATTCTCAGGCTAAAGCAGTCTGATCCACTGATGCCTTCTCTTCGTTTGTTGCTGTTTTGGGGGCAATAAATAAATTTACCCTGAAAACTGACAATATAGGCCAGATCATTGCCAACCGTATTGTAAGGGTAACCAAGATTGATGGGTTCATTCCATTGGTTATTGAGCGAATCATATACAGAAACAAACATGTCAAATCCTCCCATATTCCCATGTGATTCGCTGGCAAAATACAATTGATTTTCACGTTCCAGCAAGAAGGGTGTTTCCTCGTGTAATGCTGTGTTGATATTGCCTCCAAGGTTTTCCGGTTCTGACCATTTGCCTTCTTCATCAGTTTCTGAAATATACAAATCGAGGCCCCCAAGGCCCCCTGGCCGTTCAGAAGTGAAATACATTTTGTCTTCTGCCTTGTTCATGACAGCATGAGATTCCCATTTTCCGCTGTTAATATTGTTGTTTAGCTTTTTTGCAGCATTCCATTTTCCATTTTCAAATTCGGCTGCATAGATATTTCCATCATCGGAATCATCATGTACAAGCAAAAGCCGAGTGCCGTCAAATGATAATGATACGGGCATGATGTACCTGCCAGTTTTCAGGTCTTCGGTGATATTTTCCGGATCGCTCCACCTGCCGTCTTCCCATGTTGAATAATAAATATCATCCATTGGTATATGGTATTGATCGCGGTCTGTATTAATATCTGATGGAAAAACATTGCTGGTACCCATGGTATATACAAATACGGAATCATTTCCACTAATAACAGGGCATCGCAACAGCTGACCCTCAGGAATGCTGATGTCAAAACTATACTTTTTGACTTCAAATTTTTCCGGCGGATTGGATATGGAATATTCGCAACTGGAAATTTCCCTGTCAATAAGTTCTTCTGTCAGGGCTTCATTGTTGCGCTCATCAAAAGCTTTATAAGTTTTCAAATGATCCATTGCTTTTTCGTAGTTCCCAGTTAGCCGGTATGCAATCCCAAGATAATACTCCGTTTCTGCCGGCGCCTGGTCTTCCCCAAAATTGTCTTTGTAGCCGGTGGATATGTTTTCTGAGGCTTTGGACAGCCATTCTTTTGCAAGATCAATATCATTCAGTGCCTCACTGTGCAGGTAACAATAACCAATTTTAAAGGCGTACTTGCTGTTTTCATTGTCTTTATCATACAATTGCAGGTATGTATTCAATGCTTCATCAAAATCAGAACTTGCAATATGGCGTTCGGCTTTTTTCCACAAGCTCCTTTCACCTGCAGCATAACCTGATACAGAAATAAGTGAAAGTAAAATAACTAAGCTGAGAAAAATGGGTTTGGTTTTCATTTTTTCTATATTTTCATTTCCATAAAATAACCAATAAATTTGTTAAATGTTTTTCTAAAAATAAAAAATTATACTATGAGTATACATAATACCCTTGAATTGGCTCCTATGTCACAGGGATTTCACCTGATAACTGATAAAGTTGTTGACAAAATAGGAAAATTGCCCGAAAACGGGCTCTTGAATCTGTTTGTGAAGCATACATCTGCCGGAATTACGCTCAATGAAAATGCAGATCCCGATGTGCGTAGGGATTTTCATAGATTTATCAATGATATGATTCCCGAATCTTATCCGCATTTCAGACATACCCTGGAAGGCAGTGATGATATGCCTGCTCATATCAAGGCATCTCTGCTTGGTCAGTCATTGCAGATACCTGTACAAAACGGGAGACTGGCCCTTGGCACATGGCAGGGCATTTATTTTTGTGAATTCAGAAAAAATGCCGGACCCAGAAGTATAATTCTTACGATAATTTCCTGAATCATGCTGTGTGACATGATGTGTTTTCCCGATTTTTCGTATTTTCGTCAGGTTTAAAGATAACATTGAAAATTAAAATATTATGCAAAAATTATTATTGCTTGGAGATGAGGCGATTGCCCAGGGTGCAATCGACGGAGGAATGTCCGGTTGTTATGCATACCCGGGAACTCCATCAACGGAAATTATGGAATATGTTCAGCAGTCAAAGCAAGCTGCTGAAATGAAAATTCACAGAGAATGGTCAGCAAATGAGAAAACTGCCACAGAAGGTGCCATCGGCATGTCTTATGGTGGCAAACGTGCCATGGCATGCATGAAACATGTCGGATTGAATGTTGCTGCAGATGCATTTGTAAATGCTTCAATTACCGGTGTAAACGGAGGCCTTGTTATCCTTTCAGCCGATGATCCCAGCATGCATTCCTCACAAAATGAGCAGGATTCCCGGTTTTACGGCGACTTTGCAATGATTCCGATTCTGGAACCTTCAAATCAGCAGGAGGCATATGACATGGCTTATGGTGCTTTTGAATTGTCGGAAAAATTCAACGTTCCGGTATTGTTAAGAGTAACAACCAGGTTGGCACATTCCCGCTCAGGTGTTGAAACCAGGGCAGGGAAGGAGCAAAGAAAAACTGCGCTGCCGGAAAACCCAAGGCAATTTGTATTGCTTCCATCCATTGCCCGTGAGAATTACAAAAAATTGCTGGAAATGCAGCCGGCCATTGAGAAAGCTTCCGATGATTCAGAATATAATCAGTACATTGATGGTACAGATAAATCCATCGGCGTTGTTGCCTGTGGTATAGCCTATAACTACCTGATGGAGAATTATCCTGAAGGTTGCCCTTATCCCATCATAAAGATATCACAATATCCTGCTCCGCGTGCTCACCTTGAGCGAATGAAAGAGGAGTGTGATGAGATTATGGTTCTCGAAGAAGGCTACCCCTTACTGGAAGAAAAGCTGCGCGGTTTTTATAATGACGGCATTATCATTCACGGGCGCCTCAATGGCTCCCTTCCGCGCGACGGTGAATTGAACCCGGGTTTTGTAGCCAAAGCCATGGGTATTGAAGTGAAAGAAGGAGAGTCCATTCCTGAAGACGTGGCAGGACGCCCGCCGGCCCTTTGTCCGGGTTGTAGCCACAGGGATGTCTATAATGCACTGAACGAAGCTCTGGAACCTTATGGTACCGGACGAGTTTTCTCCGATATCGGTTGTTATACCCTTGGTGCGCTGGCACCGTTTAACGCGATCAACTCCTGTGTTGACATGGGTGCGTCGGTAACCATGGCTGTTGGTGCAGCTGATGCAGGCATTGTGCCTGCTGTATCCATGATTGGGGATTCAACTTTTACTCACAGTGGCATGACCGGCCTGCTGGACGCTGTCATCAAGAATTCACCCATCGTGGTAATTATCTCCGATAACAGCACTACCGGAATGACAGGCGGACAGAAATCTCATGCTGAAGGCCGCCTCTTTGATATTGTCAAAGGCCTTGGTGTGCCGGAAGAACATGTGCGTAAAATGAATCCGCTCAAAAAATACCACGAGGAAAATGTGCAGATTCTTAAAGAAGAGCTTGAATATAACGGTGTAAGCGTGGTTATCCCACAGCGTGAATGTATTCAGACAGCAGCCAAAAAGAAACGCGCTGCCAAAAAATAATAGTAAAACGATTAAAATCAGAAAAGATGAAACGTGATATAATTTTAGCCGGCGTCGGCGGACAAGGAATTCTAACCATAGCGGCAGCCATTGGCACAGCCGCTGTCAATAAAGGTCTTTACCTGAAACAGGCAGAAGTGCATGGAATGAGTCAGCGTGGCGGTGATGTACAGTCCAATCTGCGGATATCGGACAAGCCTATCTATTCAGACCTGATCGCCAAAGGCGGAGCTGATATCATCCTTTCGGTAGAGCCCATGGAAGCACTGCGCTATCTGCCTCTCCTGAAAGAATCAGGTTATGTTATCACCAACACCAAACCTTTTGTTAATATCCCGAATTATCCTGAAATGGATAAACTGATGGAGAAAATTGAAGGTCTGAAAAATAAGGTTGCTTTGGATGCTGATAAAATTGCCAGGGAAGACATCGGATCTGCCCGTGCATCCAATATTGTGATGCTTGGTGCCGCTTTGCCCGTTCTTGGCTTTGAGGTGGGAGAACTTGAAAATGCCATCCGCGAACTCTTTGGACGCAAAGGTGAAAAAATCGTGGAGATGAATATTAAAGCACTGCATGCAGGCCGCGAGTTTGCAGAGAAAAATATGTGATAAATTATTTTTTTGACAAAAGCATCATTCATCAGACGGATGATGCTTTTGTTTTTGTAAGCTGCTGCCTATGACTATATTTAAACGATTTCCACGGCAATTCTGGATTGCCAATTCACTGGAATTGTTTGAACGCTTTGCCTGGTACGGAATGTTTATGGTGCTCGCCCTGTATCTGACCGGATCACAGGATACCGGTGCACTTGGATTCAGCCAGGCCCAAAAAGGCCAAATGATGGGCATTGTGGTGGGAACATTATACCTTATGCCCGTGATTACAGGGGCCTTGTCCGATCGATTTGGCTATAAACTTACCCTGATACTTGCTTTTGCTTTTATGGGCCTTGGATATTCTCTCATGGCTGTGGTAGACTCTTATCCTGTCTTTTTTGTCGTCTTTTTTATTACTGCCTTCGGAGCAGCCCTGTTTAAACCCGTGATATCTGCTACCATTGCCAACACAACCACAGATAAAACATCATCCATTGGCTTTGGAATATTTTACATGATGGTAAACATGGGCGCCTTCCTGGGACCAATGTTTGCCGCATCATTGCGTCAAAATGGCTGGGAACATGTGTTTTATGGAGCAGCTCTGCTCATGGGCGTGAATATGATCCTGAGTCTGTTGTTTTTTTCACCGGATGTTCAGGAAAAGAAGAAAAACAAATCTTTTGCTAAGGAGATTCGGCAGGCAGTCAAAAATATCGGTGTGGCTCTGTCTGATACAAAATTTGTGGTATTTCTGTTTATTGTCGTCGGATTCTGGACCATGTATAATCAACTGTTTTATACCCTGCCCACATTTATTCATGACTGGATGGATACAAGAGAATTGTTTGATAAGGTTCAGAGTTTCTGGCCGTGGCTGGCAAATAAAATCGGAACAGAACAAGGAGGAATTCAGCCTGAAATTATGACCAATCTGGACGCCTTATATATCATTTTGTTTCAGTTACTGGTTTCCTGGGGTGTGATGAAATGGCGACCGGTGAATTCCATGATGACAGGATTCCTGGTAAGCTCCATAGGTCTTGGTCTGACTTTCATGCAACATAATCCGGTCTACCTTTTTATTACGATACTGATTTTCGGACTTGGTGAAATGGCCAGTAGTCCCAAGATAACAGAATACATCGGTAAAATTGCTCCCCGTGATAAAATGGCCTTATACATGGGCTGTTCATTTCTCCCCATGGCAGGAGGGAATTATCTTGCGGGATGGTTGTCGGGTAATCCCTACGCCAGATTAT
Organism: Bacteroidota bacterium; assembly: GCA_051747965.1. Taxonomy (GTDB): domain Bacteria; phylum Bacteroidota; class Bacteroidia; order Bacteroidales; family ML635J-15; genus JAQIBY01. The sequence goes on from JBNJGS010000004.1 coordinate 18,009, forward strand.
CCGATAAGGCTGTTTTACTACGGCAGGATCTTCTGTCAAAAGGAATAGAGGTTCCGGCTTTGTCTGATAGTTTTACCAAAACCGACCTTTATCAGCTTGGTGAAAATACTCTGCAAATGAACCATGCTGAAATGACAAGCTATCTGTGGGAAAATTACAATCCTTCCTCATTTTGGATGATTATTACAGGTATAGGAGTGGGCTGCTTTGCCATGCTCTTTCTTTATGACCGGTATATGCTGAAATCCGGCAGAAAAAAATCCTGATAAACAAAAATTATCATTACATTGTTGCTTCATAAAACAAAATAATTTCTTTTATGAGAAGCAATCCGGTATTATTTCTTGTTATTATCCTGATTTTTTCCGGTACATTGTATGGTCAGTTGCCTGAGGATTCCGTTGTCAGTGACTTCTCCTATGGTGCACACATCGGGTTGGGCATCTCACATCTTGGAAATAGAGACACAGTACCCGAAAATGCTGCTTTGCCTGTGGTAGGATTTCATGGGCAGTATCACGCAGGTAAATACCTGGGCATCATGGGTTCTGCTCAGTATAGTATGCGTGGTTCTAACACTTCCAGCATGGCTTACAAATACCGCCTGCATTATCTGGATCTGGATATTATGCCGGAATTTTATTTTTTCGATTATTTTACTTTCCGGGCAGGTGTGCGCTATGCGTTGCTCCTGGGCCAAAAATACAAAGCATTGGCAGGAGAAACATCAAGTGGTTATACAAGCTACGACATGACAAAAGATTATGGAAATGAGATTGAAGCCATTCTTGGTCTGGAAGCTGCCTTTAATGATGAATGGGCCTTATATGCCAATTATACCATGCCGGTCAATGATCTTCCATATACCAACATACAGATTGGCATCGCGTACAAACCCAAATCCGCCATTTTTGAACCTGCAGGACCTACCGTGAGAGAAATTCCTTCAGATGAGAGCAAATGGCCTTTTATTACTGACCTGAAACTTAACAATGACGGACTGTTGATGATACCTCCGGAGGTTTACAACATGAAAAAACTGGAAAAGCTCAGTGTCATCAGAAACAGTCTGACAAGGGTGCCTCCTGAAATCGGACGCCTGGAAAATCTTGAATATCTGGCACTGCAGTTTAATGAAATTGAGGTGATCAGCGATTCCATCCGGCAATTAACAAAGCTGGAATATCTTGATCTCAGATACAATGAGCTTGAGACACTGCCCGAAAGCATAGGTGAGCTTGAAAATCTGCAATTCCTCTATCTTGGCCACAACGATCTCCGGCGACTTCCAAACAGTATTGGAGACCTGAAAAATCTACAGTATTTACATGTTGGCAAAAATTATCTGGATGAAGTTCCTGAGAGTCTTTTTGAACTCTCCAGGCTGATTGAACTGGATTTGCGCGATTCAGGCCTGATGTCAATCCCTGACAAACTGTATAAACTCAGAAATCTTGAAAGATTGTACGTTGATTTTCCTGTTCCACCATCCGTTGTGTCATCCAATCCCCGTTTGGAAGTTATCACAACCGATCCGGTGCATTAATATGATTGATTCCCTGAATCTGATGTCATAAAAAAAGCCCGGTTTAATGCGAAATTAACCGGGCTGATTTGTGTTTATTTTTTCATCAGTTTTAGTATAGTACTTCTGTTGTCCTTTGAGAGTTGAACAAAATACAAACCATCCCTAAAGTCTGAAATGTTGATTTCCGGTGCTTGCAGTCTTTGCTGCATGACCGTCCGACCCTGGGCATTGTATATCGTCATCTCTACAGGGAATATTTCGTTTTCCAGTCCTGTAAGTTGTATCACGTCTTCGGCAGGGTTGGGATGCAGGCTGATGCTGTTTTGCCACTTGTTCCCAGGGAAACCGACCTCGCAATCTTCTGTTTCAATATGCATTTCAGCAGTTTCGCTTTCGCATGGAGGAGTTTGCACTTCCCAGTCGTAAAAATAGTAATAATAGCTGAAGGCAAGATCGTCGCCGGCGCTGCTCTTTGTTATGCTGACAAGATTATCAATGGTATAAGGATAGTCCAGGTAGCTGGATTCACTTGTCCGGAATAAGTCGGGAGCTCCCAGACCTACAAGCTGCAGGTCTTCCCCGGCGGGTATGTTTAAGTTCAGTTCCACACGACTGACACCATCCGGTATATAAATATCCGTGGCGTCAATGATGTTTTGGTATTCATCTCTGACAGCTATGCTGCGGGTGCCGGAGCCATCAGCATTGACAAGCACAGAGTTCAGAATAAATGACTGGTACGCATCAAAAATCAGGTAGTGAACATAGTCTGCATTACCAAAAAATCCACCCCCTGTTGTATTGTTGCTGGCACCAATAGTGTCAGGTTCCTGGATAATCATTTCACGCAGGTAATAATTTGTGCTTTCACTCAGTGGTGGGTGTTCCCAACTGTTTCCGCTATGCTGTAGCTGTGTGCAGTTTTCATCTGAAAACCAGTCGAGATATTCTGTGGCGCCGGGAATCTCTAAAAGGAAGGCAGAGTCCTGGCAAACAGTTTGGTCTTCAACCTGCAGGGCGGGAGTGAGGTCAACCTGAATGCTTTGGTTGTGGCTGTCACTACCGTAGGCATTGCTGACCTCCAGGCTGGCAGTGTAGTTTCCGGCAGTTGCATAAACATGTTCAGGATTTTGTTCATCGCTGGTGTTGCCATCGCCAAAATCCCAGCTCCAATCGGTGGGCAAAGCAAGGCTCTGGTCTGTAAACTGAATTCTGCCTGTACAGGAATTGTCCTGAGCTGAAAATGCAGCCTCTGGAGGTGCGTCTTCCTGAACACATTGCCAGTCAATTTGGAAACCGGACATGTTTACTGCCTGATCGCTATGAAACTCAATGGTAATGGCACCTCCGCTTGAGCTTATTGTTCCGGGATTGCCGGTGGTGTTGCAGTAATATGTATCATTGATCAGCGGAGCAGAATTATCGACACCATCATAAAATGCAATATAATCATAATCGCAGGTGCTGCCCGAACCGGCTTCAATATCAAAATCCTGAATATTGAGTGTTATCTGGCTTGCTCCGGCAGGCTGGATGGTAAAGGTAGCGTCGGAATTGTCTGGATAAACTTCCTCAGGTCCGCCTGCATCATATAAGGTGCCGTTACATTGTTCAGAAAGAGAGTTGCCGCTTTCGGGCATAAATATCAGGCAGGGGTTGGCCGGACTGATTGACACGAAACCGGCTTTTGTTTCTGTATCAGCTCCACAAGTTCCGCCATCAGCGTAAAGCTCTACATCATAATCCCCTGCGGATGTATATGTGTGACTGGGATTTACTTCGGTGCTGGTATTTCCATCCCCGAAATCCCACAAAAAGGAATTGCCGTTGATGCTGTAATTTTCAAAATGCACGGTAAACGGGGCTTCGCAACTTTCTGTGTAGGATGCTTCAAAATCGGCCTGAACTGTTGGAACATAGGCATTGCCGACCCCAATTGCATAAAAGGCATCTGTTACTACACCCACTTCGCTGCTACATGCTCCGAAAAAATCCACTGCAGCCTGAATTCCGTAAAATCTGGCATCCAGATATTCGGATGTGTTGGTGAGATAGACTGTCTGAAGACGAAAAGTAATGTCTTCTGCTGCCTCCATGCCTATGGGACTGATGTTGTATGAATCACCATTGTCATTTGTGCCCGAATTGCCCTCACACAACAGGTAATACCAGTAGCTCAGCGCACCCATGTTTGTATGAACACCACCATTATCAGAAGCATCCCATACCCAGTATTCTCCCTGATATGTGTCCGGCTTATTGTATGCTTTTGGGTTGGCAATTGAACGGAAAGTAGCACCAATGTCCTCACCAACAGTCCAGTCTGCCAGGCTGGGGACAGCATAAAATTCTACAGTGACACCAAAGATATCACTGAAAGCTTCATTCAATGCTCCGGATTCATCCTGATAATTGAGATTACAGGTAAAAGTTGTGAGACCATGGGTGATTTCATGTGCTGCAATATCTACAGTGGTAAGAGGGCTGATGGTTTCATTTCCATCTCCGTAAGTCATCACACTTCCGTTCCAGAAAGCATTGACATTGTTATCGTAGCCATAATCGATCAGGCTGAAATGAATGTAGGATTCCAGTGCTAAACCATTGCCGTCGATTGAATTTCTTCCATGCTCATTGTTATAATAATCCCAGGTTCTTTCTGTGGCAAAATGTGCGTCGGTAGCATATTGATCCAGATCTTCATTGACATTATTCCAGTATGTATCACTGTTTGTAAAATCCACTGCCTGATTATAATCGTCGGTATCCTGGCAGTTGTATGTTGCTATACCATCTCCGCGTCCGCTTTCCCTGAGCCTGTATTCTCCCTGATAGCTATCGGTAGTGATTTCCTGTTCTCCGGAATATGCTGTATTGGCGGTGGCTGTTACATCAGCAGAATGTATGCGTGTCTGTTTGTGCAGGATTTCGCCGCTTTCTGCATCGACATACACGTAATGACGGCTGTATGGTTGCAGGGCAAAAACATCAATTTTCCAGGCAGCCCGGAACCGGTTGCTGTATAAATTACCCTCGTCCGGAAAATATACCTTTTCCGGAACCGCTTGTTCGAATTGCCTGCGGTATGGATTTGACTCCCCTGTGTTATATATGTATTGTTCTGCACCAATGTGCATTTCTGCAGCTTCCAGTGCTTCTGCCTTGCTCAGGCTGAAACTGCCGGATACTGCAGGTTCAGAACAGATATTGCCGTTCATAGATGCGACCTGTCCGTCTTTCAGATGAAACAAATAAGCCGAGTATTCCACCGGAATGCCGCTGTATGTCTGCTGGTAACGTTTGTGCTCCATGCCAAGTTGGTCTCGTGTGGCATCCAGGGCAACAAAACCACTTGAGGTATTGTCACTGAATCTATCCAGATATGTAACTGCTTTGTCTTCCGGTAAGCGGGCTTCATCACGAAAACGGATGTAATTCGGAATGTCAGAAAATGGCTTGATGCGTAACATTTCAGCACCGGGAGCTATGGCATCTGCCCGTTGCCCGGTAATGATTTCTGCTGTCTGTTTTTGACCTGAAGAGGAAAGTGCTATGCTTAATAAAACACTCAGGGAAATTATCAACTTGTAAATCATAAGGTATGCATTTATTATCTAAAAGCGAAAGATAGGAAAAAGGTTGCACAGAGGTATATGTTTTCGGAAAAATATCCAGTTTTTTGCGATTTATTCCTGGATTTCCCTATTGAGGTATCAGTGTTCATCTTTGATCTTTTCGAGCCATTCCAAGCCCAATTTGGAAGTGTTACATCACATGTGAAAAATTATATCTTTGCAGTATGGAAACAGCTCAGCTCATATTCTGGATTATCATCGCTATTCTTGTTCTGGATTTTGTTTTTGGCAAAACCATTGCCATACTTAATTATCAATGGCGCAAGAAAGACCCACCACCGCAGCTTTCTGATGTGTATGATGAGGAAAAATACGAAAAATTCCAGGACTATAGCAGGGCCAATTTCCGTCTTGGCACAATTTCTTCTGTATTGATGTTTGTGCTTATCCTCTTTGTTTTCTTTACTGAAGGATTTGCCTTCCTGCATTATTATCTGAGCGGATATATCGATTCTGAAATATGGCTGAGTATTGCATTTTTTGGTGTGCTGGGCCTGGCATCAGGGATAGTTTCATTGCCTTTTGCTGTTTATGATACTTTTGTGATTGAAGAAAGATTTGGTTTCAATACAACAAGTCCGAAAACATTCATACTTGATATGCTGAAATCTACTTTGCTGGGCATCATAATCGGTGGTGGATTGCTTTATGTCATTCTTCTGATTTATCATGATACACAGGAATGGTTCTGGCTGTTGGCCTGGTTGTTACTGAGCCTGTTCTCTGTCTTTATGGCAGAATTTTATTCCAGTCTCATTGTTCCTTTGTTTAACAAGCAAACCCCTCTGCCGGAAGGAGAATTGAAGGAAAAGATTTCAGATTTTGCGCAAAAAGCAGATTTCAGGCTTGAAAATGTATATGTGATGGACAGTTCAAAACGCTCTACAAGGGCAAATGCATATTTTACAGGATTGGGCAAAAAGAAACGTATTGTATTGTTTGACAATCTGGTGAATGATTTTACACCTGATGAAATTGTGGCCGTTCTGGCGCATGAAATCGGGCATTTTAAGAAAAAACATATTCACAAAAACCTGGTGATATCTCTTGCAAACAGCGGGATTATGCTTTTTCTTTTTGGATTGTTTGTTGGAAAAGATGTGTTTTCTCAGGCGCTTGGTGTGGAAGAGGCTACTTTTCATATTGGTGCCATTGCCTTTGCCATGTTATATTCTCCCATATCATCATTGACAGGTATTTTTATGAACAAATACAGTCGCAGGAATGAGCGGGAGGCTGATGATTTTGCTGCCGGCTATGGACAGGGGAGTGCGCTTGTTTCTGCGCTGAAAAAACTGGCAGCCAAAAATCTCTCAAATCTGACACCTCATCCATGGCATGTGTTTTTGAATTATTCACATCCACCCCTGGCAGAGCGTGTTCAACGACTGGAAAAATAAAAATCCGGTCATTCCGGACTATATGGAAATGGACTGGATAATCAGAATCCGTGTTCTTCAAGCATCTGTAACCATTTTGCTGCCCGTGGCTCGGTGAGGTTCTCCTGATGATCTTCATCAAGGGCCAGACCAACAAAATAATCACCTTCAAGACTGGCTGAGTCTGTATAGTCATAACCTTCATTTGGCCAGTATCCGACAACTTCGGCCTGCATACGTTCAAATTCTTTCTTCAAAATGCTCATCCCATCAACAAAATGGTCTGGGTAAAGTACCTGGTCACCAAGTCCGAACAGTGCAACTGTTTTTCCTGTCATTCTGATGTTTTTGTCCTCCAGTTTCTTAAAAAAGGGAAGCCACTTATCGGCAGTATTGGCATCCTGCCATGCATCGGCACCAACGGTTGAACTGCCAAAAATGAAATAATCGTAAGCTTCTATTTGCTCTTTGCCAATATCGGTGAGCTTGTACAGGTCTGCCTTGTCTTCTATCAAACGGTGAATCTTTTTTGCGGCATTACTTACGTTTCCACGTTTGGGCCAGTATACGATTGCAATTTTTTTCATAATTTACTTTTTGGTTTTGCTTAGATGATAAAGTTAACATTATTTCTCCATAATTGTTTTACATCATAATTGGCAGCTACCTCAGCTTTTGGATGTACGGTGATTCAGAAATAATGATAAAACTGAGAAAATATATACCTAAAATTTTGATAATGAGGAGGCAAATCAGTCTGCAATCCAGTAAACAAATTGGCTTCTGTCTTGTTTTTACGAATGAACCAAAACTAGAATTTTTATGAAAGAAACACTGAATATCCTTAAACAGGCAATTCTGCTGGAGCGGAGAGGACAGGCATTTTACAGAAAAGTTGCAGAGCAAACTGACAATGAAGATGTAAGAAAGATTTTTGACATCATGGCTGAAGAAGAAAAGCTTCATGAAGCATTTTTGGCCTCACAGTACAAATCATTCCAGGATAATGGCAAATTTGTGGAAGAAGATTTGCCCGATGAGGACAAAGACGGGATTAGCAATCTTGTTTTGTCAGAAGATATGAAAAAATCAATTGAGGCTGCCAGTTATGAGGCTTCAGCCATCTCTGCAGCCATAGATATGGAAACCAAAGCGATAAAATTGTATGCCGGGCATGCCGAAAAAGCTTCAGATCCCAATGAAAAGAAACTGTTTCAGTGGTTATCTGACTGGGAGAAAACCCATCACAAAATACTGCATGATCTGGATGAAGATTTGCGGGAAAGGGTGTGGCAAGACAACAATTTCTGGCCATTTTAATGTAGCATTTCATTGAATTTTATGAAAAAAACTGCCTGCAGATATTCTGTATGCAGTTTTTTCATTTGCACAACAGAATTAGTCCCTGTATAAGTTCGAAAAGCTCAGGTTAACACCAAAATTCAGATTCAGGGGCATATAACTCAGGCTTTGATTTGTTAGTTTCCTTGAATAAATCAACTGAATATGAAATTTCAGTACCTCAGAGCCCGCACGTATGGTCAGAGCCGGTTCCAGGAAAGGATAAATATTCCCGTCCAGATCGTTAATGTCCTCAGTAGAAAGCTCGGATTCGGTGTAGTTTTTGTATGCGATATCAAAAAAACCCACTCCCATAAATCGCGTACTAAAAGCAATCTGAAAGTTATCTGTGGAGTATCCAACTGATGGTTGCACAAAAGCACGCCAGGATGCGGCAGCGTATTCGTATGTTGACAGATAATTGTCATTTTCGAACTTGTCAAAATTGTAGTCATAGGCGCCGTATCCACCACCTCCATATATTTCAAATACAGAGTTTTCATCAAAATTGCTATAGTAACCTAGTCCGCCTTCCAGTGAATAGCGGCTTGTAATGTATTCTTTCCGGATTTCATGAGCGGATGTACTGGCCCATTGATTTTTATTGTAATGTCCGTTAAGCATCACGCCCAGATTATCCGTGAGTCCATATGCCACCTGATAATTATTGTAAGACACTGTGGATGTGACATCTCCTTTGTTTTGCAGCAAGGGTACGTTTTGCATGGAGGGTTTGTACATTACCTTGCAGGATGTGCTGAGCAAGAGCAGGAGCAGCATGGGGAGTAAAAACGTTTTCATGGCTTAGGTTTTTTACTTTTCTCAAATATAAGCAAAAAACCAATGAGATTGAAATTCAATTTATCAGAGGAAATAATCTTTTGTGATTGAACCTCTTATCGCTTTTCTATTTTGAGTTGTTTGGTGGCGTCCTCTGATATGATTTCCAGAACATATATGCCCGGTTTTATATGAGAGCTTTCTATGCGTTTATGTATGGCAAGACTACCATAGCTTGATTCCCACTTATCCACGGGTTTGCCGTTCATGTCTGTGAGTCTGAAAATGATATCGCCTTCAGGCCAGTTTTCCAGCATGATATTAAGTTCTGATGAAAAGGGATTGGGATATATGTACACATTCATATCCATTTTTCTGCTGCTGCAGTCTGCACTTACAATATCGAAAGTTTCCCGGCTTCCGTCTGTGTCAATTTGTGTCAGTCTGTAGTACCGGATTCCATCTCCGCTTTCATCATATTCCGTGTAAACAATTTCATGATGGCTGTTCCCTGCCCCCGGGAGGGTGCTGATTTGTTCCCAGTCAGTTGAATTATCACTTTGTTCCAGAATAAAAAGCTCGTTGTTTGTCTCGGAAGCAGTGGCCCAGCTAAGCTCAACATTATCAGAACTGCACTCAGCACTAAAATGTAAAAGCTCTACAGGAAGCAGACTGGGTATTGTGCTTCCGTCCGAAACTGTTTTGTTGGGTTGAATTCCAAAGGTGCTTCCATTTCCTGAAAATGAACCTGCACTTATCTGGCCGTCACCAAGAATTTCGCCTCCGTTGCCGTTATCAAAATCTCCGTCAACATCAACGCTGCCATTTATTTCTACTTCATCAGAATTGTTTTTGTTTACAAAATCTCCCATTACTTTGATGTTTCCTGTATTGGTAACAAAAACAACACTTTGATTTGCAAAGGTCAAATGATAAACCCGCAATGAATCTTCAACTTCCAGCCGGGAACCTGCCCTTATAAACAAATCATTGTCACCTTTGAGCGAACCACCGGGATGAATGATCATCCGGTCAAACGCAAAATTAACGTCCTGGTTAAGAACAACATCATGATGAATATGAATGATATCACCGTTTGCTGAGGGAACAACAGTGTTGTCCCATGCGTTTGCATCATCCCATAATCCGTCAGAAATTGTGGTGTGTGTAGCAGCCCGGCATCCAAATGAGATGAAAAAAACCAACACAAGTGTCAGTGATAAAAATTTCAACATATGGGATGTTTTTATCCTCATTCGGGACTTTTTACGTTTAAATTTGCCTAAGTATAATATTTATGACCCTGACGAGCAAAATAATTTGGTGAATGTTGCATAATTTGTGATAGAAAAGGTTTCCTGTTTGATGAGTGATTGATTTTTGATGATGAATTTTACTTGTTTATGAATAGTTATGTAATGCTAGCATCTGTCGATAAGCGCAAGTACTGCAGTTTACCTTTCCTGCAAATATGCCTGCTTCCGGCATGATAATAATGCAAAAAAAACTGACGGCATTCATACGGAGATTTTTCTTTAATGAAATTCTTTTCTTACTTTGACATCTGTAATTATAAGCATCAAAAAAATGAAAAAGATTGTCACTTTTCTTATCTTCTTTCTTGCAACTATGGCAGTTTATGCACAGGATGAGGCAAAATACAAAACATACGAACCCGGATTTTATCATCGTTTTATTCTTCGCGATGTTCGTGCTGTAAAAGCAGCCCGGGAAGAAGGAGAGAAAGAGAAGTATCTGGTGATGGATCATTCGGACAAGCAAATTCCAAACGATCCTGATGATTATACAAGAATGTGGGCACAACCAACAATTTCTCAGGGAAATGCCGGGACATGCTGGGCTTATGGCGGTACTTCATTTGTGGAATCTGAGCACAAAAGACTTGGAGGTGATGCACTCAAATTATCTGAAATGTTCACAGTCTACTGGGAATATGTTGAAAAAGCCCGTCGATATGTAAAAACCCGTGGTGAATCAAACTTTACTCAGGGCTCACAGGCCAATGCAGTTACCCGGATGATAAAAATGCATGGTGCTGTTCCGGAAAGTGCATACAGCGGACTGAAAGATGGCAGAAAATATCACTCACATGAGGAGATGATGAAGGAAATGCAGTCATTTCTGACTTCAGTAAAAGAGGATGATGCCTGGAATGAAAAAGTAGTAACAGCAACCATAAAGTCCATCATGCATCACCACATGGGCGAGCCCCCGGCTGAGTTTGAGTACAACGGGAAAATTTTTACACCAGAATCCTTCAGGAACGAAGTGTTGAAATTCAGACCTGAGGATTATTCTGATGTGATGTCAAGCATGGCAGTTGAGTACGGAGAAACAGGATTGTATGATGTGCCGGACAACTGGTGGAAATGCGATGCATATTACAATCTGGAGCTGGATGTGTTTATGGATTTGCTTCAGGATGCTTTGGAAAATGGATACACAGCTGCAATCGGTGGGGATGTTAGTGAAGCCGGATTTTCCCGTAAGACCAATGCAGCATTGATTCCGGATTTTGATATAGAATCAGATAATATCAGTGCTGCTGCCAGAGAATTCCGTTTCGCCAACAAATCCACCACAGATGATCACATCATGCACATCATTGGCTTTCAGAAATTCAAAGGAGATATCTGGTACCTGGTAAAGGATTCCAGCTCCGGTTCCCGGAATACAGAAGAAGATGCTGCAAGATTCGGGTATTATTTCATGCATGAAGATTATATAAAACTTAAAATCCTCACCTTTACCATTCACAAGTCTGTCCTGAATAATTAGAATGTAGAATTGTCTGAATATTATTTGCAGGGCTGTCGCGCTGGCATCAGAACTTCAGCCTGATTTGGATATCATTACATTGGCCTTGATTGCTCACAATCATTCCTGTGATTTTTTTATTCTTTAAAATTATTGCTTACCTTTATTGCATCTAGGGAAGATAGTTTCGTGGAAAGCGAGAGCATTTAATTTGAGTGACTATGAGAAAATCATTGGTAATCATCGTGTTACTGTACATCTCAGGTATGGTGTACGGGCAAAATTTAGTACTGAATCCAAGTTTTGAATCTGTTACCGAGGCTAATCTGCAGTGTAGCTGGTACACAAGCCAGGCGCAATTTGCTGATGCGATGGATAACTGGACAGCTCCCACAGGGGGGTCCACTGATATTTTTAGCCTTACGCTTGCTCAGTCCTGCTACTGTCATCCGCATTCAACCCACACCAGTGCGGTCGGCACACAGGATCCGCGCACAGGCGATGTGATGAGTCATGTGACGGTGTATGGGGACGGTGGCTGTGATCCCTACAGAGAATACCTGCAGGGCGAGCTTTCTACACCACTTGTCGTAGGAAATACGTATGAAGTTGAATTCTATGTTTCTTTTGGTGATTATTGTACAGATGCAACCAATAACCTGGGTGTGTATTTTACCACAACACCGGTGAATGACGGATCCATGTGTGTGTATGATGTGGATCCACATCTTAACTACACCACTGTTGTTACAGAAGAGGACGGCTGGTACCAGATTTTATTTACCTTCACACCTACACAGCCCTACGAATATTTCATGATCGGAAACTTTTATACCGATGTGGAAACATCAACCATACCTATGGGAGGGACCAAAGCCACTGTCAGGTACTTTGTTGATGATGTAAGAATTGAAGAAGCTTTACCTACATCTGATTTTACGGTAACAAGCCCCGTGTGTGAAGGAGAATCTTCCACCATCGCCTATACCGGAAATGCCGGAAGTACGGCAACATACCACTGGGATTTTGACGGAGGAAACGCTTCTCCCGGTACCGGCCAGGGTCCGCATGATGTGTACTGGATGGATGATGGTGACTATACCATCTCACTCTGGGTTGAAGAGAATGGTCAAAGTTCGGATACCACAACCCATACAGTCACTGTTAATCCTATCCCAACCCCGTATTTTACACTTGGAGGACTGGATTGTTATGGTGACAATGTAACCGCTACTTACACCGGATCAGCATCATCCTCTGCTTCATACAACTGGAACTTTGATGGTGCTACTGTGCTTTCAGGCAGCGGACAGGGGCCTTATACCCTTGCGTGGAGCACTACAGGCACGCATACTGTTACCCTGGATGTTACAGAAAACGGATGTACCTCCCTGCCAAATTCCGAAACCGTTGTCAATCCCCCGGAGTTAACGGTGGATCTGATCTCCCAGGATATCTCCTGTTTCGGAATGAATGACGGTGCCATAACATCATCTGTTTCGGGTGGCACTACTCCATATAATTATCTTTGGTCAGAATCATCCACCACTGCCGGTATATCCGGTTTGTCACAAGCCAGCTATATACTGACTGTTACTGATGATCACGGCTGTACAATCAGTGATACCGCACAGATCGATGAGCCGGATGAGCTTTTGCTTTTTGCAGGTACGGATCAGAATATTTGTTATGGAGATACTGCCGTTTTATCAATAGGACTTACCGGTGGTGTTTCACCATTCACCTATTATTATGATGATGGAAGTGGCGCCCAGACATCATCCACCGCCGACATTGATGTGAGCCCGGATACAAATGCGGATTATTCGGTATTTGCGGAAGATAACAACGGATGTTTGTCTGATACAGCTAACATTGCCGTGCAGGTCAGCAGCCCGATGTCTGTAAATACAAGTCTGCAAAATGTCAGTTGCAACGGGGAATGTGATGGGGAAACAGAGCTTACTGTCAGCGGCGGAATCGCGCCCTATACTTATTCATGGTCATCTGACACCAATATCCAAACCGGTCTTTGTGCCGGAGATTATGATGTGACCATTACTGATGACCTTGCTTGTACCCGGGAAATAAGCTTTACCATTACCGAACCTGATGTGCTTTCAGTCAACCTGGATGCTGAGGATGCCTCCTGTTTCGGATTAACTGATGGCAGTATTTCTTCAAGTGTCAGTGGAGGTATTCCACCATATGATTATGCATGGAGCAATTCAGAAAATAGCGCGGATATTGCAGACTTATCTCCGGGAAATTATTCTCTCACCGTGACTGATGATCATGCTTGTACTGCAGAAGCACTTGCCATCATTGCCGAACCCACAGAGGTGCAGCTTTACGTGAGCGATGATCTTTTTCTGTGTGCAGGGGATCCGGCCAACATGACTGCTTCGGCAAGTGGGGGCAATGGACCATATATATATTATTGGGATACCGGTAATGGTTTTACTGCCGGCAATTCTTCCCAGACTGAATATCCGTACAGCTCAAGGGATTATGCGGTTTATGCTGAAGATGATAACGGATGTGTTTCTGATACAGCTTATATTTCGGTAAGTCTGAGTTCTGTGATGCATATGGACCTGCAGGTAAATGATATTTCCTGTCATTCCATGTGTGATGGTAGTGCAGAAATCAATATTACCGGAGGCATTTCCCCATTTGAGTATTCCTGGGAAAGCAATGGCAATACCATATCCGGATTATGTGAAGACAATTATCAGGTCAGCATTACAGATCAGAATGATTGCGTGGTAGATACATCTTTTTATATCGCTGAACCGGATACCCTGATGGGAACAATTTTCGGAACAGATCCTTTATGCCCGGGAAGCTCGGACGGTACTGCTTTTGTTGATATGTCCGGTGGAATACCACCTTATGAGTACCAGTGGTCCGAGGGCCAGCAGGATGATACCGCAGTAAATCTGTCCGCCGGCCTTCATTCACTTACAGTAACGGATGCCAATAATTGTCAGACAGCTTTACAAATTTATCTGGATGAACCGGACAATATTATCATCAACGGCCTGTACGGAAGTCAGATTTGTATCAATGGTTCTGCAAATCTGAATGCATCAATTACCGGAGGAACAGCGCCTTATTACTACCAGTGGACTGGTACAGACAGCTCTGTTTGGAATGGTACTGAGTTTACTGTCAGTCCTGATGAAACTGAAGATTATTCACTCATGATTACAGATGCCAATGGCTGTACAAAAGAGCAGACAGTAACGGTCAGTGTTTATCCTGAAATTGAAATACTCAATCTCTATACCAATGATGATTCTGTCTGCCGGGGCGAAAGTACAAAATTGAACTTTGAAGTAGCCGGCGGTAACGGTGGGCCGTTCGAGGTGATGCTTAATGACAACCAGATTATTACTTCTCCTCATGCCATCAGTCCGCAGCATTCGGGCTGGTATGAAATACAAGTATCAGATGCATGTGAAACTCCATCGGTAAAAGATTCGGTTTATATTGAGGTACTTGATCTGCCGGCCAACAACTTTGTATCTGATATCGTTGCAAAATGCCCTCCTGCAAAGATTTCATTCCATGAGCTCAATGAGCAGGAAGGATATATCTATGAATGGACCTTTGGTGATGGAGATTTTGCCTATGGTGCTCAAACTTCTCATGTTTATGAAAATAGCGGATGGTATGATGTCAGTTTACTTGTGACAGATGTGTTTGGCTGTTCCAAACGTAATAACAGGGAGGATATGATACATATATATCCTGTGCCTGATATTGATTTCTATACACGGCCAAATGATGTGAGTATGCTCAACCCGGAAGTGGAATTCAGACCAGTAACAGCCCATACCGACAGCCTCTACTGGTATTTTGGTGATGGAGATTCAACACTTTCCAGCAGATGGAATCCTGTACACATGTATGAAGATATCGGCCGGTTTACTGTCAGGGTGATTGGTGTCAACAATTACGGTTGCAGGGATACGGCCAGAAAAGTTCTGAAAGTAAAAGAACATTTTACTTTTTATGCACCAACGGCTTTTACACCAAATTATGATGGCAAAAATGATTGCTTTTCTGTTTGCGGAGAAGGTATTGACCCGATGGAGTTTTCTCTTAGCGTGTATAACAGGTGGGGAGAAGTTGTTTTTGAAACCGACAGATATGACAAGGGTACTGGATGTAATGGTTGTGGTAGTACTACCTGGGACGGAACCGCGCAGGGAAATCTCATGAAAGGGGATGAACTTCTGCCGGCTGGTGCTTACCCGTGGGTTTGTGTTTATAAAGATATCTTCGGGGTAGAGCACAAGGAGGAAGGCGTGGTGAAACTCATTCGGTGATTACGTTTATAAAGCACAAGGCCCGATATGGATTTGATTAAAATGTTACAGACATGAAAAACCGGATTCTTTTTTTGACTGCCGTCTTGGTCATAATGCCAGGCATTTCTCATGCTCAGAACAATGTGGATTCTGCGGAACATTTGTATTTTGAAAATTATGGTAGTTGTGGTGATATCGTTTTAACCACGGTTGATCTTTCTGAGGCCACCGCCTCGGATTATATGGCACCGGATTGCATGCAGGTTGATACATCCTGTGATATGTGGTACAAATTCGTGGTTCCTGAAAATGTCAGTGAACTCAGTTGTCATGCGTATAATTCGGATATCATTCCCATGCCGGGTAGCCGGGGACCTTCGGTGCCGGGGCTGGCAGTATATGATGGAAGTGGTGCGGATGCGCCGATTCTGCTTGAGTGTTTCAGTGCTGTTGCTGAGGACAGCCTGCTCAATGCTGAAATCCGTTGGGCTGCAATATCTGGTTTGACTGCGGGTGATACTTTGTATATGCGGTTATGGGACCAGAACAACATTGCTCAAAAACTTTTTCTTGCCGTAAGCCAGCGGATGGATTTTCCGGAAAATTATTGCGAAACGCCGGCTCCCCTGGATGAAGGTATTTGTAATATTCTCTCTGAGGGGACCGATTTAACAGCTCCTGAAGAATGTGGATGGAGCACAGTAGATAATCCTGCCTTTTATCATTTTACCGTAACAGAGGCAAGCCCACAGCCTGTCAGTATCTGGATTTCAAACCTGACAGCCTTTTCTCTAGCTGAAATCACGCAGGCTGAGCTTCAGATGGCTGTGTATGCCTGGAATGGGACAGATTGCACAAACATCGGCGGAAGTCCTCAATCCAATCCGCCCAATGTTTCCGGTTCCTATATGGGATGTGGAGCAGGTACTGAGGATATCAGTTTTGGTGAAATGATGACTCCTGGCCAATATATATTGGCGATTGACGGATACAGTAGCCTGGAAGGAAATGTTATGTACGAGGGTGATGCTGGTATTGAAACAGCGGTAGAAAATGCTGAATTCACCAGAACAATGGTTTATCCTAACCCATCATCAGGAGATATTTTTATTAACACTGAATCCTTTTCCAAATGCAGTTTGTTAAACAGTACAGGACAGTTGATTGGGGAATATGAGTTAAAACAGGGAAAACTCAACCTCCGGAATATAAACCCAGGATTGTATACCATACTGTTTTACAATAATTCAACTTACTATACAAAGAAAATTATTGTACAATAGTATTCTGAATGAGCAATTATTGTAGTGATAGCCAGGAGCATTTTATAATGTTCTGCTATTACAATATCTAAAGCTTTTCCTAATCTGAAAAATTTTCTTTAAGTTTGTTTCAGGATAAATGGATATTGACATTAAGACAGTCGCATGAAAAAAATTTTACTTTTAACGGGTTTCCTGATTTTGTTTGTGTTTGTAATTGCCCAGGATGAATGTAATACAGCAGTGGATATACCAGTGGAATTGTATTCTACCTGCGGGGAGATGGCCCTTGAGTCCATCGACCTTGGAACAGCTACTCCTTCAACCACGGCACCGGATCCGGCATGTGGCAATTTTGTGAGCGGCACCACCAACGATCTGTGGTATAGTTTTACTGTGCCTGCCGGTATTAATACCATGGCGTTTCATGCATTCAATTCCGATGTCATACCCATGCCACTGATGCAGGACCCGTCATCACCTGCTATGGCCATTTATTCCGGTACTGATTGCAATAATCTCAACTTGCTTGACTGTTTTGAAAGTACAGGCGATTTCCTGGAAAATGCTGAAATCCACTGGAATGAAGTTTCAGGCTTAACACCAGGCCAGACAATCTATATGCGGGTCTGGGACGAAGACAATATCGATCAGCAGTTGTTTATTGCGGCTTCTGTCAGACTGGATTTTCCTGAAGATGAATGTGAGACTTCACCTGAACTGACCACCGGTGGTTGTAATATTCTCAGTACTGCCGGTCCTGCCCAGGCTCCTGAAGATTGCGGATGGAATTCAAGTGACAATACAATTTTTTATCATTTTACGGTAACAGCCGACGACAGCCAGCCCTATACCATCACTGCAGAAAATGGTGAATGTACATCCAATGCCGGAGGGTTAAGCGATCCTGAAATTCAGCTGGCTGTATGGTCATGGGATGGAAGCGACTGCTCCACAGTTGGAGGTAGTCCCTTATCTGATCCTGCAAACAATTCCGGTTCTTATATGGGTTGTGCCAATGGTACAGGTACGGTGACTTTTTCTGAAAACCTGCCCCCGGGAGATTATATTCTGGGAATGGATGGTTATAGTGATCTCAATGGCACTTCGTTATGTACTTATGGCTTTGCTGCTCCTTTTATTGAAGAGGCACTACTGGTTGATCTCACAACCACCGATGCCATTTGCGGTGAATCAGGCTCTGCCAGTATCAGTGTTGTTCAATCCTGTACCGGAACACCTGATTATAACTGGAGCACCGGGGATACAGGTAACTCAGTTTCCGGTTTGACTGCCGGAGCATATAGCGTTACGGTCTCTGATGGCGGCTCATGTGCCGATACTGTTATCAATTTCAATATCATTGATGATGGCGATATTTCTGTGGATATATCAACCAGCGGAAATGTCTGTTCCGGACCTTTCGATGCTACAGCGGAGGTAACAGGTGCAGATCCTGCTCTTTGTGATTTCGAATGGAGTACTTCCCCCGTGCAAACAACACAGAGTGTATCAGGTTTAACACCCGGAAGCTATACCGTGAATGTCTCATTTGGAACATGTCATGACAGCGAAACCGTTGTCGTAGATTATTCCGATGTGCAGTTTAACCTGACGTATGATGATGGCGTATGTGCCGGAGAAACTGCTCAGGCCAGTGTGAATCCTACCTCCGGTGATGCTCCTTTTGCTTATGGCTGGTCAACCGGCGACAATACACAAAGTATTGACCTGAACAGCAGTGGCGCATATTCCGTTACTGTGATGGATGATAATGGCTGTACCGCATCTGAAACTTTTAGTGTGGATGTATTTCCGGCCATCAACCTTGATGCAGACGTGAATGATAACTTGTGTTATGGAAACCCCAACGCTTCCATTGATATCAATATCAGCGGAGGTACAGCTCCTTTTGATTTTGACTGGTCCAACGGGGAAAATACAGAAGATATAAGCGGACTTGATGCAGGAACATACAATCTCACCGTAACTGATGCCAATGGTTGTACCAGTACAGGCAGTTGGGATATCAGCATGCCGGATGAGCTGAGTTTTACTTTTAATGAAGATACTGCCATCTGCCAGGGAGATGATGTTTTGCTGCAGGTAAACGCCTCGGGCGGAACACCTCCCTATAATTATCACTGGTCAGGAATGTCGGGAACTACTACGGACAACCTGACTGTATCACCCGCAAGCAGTACAACATATGCCGTATCTGTCACTGACGATAATGCCTGTACCACACAGGAGCAAAGTATGGAGGTTGAGGTGAGTGAAAATATGAATCTCGATATCTCAACAACGGATGCGCTTTGCCATGATGCCTGTAATGGTACTGCTGTTGCAGATATTTCTGGTGGAATACCACCGTATTCATATTCCTGGAATTCTGATAACAATCAGGAGGGCGGAATTTGTGCCGGCACTCACAACCTGACTGTCACAGATGCCATTGGCTGTAGTGTAAGTCAGGTGTTTCAGGTAGATCAGCCCAATCCGCTTACCTATAACCTGTACTCAAATCCGGCAAGCTGTTCATACAGTGAAGATGGACTGGCCTGGATTACTGTTCAGGGCGGAGTAGCACCATATAGCTATTTCTGGGAAAATGGAATGACTACCGATTCAGTAGATGTCGGTGGTGGTAATCATGAAGTAACTGTAACAGATGCCAATGGCTGCTTCCTGGAGCTTGAAAATTTTGTGGATGCACCCGATCCAATTCAAATTGAAGGCGTTTACAATAAAAATATCTGTATAAATCAGCCATTCAGCTATTATGCTGCTGCCATTGGAGGTAGCGGAGAATATGACTTCCGCTATTTGGTGGACGGCGATACCGTGGCCTGGTCGCATAAAATTGAAGATGTGGACAGCCTGACAGAAACCACAAATTTCAAATTGCTCGTTAGAGACGATAACCATTGTGTGGCAACAAGAGAGTTTACCGTTTATGTTTATCCTGAATTGAATATAGGATCATTCTATGCTGATGTGGATACCATATGCAAAGGTGAACCGGTACAACTTTTTACTGAAATGACTGGTGGCAACGGAGGACCATACAATATTTATCTTAATGGAGAACAAATCATTCCGTCACCTGCTACCGTTTATCCCGGTGAATCCGGCTACTACCATATCAGGGTAACTGATGCTTGTTCAACTCCGGCGGTCAGGGATTCTGTCTACATTCATGTATGGCCCGGTCCGCCCAACAATTTTGTGTCTGATGTAGTGGCAGGTTGCCCGCCGCTTACAGTCAATTTTACAGAAACAAATGGTATAGATAATGCTGAGTTTGAATGGAATTTTGGAGATGATTCTTTTTCCCATGAACATCATCCCAGGCATGTTTTCCGAAACAGCGGATATTATTCGGTTACATTAAAACTCACTGATGAAAACGGATGTACCAGAGTACGTGAGAAAGAAAATATGATCCGGGTATATCCAAAACCTGATGTGGAATTCTATCATGAGCCGGTAGAACCCTCAATTCTGAATCCTGAAGTTACGTTTTACTCGGTTTCATCACGGGTTGACAGCCTGTATTGGTATTTTGGTGACGGAGATTCGTCAGAATACAGCGCTACCAATGTCAGACACCGGTATGGCGGAGTAGGGGAGTTCGAGGCAATGCTCATTGGTGAAAATGTGCACCATTGTTTTGATACAACATATAAAACAATCAATATCAGGGAAGCTTACTCATTTTATGCGCCTACATCATTTACTCCAAACCGTGATGGCATCAATGATTGTTTCTCTGTTTGCGGACAGGGTATCGATCCCAATGATTTTGTCCTCAGGGTGTATGACCGATGGGGCGAGCTGGTATTTGAAACCACAGAATATGATCATTCTGAAGGATGTGATGCATGCAATGATGGTTCCTGGGATGGCACCAATCAGGGCAACATCATGAAAGGTGACCATGTCCTGGAACAGGGTATTTATGGCTGGATTTGTACATTTAAAGATAAATCCGGTATTGTCAATGAATACAGTGGAAAAGTGCGCCTGGTCAGGTAAAATCTCCTGCTGAAAATAATTATTCTTTATGGCAGGATTTCCGGCGGGATAAAGCTTTATTTGTTTTCAATGGAATAAAAAGTGATGGACTGCAGGTGAAATACAGATTTTAATCCCCTGTAGTTTCAAAATCCTTACTCAGCTTGTCGTCAAACTGCATGGTGTACAAAAGCCACGTTTCATCCGGCCTGTAAAGAATAATTTCAATCTTTACGGGTTGACGATCATATTTGAGCATATATGAATACCTGACAAAAGAATCTCCTACATTTTCTTTTCTGATGAGCTCTTCACCATAATACTCACCAAGAAGTTTGCGGGAGGTATTAAGCCGTTCTTTAATGCGGTCGATTCCTTCCTGATTCTTGTTGATGTAAGGATTTGTGGTAAAAATGTACTCAATGGCCTGGTCCGGACTCTTATCAAAGCTGTCAAAAAACGGCTCCAGAATATCCTCGGGTGATTTCTGGCCCATAGAAATCAACGGGATACTCAGGAGCAGCGTTATGATGATGTGTTTCATAAAATGGATTTTTTACGAAACTACTAAAAATTCGCAAGGTTCATGTGATGTTCTTCCATCAATTTACGCATGTTTATCAGGGCATATCTCATGCGCCCTAATGCGGTATTGATGCTCACTCCGGTTTGTTCGGATATTTCTTTGAAACTCATGTTCCCGTAATGGCGCATCAGTACAACCTGTTTTTGATCTTTTGGCAGTTTGTCAATCAAAAAGCGAACATCTTTTACCTTCTGATCTTCAATCATATGCTCTTCCACCGTGCTGTCTGAAAATTTGGGGGAATTCAGCAAATCAACTTCCGTATTATCGTTGGAGTAGGTGTTTTGATTTTTGTTTTTTCTGAAATAATCAATTGTCAGGTTGTGGGCAATTCTTATTACCCAGGAAAGAAATCGACCTTCATCCTTGTATTTTTTCTTTTCCAGGGATTTGATAACCTTTATAAAGGTGTCCTGAAATAAATCATCAGCAACGTGGGAATTTTTGACAATCAAAAGTATATAGGTATATACTCTGTCTTTGTGGCGATTGATAAGTTCCTGAATGCAATCTTTGTCGCCTTTAACAAAACGCTCCACAAGCTCCTGGTCTTTTAGCCTGGTTAAATCCATATGTTCTGTTTTTATTAGTTAAAAGCGTAAAGTTTGCGTTATAGGCGACCCTCCATTTTTGTGTTAAACTACGAATTAAACGTTTTTGTTCAAAAACTGTTGCACAAAGATAAAAAAAATTATGGTTTTGTGCATCTTTGTACTTTTATTTTTACTATTATACCACACATCAAAAATTGTACCATAACGAATGAAAGAAAATAAAATACATGTAAAACGTGCCAGGGTTCACAATCTGAAAGAAGTCAGCCTTGATATTCCACACGACAAATTGGTGGTTGTCACCGGCTTATCCGGTTCCGGGAAGTCAAGTCTGGTATTTGATACCTTGTATGCCGAAGGCCAGCGCCGCTACATTGAAAGTTTGTCATCCTATGCACGTCAGTTTTTCGGACGTCTTTCCAAACCCGATGTTGACCTTATCAGCGGCATTCCGCCGGCAATTGCCATTCAGCAAAAAACCGGCACACGTTCATCGCGTTCTACTGTGGGAACCATGACAGAAATTTATGATTTTCTGAAATTGCTGTACGCCCGCATCGGAAAGACGTATTCTCCGGTCTCCGGAAGTCTTGTAAAAAAGCAGGATGTCAATGATGTTGTTGAGTATCTGGAAAGCAAGCCGGAAGAGAGCAAGGTGTACATTTGTTTCCCCATGGATATTGCAGGGGATAGAAAAGCCAACTGGATGGTGAATCTCAAAGAAAAGGGTTTCCGCAGATTGTGGCTGAACAGAAAAATCAGTAAAATCGATGAACTCGAACAGGAGAAGCTGGATAAAAAGCAGGTCTGTGTTGTACTTGACCGTCTGAAAAACCGGCATGACAAAACAACAAAAAGCCGTATCCGTGATTCTGCAGAAATGGCATTCAAGGAGGGTGATAATCGCTGTACCATTGTAACTGAGACTGATGGGAAGTATAATCAGAAAAGTTTTTCAACTGTGTTTGAAGAAGACGGGATGCAGTTCGAAGAGCCCACTGAAAATATGTTTTCCTTCAACAATCCGGTAGGAGCCTGCCCCGAATGTGAGGGTTACGGCAGCGTGATTGGTGTGGATGAAGATCTGGTTATCCCTGATAAAAACCTGTCTGTCTGGGATGATTGTGTTGTTGCCTGGCGTGGTGACAAGATGAAAAAATGGAAAGACCAACTTATCATAAATGCTCCGAAAGTTGATTTTCCTGTGCACAGACCCTATATTGACCTGACAGAAGAGCAAAAGCAAATGCTGTGGGAGGGAAGCCCGGCTTTTCGTGGTATCCGGGATTTTTTCAAATATCTTGATAAAAAGAAATATAAAATTCAATACCGTGTCATGTTGTCACGCTACAGAGGACGTACCAAATGCCCTGAATGCGGAGGTACGCGTCTGAAAAAAGAAGCCTCCTGGGTCAAAATCAATAAAACCAGTTTACCGGATCTGGTAAATCTGCCCATAGAAAAGCTGGCTGCACATTTTGATAACATTGCACTATCACAGAAGGAACATCAGATTGCAGACCGCATTTTACAGGAAATATCCAGTCGTCTTGAATTCATGATGAAAGTTGGCTTGCCTTATCTGACCATAAACCGCCATTCATCTACCTTGTCGGGTGGAGAAACCCAGCGTATTAATCTTGTGACTTCTCTGGGAAGCTCGCTGGTAGGATCCATGTATATCCTTGATGAACCGTCCGTGGGCTTACATCCCAGGGATACCCATTTGCTTGTGGATGTTCTGAAAAAACTGCGTAACCTGCAAAACACAGTTGTGGTGGTTGAGCACGAGGAAGCCGTAATCCGTGAAGCCGATTACATTGTTGATATCGGGCCGGGTGCAGGTTACCTTGGCGGAGAAATTGTGTTTACCGGCTCATTGCCTGAATTGCTCAAAAGCAAACAGTCAATCACTGCTGATTATCTCAATCAAAAAAGACATATCGCATTGCCGGAAAAAAGAAAATCATGGCAACACAGTTTGTTGTTCCATGGCTTGCGTCAGAATAATCTGAAAATCGAGACTGTGGAGCTGCCTCTCGAAGTGATGTGTGTGGTGAGCGGGGTGAGCGGATCCGGCAAAAGTACCATGGTACGTGATATTATCAGCCCCGTGATTAGCCGTAAGCTGGGAGACTATTCCCGCAAACCCGGCTTATATAAATCTGCCGGGGGGGCTTTTTCCATGCTGAACGATATACAATACGTAGATCAGAATCCTATAGGAAAATCATCACGTTCAAATCCGGTTACTTACATCAAAGCCTGGGATGATATCCGGCATCTTTATGCTGAACAAAAGTTATCCGGTCTTAGAAAATACAAGCCTGCCTATTTTTCCTTCAATGTTGATGGCGGACGTTGCGAAACCTGTAAAGGGGAGGGGCAAATTAAGGTGGAAATGCAGTTTATGGCTGATGTGTATCTTACCTGTGATGAATGTCATGGAAAGCGGTTTAAAGAAGATATCCTGGAGGTTGAATTCCATGGCAAAAATATTAATGATTTGCTTGAACTTACCATCAATCAGGCAATTGAATTCTTTTCTGAAAGCTCAGGTAAATATGAAAAACATATTGTCAGATTGCTGGAAAATTATCAAAAAGTGGGTCTGGGATATCTGAAAATGGGACAGGCATCCAATACCCTGAGTGGAGGAGAAAGCCAGAGAATCAAACTGGCAAGCTATCTGAGTAAGGAAACAGCAGAACCAGGATTGTTCATTTTTGATGAGCCAACAACAGGTTTGCATTTTCATGATATTCACAAATTGCTGGATTCTTTGCAGCAACTCAAAAATCGTGGTCATAGCATACTCATTATTGAACACAATCCTGAGATCATAAAATCTGCTGACTGGGTGATTGATTTGGGTCCGGAAGGTGGTGATAAAGGTGGCGAAATTGTTTTTGCCGGCTTGCCTGAAGATTTGGTGAAATGTAAGAAATCCTATACAGGAAAATATCTGAAAGATAAACTGAGCTAAAAAAAATCTGCCTGATAAAGCAAAGTGAGCTCTTATCAGGCAGATTTTTCAGGTGCTGTGTTGTGAATCTATTCTTCTTCTTTTTCTTTCTCAGCGACTTCCTTTTCGTACTCTTCAATGGCCTTTTCATTGAGAATATCCTTGTCAACGAGAATATTGTACCACTGAATGATTTTTTTCATGTCGCCGGGATGCACCCTGTCTTTATCGTACTCAGGCAATACTTTTTCCATAAATCCGACAATTTCCTCTTTGGGTGATTTGTGACTCAAAACCTTTTCCCCATCGTACAATTCGAAAATATTGTTAAATACTTCCACCAGGGGTTTCTCTTCATCATTGGTATAGATGGCAACATCCTCCAACGCACTGATTTGTGCAGAGGCAAATGCTGGAAATCTTTTTCCGTTGTCAAGTGATTCTACCACCAGGCTGTTTCTGGCCTGTGATACCATTTTGTATAGTCCGGGTTTGCCCCCGATTGCTAAAATTCCTTCCAGATACATTTCTCTCTCTCCTTTTAGTTAATAAATCTTAAAATTATGAAAAATTCTTTTGTGCTTTCAGGGTTTCGTAGGCTTCATTTACTTTTTGAAATTTTTCTGTTGCCGATTTCTGGAAATCTTCTCCCAGATGACTTACCTTATCGGGATGATACTTAACAGCCATTTTTCTGTATGCTTTCTTGATTTCATCTGGACTGGCTCCTGGTTCAATCTCCAGAATATTATAGGCTGCGTTTGTATCTTTTACAAACATTGACTTGATGGATGAGAAATCCTTTTGGTCTATTCGAAGAAAAGTGCTGATTTTCCGGATCATTTGAATTTCTCTTTCATCAGCTTGTCCGTCAGCCAGCGAAATATTAAACAGCAGATGAATCAACTGCAATCTTTCAGCATAGGGCATATTCCGCTGGATCTGCATACATACATCTTCCACAGGAATGTCTTTTTTCAGGACATCCCTGAGCATCATAATCGCATCAGATGCTTTTTCCGGTCCAAATGTGTTGTAAAAGAATTTTTTAACAAAATCCAGCTCGGATTTCAACACTTTATTGTCAGCTTTCATTACCGCTGCAACAAGAACAATCAATGCTGCTGCAAAATTTCCTCTGCTTGATTGTGGTGAAGTGATGCTTTTGTCCGAGTCAAAAAAACTGCCAACTGCAAAACCAAGAATCGCACCTATTGGTCCACCCAGGACAAAGCCCAGGCCTCCACCCAACCATTTTCCGTATTTAGCCATAAATCAATGAATTATAAATATGTAATATTTGAGGTAAAACCTCATCCTTATTGTTGTTACTTATCAAATATGTTGCCAGATTTTTATGTGTCTCCGGCTTTTTCTGGGATTCTACCCTTTCCATGACAGATGACAGGTCAGCATTATCCCGTTGCATTACCCGCTCAAGCCGTTCTTTTTCATCTGCAAGCACAAGGATGGTAGCATCCAGTTTTTTGTAAAATCCTGTTTCAAACATAATGGATGCTTCAACAAGTACCAGTGGTGCTGATTGTCTTGCTGCCCATTGTTCAAAATCTTTGTGTACGGCTGGATGCACAATATTGTTTACTTTCCTGCGTGCATTCTCATCATTAAAAATAATATCAGACATCTTTTGCTTGTCAAGCCTGCCATCATGATAGACGTTTGTTTGCAATGCCTGGTTTATGGCTTGTTGCATTTCTTCTGAATGCATCAGTCGGCGGGCTTCAGGATCTGCATAATAAACAGGTACACCGAGAATTTCAAAAGCTCTTGCTATATTGCTCTTGCCACTACCTATGCCGCCTGCAAGTCCTGCTTTTTTCATTCCTTCAATGATTTTTGCCGGATGAATTTTACACTTTCCTGATGCAGCCGAATGTGACTGACATATTCCGGATGTATTACGAGTTCAGGCTGCAGCTTATTGTCCCTGGCATCCTGGAAATCTGCACGAAGCCGGAAATCATCCTTGCTGATTTGTTTGTATTTGCTCACCGGTACCTGAAACGAGATCTTGATGTCATTTGAAATAAGCTCTACATCAATGCTGTCAGGTATATTGATTACTTCTACCGGAACAGAGATTCCTGTTTCAGTGTATTTTTCAATATGGATGCTCAGCTTTACCCTTTGGGGGTCACAGACTATGTTTTCTGGTATTTCCAGAGGAATATGCCGGTTGATGTCACTGTTGATTTTCCCATAATCCATATTTTTGGTGAAAATGGTATCAATTGTATTGACAAGACGGCGTGAACCTGTAATTTCGACAGTGTCAGGTGTCAGAAACGGACCAGAGGTTACCATATACTGCCGGGCCGGCTTGAAATGGATGCGGGGGGAAACACATACCTTCTTTGTGATGGTCTTACTGACATATAGATGCAATGTGTCCGGCTTTATCTGGTTAAGATTGAGTTTCCCTTTAATGCGTTTATTTACTTCGGAGCGAATACTCCGTGAAGTAATAAAGTAATGATCATCATTGATTTTGCCGGGTACTGTTTTGTCTAAATTGATGATTAGGGGTGGCTTAGAGTGGTCAAGTTTGTAACTCAGAATATCATATCCGTGACCATGAATTTCAATGTCCAGCCTGGGGTTTTCACTTTTGTCCAGTTCAAGGCCGGATGGTAGATTTTTAAAAACAACAGGGTAGGTGATGTCGTGTACGTACTCCTTGTTAAGCGCGTTGAGCAGCCACAGAATAGTCGATATAGCCAAAAATAAACCGAAAACCAGTGTTTTTCGGTTTATTTTGACCTTCATCAGTTTATCAAAAAGTTGCTTAAATCTGTTTTTGTCTTTATCCAAGCCGAATGCTATCTTGTTTGCTGTACACCAACAGGATTAACCGTGGATTTTTCAACTGATATTATGACGCCATCGGCAATTTCAAGATCAAAAGTGGTTTCTTTTACCGCTTTGATTTTACCGTGAATTCCGCCGGCAGTCAATACTTTATCACCTTTATCCAGGCTTTCGCGGAATTTGCGCATTTCTTTCTGGCGCTTCATCTGTGGCCGGATCATAAAGAAATAAAATACCACCAGTATGAGTGCCAGAAAAATAAAGCTACTCCATTGTCCACCCTGATCGCCTGTAGCGTTTGGGTCCATCATTAAAATAATTCCTAATAAATTCATATGCTTTGTTTTTTTTTATTGTGTTACAATATTACACATTATTCTTAACTCTTGTGTCTTTGGTTGTGTATTCGCGAAAACCTTAACACTTTTCTTTTGTTCTCCCTGTCTGCCCTGGCTGTCAAATGTCACTTCCACGTAACCGTCCTCACCGGGAGCAATGGGCTTTTTCGTCCACTTTGGTGCTGTACAGCCACAGGAGGCTTTCACATTGTTGATAATCAACTCAGAACCTCCGACATTTGTGAAAGTAAAGGTGTAGGCCACCTTTTCTCCCTGAATGACAGTGCCAAAATTGTACTCTTTGACCGGAAAATCAAATTCAGGCAACTCACTTAGGTCACCATCCTTGTCTGCACTTATTGGATTTTTAACATCCTTTGTGTCAATTTTGCCATCATTGGAATCGGGTACTTCAGAATTGTTACAACTCAAGGCCAGCAGACCTGCAAGCATCACAATAATCAGAATATGATATTTTGTATTCATTGTATTAAATTTTTGTAAAGGTACAATTTTCTTATTGCTGTAAAAAATACACTTGTCAGTTTTTTCTTATCCTATACCCCGCCAACAAGACCACGACCGGTTTTTTTCACTTTGCCTTCCTTTTTTAAGGCAACAACGATCTGGTCAAGCAATCCGTTAATGAATGCATTGCTTTTAAGGGTACTGTAGAATTTGCTGATTTCTATATATTCATTGATACTTACCTTTACCGGAACCGCGGGCATATGCATGAACTCAGTGATAGCAAGCTTCATGATGATTTTATCGACAATGGCAATGCGTTCGATATCCCAGTTCCTGGAATGCTCTTCTATCATTTCTTCATATTCATTGTCATGTATCAGGGCTTTACGCAGTAAATGCTTCCCGAATTCACGGTCTGCTTCACATGAGTATTCTTTCATGATAAGGAAATTGTCGTTGCCCGGCTTTTTCACCCGCTGAATGGATTTCTCCAGTAAGCTGCAGACAAATCCTATATCATCATTCCAGTATAAACCATATTCTTCAATCATCTGATCAAGGGTAGGATCATCCACCAAGAAATAATTGATGATAAAAATGATGATGTTCTTGTGCTGGTTCAAATTTGGTTTCTCTGTGTTCAGATAGCTGCGAAACTCTTCAGTCTCAGAAATCTTTTCATACAGATCACGAATATACTTTTCATGTTCATCACGGGGTATGCGAGGGGCCTTTGTTTGCTTCTGAAAGCACTCAGCCTGCCTGATAGCTTCAATGACAGGATTATCTACAAAATTCCTTCTGGGATGTAAATCTTCATAGGTAGGAAGATTCTTGGCCAGTGCAATTTCTATCTTATGCCCGGCATAATCCGCCAGATAAGTAATGATCGATAAAATTTCATAATACAATTCAAGCGTACCATGTACACTTTTGTCCAACTCCTTTGTTGCAGCGTTAAGGTCGCCTTTGCCTTGCTGGACATTGGCGTAATAAACCTGCATTACTTTTGTTCTTAGTAGTCTTCTGCTAATCATTATTGAGAACCTTTATGCGAATGCAAAGTAGCGTATTTTTTATTTGTTTTGCAATAATTTTTAAAAAGCTTTTGTTTCAAGAAAAGGTTTTCTATATTTGTGGTAGTACCAATTAATACAGCAGGATGGAAGGTAAAGAAAAAAATCGCAACCAAGGAATCTTCGCTCGACCTGTAAGGGCTGGAAGGCGTACTTACTTCTTTGATGTGAAACAAACAAGAAGCGGAGATCTGTTTTTAACCATTACAGAAAGCAAAAAGATTTTTAAAAAGAAAGATTCATTTCGGTATGAAAAACACAAAATTTTCCTCTACAAAGAAGATTTTGACAAATTTGCTAAGGCCTTTGAGGATGCAGTAGATTTTGTCCGGGAACATGTTGATGAATCCCTGGAAAAAGGCGGCCTGGATATGCAGGAAGATCAAAATACTGAGAAAAGTAAAGAAACACCGGATACAGCGGAAAGCAATAATCCCGAAGAAAATGATGTGAAAGAACCGGATCAGGAAACTGAAAAATTTACCAATGTCAGTTTCGACGATCTTGACCCTGATGCCGAAAAAGGTGAAGAAGAAAAGTAAGCATCACTGTTTCTGATAAACCAGGCTTACAATGCGGGACAGCCATTGACTATCGGTTTCATCAAAACTATCGTATTTGTCACTGTCAACATCCAGCACACCAATAAGCTTGCTTTTATCGTCGAAAAGCGGTACAACAATCTCTGATCTGGAACGTGAATCACAGGCAATATGACCAGGAAACTTTTCTACATCGCTGACCACCATTGTCTTTTCCTGACGTATTCCCGCCCAGCAGACACCTGTGTCCTTCTTTAACTCCAGACATGCAAGCGGCCCCTGATACGGCCCAACCTGTAGTTGTCCGCTGTCATTCAACAGATAAAAACCGGTCCAGAAAAACAATGCCTGCTTGTGGTGCAATACAGCCACTATTGTTGCCATTCTGCTAACAGGATTGTCAACAGGAGCAGTCAGATTCTCCAACTGCTCATATATTCTTTCATACCGGTTGATTTTCTTTTCATTTGCTGACATGTTACTTTTTTTTATGTTTCTGTAAACAAAAATAAGAGAATTGCTGTTCAATACCTAAACTAAACATTATGAAAGTACTCATTATTTTAACAGCATTTATTATGACATTAAATACGGACACTACTGCACAGACTGGTTTTTATGACCTGCAGGCAGAGAATATCAACGGAGAAATTATCAATTTTGATACATTCAAGGGTAAAAAAGTTTTGATTGTAAATACCGCATCAAAGTGTGGATTTACCGGACAGTACGAAGGATTGCAGGAACTCCACAAAGAGTATGGGGGGGATGACTTTATGATTGTGGGATTTCCATCCAACGACTTTATGAATCAGGAACCAGGCAGTG
This sequence comes from Bacteroidota bacterium, assembly GCA_051747965.1. Lineage (GTDB taxonomy): Bacteria > Bacteroidota > Bacteroidia > Bacteroidales > ML635J-15 > JAQIBY01. The sequence continues at coordinate 49,237 of JBNJGS010000004.1, forward strand.
AAGAGGATATCAAAGCCTTTTGTGAAAAAAACTACGGGGTGGAATTTTTAATGATGTCGAAAGTCAAGGTCAAAGGCAAAGCAAAGCACCCTGTATATGCCTGGCTTACAGACAAGAAGTTGAATAATGCAATGGATTCAAAAGTCAGCTGGAATTTCCAGAAATACATGATCAACGAAAACGGTGAGCTAGTGGATGTAGCCAAACCAAAAGTAAGCCCGAAATCTGATAAAATTCTGAATTTTATCAAGTCATAATTTACATATAACAGCAATTTTGACAAAGCACCCTTGTTTTCCGTAATAAGATTTACGGCAGAGCAGGGGTGAGTTGTTTTTGGCATAATGATTTTTCCTGTTCCCTTTGGCCTGTTTTCTGGCCGACATACCTGTATGCAGTACTTGTGATGTTTGTTAGAAATAAAATTGAATGCTCTGCTTCCACAATACAATTAGTTTTGCTTATTTTGTTGGTTGTGAAAATGTATCCCACATATGCCACTCTGCTGATTGTGATCTTGTTGTTATTTGCATGCCAACAGCCTGATGTACATAATCTTGCTGGTGAAAGCACTGTATCAAACAAATATGCAGATGGTTTTGAGATAGAAAAATCTTCAAGAGGGTATACAATGATTGTGAATCGCCCCTGGCAGCAAGCAGAGAATGAAGAGTTTATCTATAGTTTAAGCAGGAATCCGGATCAGAATGAAATTGAGATCCCTGTAGAAAAAGTCGTTTGCATGTCAACCACACATATGGCATATCTGCATGCTCTGGATCAGGCAGAAAGTGTTGCCGGGCTCAGTGGTACTGACTATCTGTTCAATAAGCACCTGCAACAGGCAGTGAAGCATGGTGAACTTGAAGAGGTGGGTTTTTCCGAGAACCTGAATATGGAGAAAATCATCAGCTTAAATCCGGATGTGGTTTTTGCCTATGTAATTCAACCCTCAGAACTGAGGCCCCTCAGACAGTTGGAAAAACTGGACATTCCGGTTGTGCTTGTTGGTGATTATCTTGAACAGACCCCTCTGGCCAAACTTGAATGGCTGCGGTTTTTTGCTGCTTTCTATGATCTTATGCCTGAGGCTGACAGCCTGATCAGGACAAAAACCAATAATTACCTTCAACTTAAAAATAAATTGCCTGCTAACAAACCTGCTCCCAAAGTATTGACCAACATTCCATGGCAAGGTGTGTGGTGGGTGCCTGGTGGCGAATCATATCTGGCAAAACTCATCAGCGATGCGGGCGGACAGTACATCTTCGGAGATTTTCCGGGAACCGAAAGTCATGCTGTTGATATTGAAAAAGTTTACCAGCGATCAACGGATGCTGATGTCTGGATAAATACCGGCAATGCCAACTCTTATAATGCTGTGTTTGCTGCTGACAGACGGCTGGAGTCATTTCACAAACTCGCGGAGATCCGGATTTTTAATAACAATAAACGAAGCAATGGCACAGGCAATGATTTCTATGAATCTGCCGTGGTGAACCCCGATTACCTCTTGTCCGACCTTATCAAAATTTTTCATCCGGAAATGCTGGATAATGACACATTGATTTATTACAAAGCTTTGCGTGAATGAAAAGCCGCTTGCGAGCATATTTCCTTATGGCCATTGTGCTGATTGGCAGTCTGATCTTGTTTGTTGCAGACTTGCTGACCGGAAGCACTGAAATTGGTTTCTCACGGCTTATGGCCTGGTTTACCGGTACGGCTGACGCGGATGCCGGCTGGTATGCTGCCTTTAGTCTGTTCCGTCTGCCCAGAGTGTTGACAGCTGTTTTGGCCGGAGCTGCTCTCTCAGTCAGTGGACTACTTATGCAGACCCTGTTTAGAAATCCTCTGGCAGGACCTTATATCCTTGGGATTTCTTCCGGTGCCAGTCTTGGTGTGGCTCTGGTTGTACTTGGTGCAGGTGCCGGCGGAGCGATGCTCCCGGGATCTGCAGGAAGCCTCTGGCTTGTGGTATCCGGTGCCATAGGGGCAGGCCTGGTCATGTTGATCGTTTCTCTGATTTCTATACGTCAAAAAGATATCATGACTTTGTTGATACTTGGAGTGCTGATAGGGGCAGTGATTTCTGCTATTGTTGGCCTTTTGCAATATCTCAGCCAGGCTGCAGACCTTAAACTCTACGTTCTCTGGACAATGGGCAGCCTCCGGTCTGTTTCTCCGGACGATTTGAAATTGCTGGCTCCGGTTATCCTTGTTGGTCTTTTTGTCTCCTGGCTGATTTCCAAGCATCTGAATATCCTTCTGCTGGGTGAAGACAATGCACGTGCCATGGGCACACCTGTGTTGTTAATCCGCTTGTTGATTTTTGTTTGTGTGTCAATTCTGGCAGGCAGCATTACTGCATTTTGCGGCCCCATCGGTTTTATTGGAATTGCCGTGCCTCATATTATCCGCAGTATTTTCAAGTGCTCTGACCACCGATGGCTTCTGCCTGCAAGTATGATAGGAGGAGCTGGTGTGATGCTCTTCTCTGATATACTAAGCAATTTTGGCCCGGGTGATTCAGTGATGCCTATAAATTCGATCACGGCCCTGGTAGGAATTCCCTTTATTTTCTGGTTGATATTGAGCAAACGCAAAAGCTTTTTTCAGTGAAAAACAAAAGAAAAACATACCTGGAAACTGAAAATCTCGGCATTGGATACCGGAACAATAAGCTGATCCAAAATATGAATCTGATGGCCGGCAGTGCAGAGGTAATAGGTTTGCTTGGTCCAAATGGAGCTGGAAAAAGTACATTGTTGAAATCCCTTATGGGACTCTTGCCTGTTCTGGAGGGAGATATCAGCATCATGGGAGAAAAACCGTCTGCCCTGAGTGCAAGAAAAAAGGCCCGGCTGGTAAGTTATGTGGCAGCCAATGAAAGCCTTCCGGCCAATTTGCATGTGTACGAACTGGTGGCTTTTGGAAGATATCCATACACGGGCTTGATGAGCAGACCCGGTCCGGAAGACAGACAACGGCAGAAACTTGCCATGCAGCAAATGCAGGTCATCCATCTGGCCGCAAGACAATTGGGAGAAATCAGCGATGGGGAGAGACAACGGGCCATGATAGCACGGGCACTGGCACAGGATACTCCTTTGATTATCCTTGACGAACCGGCAGCGCACCTTGACATCAAAAACCGGTATGAACTCATGCGCCTTTTACGCAGGCAAGCCGCAACAACCGGCAAATGTATCATCTTTTCATCCCACGATCTGGAAATTGCTATGAATTATACGGATAAGCTCTGGATGATTGATCAGGGCAAAATAGTTTCCGGTTTGCCTGAAGACCTGGTCTTGCAGGGGGATATTGACAAACTGGTGCCTTCTGATGAAATCCGCTTTGACAGAAAAGCCGGAAAATTTATTTTGCCTGTGCAGAAAATAAGGGAAATTTGTGTACAGGGCAATGGCACTGTCTTTCAATGGACTTGTCATGCCCTCAGGCGATACGGATTTGAAACCGGCTGTAACAAAAGTGCCGATATATACGTTATCATCAAAGAAAATGAGGGACAGCCTCTGTGGGAACTCATTTACCATGATGACGTAAAGAGCTGTAACTCACTGGAAAAATTAATTATGACCATTAAAAATATTCATCTATGAACGGATTAAAAAAAGTAACGGCTTACATCCTTGTTTTTGTGGTGCTTCTGATGACCGTCCTTGCTATTCTCGGCATATGGAATGTGATTGATCTGGAAAACATCCTCAGACGTTCCCTGACATCACTTTTCGTGATTTTTATTGCATCTGTAATTGTTCTCTTTATCTTTTCAGTATTGATTAAAGATAATAATCCCCAATCAAAAAACAGCAATCAACAGCAATAGAAAAATCTGTACATATTACTGAGCCTGCCTTATTTGCTCTAATATGGGGGAAAATAGTATGTGCGATAGCTTCAGCATCTTCAGCCATGGTTTTTAGCATCCCGGCTTGAACAAAGCATACCGTTTTGTTGTATTAATGGCAGAGATTTGTAAAATTTGCATAGTAGAAGAATCATCATAAATAAAAAATCATATTATGAAATACGATTTACTAGTTATTGGAAGTGGGCCGGGTGGTTATGTGGCTGCAATCCGGGCATCTCAGCTTGGTATGAAAACTGCTGTTGTTGAAAAATCCGAAACAGGCGGTGTGTGCCTTAACTGGGGCTGTATCCCCACAAAAGCTTTGATAAAATCGGCTCAGGTTTACACCTACATGCAACATGCTTCAGATTACGGTATCAGTGCGGAAGGTGATATAAAAGCTGATTTTCCGAAAATTGTGGAGCGGAGTCGTAATGTGGCCGGTAAAATGAGCAAAGGCATTCAGTATTTGTTCAAAAAAAATAAAATAACGGTTCACAAAGGCTTTGGAAAACTTGCCGGTAAAGGCAAAGTTGAAGTAAGCAAAGAGGATGGAGAAACCGAAACCCTTGAAGCAAAACACATCATTCTTGCAACCGGAGCCAGATCGAAAGAACTCCCTGATATTAAACAGGACGGCAAGCATGTTATCGGCTACCGCGAAGCGATGACACTGGAAAAACAACCCGAATCAATCATCATTGTGGGTTCAGGGGCCATCGGTTCTGAATTTGCCTATATCTACAATGCTCTTGGTACAAAAGTCACACTCGTGGAATTTTTGCCTGAAATCGTTCCCAATGAAGACAAGGATGTCAGTAAGCAACTGGCGCGCTCTTTCAAAAAATCCGGCATCAAGGTAATGACCAAAGCCACAGTGAAGGAGGTCAAGGTGAAAGACAACAAATGCCAGGTGAAAATTGAAACCAAAAAAGGAAGCGAAGATCATGAGGCGGATGTTGTGCTATCAGCTGTTGGTGTTACCCCAAACCTGGAGAATATTGGCATAGAGGATATGGGAATTGAGCTAGACAAGGGAAAAGTAAAAGTGGATGATTTTTATAAAACCAATGTAGAAGGCGTGTACGCTATTGGAGATATTGTCCACGGCCCGGCTCTGGCTCATGTGGCTTCAGCTGAAGGTATTGCCTGTGTTGAGAAAATTGCAGGTGAAGATGTTGATCCAATTGATTATAACAATATTCCTGGTGCTGTTTATAGCATTCCTGAAGTCGGATCAGTTGGTATGACTGAAGAACAGGCCAAAGAAGCCGGCCATGAGGTGAAAGTCGGCAAATTCCCCTTTTCTGCCTCCGGAAAAGCCTCTGCAGCAGGAAACAATGATGGCTTTATTAAACTCGTTTTTGATGCAAAACTCGGTGAAATTCTTGGCGCCCACTTTATAGGCGACAATGTGACCGAAATGATTGCTGAAATTGTTGTGGCCAAAAAACTGGAAGCCACAGGCAAAGAGCTTATTAAAAGTATTCATCCCCATCCCAGTATGTCAGAGGCTATTATGGAGGCGGCCGCTGCTGCTTATGATGAAGTTATTCATATCTGACAATCATAAAACATTCAAAAAAAAGACGGTTCTGCCGTCTTTTTTTGTTTTCAGCTTGCCCGTTTCATTGCTTTGTTTTATTTTTATCAGAACAAAAATTTACTTAAAGTGAAATCATTCAAGATATTAATATTGTGCTTGTTGTGCTTGTCAGCATCCATGGTGTATAGTCAGCAGAAGCACCGGGCTCTTTCCTTCAGACAGGCTGACAGTCTTCGTCCGCGTTATGTTGATCTTGGCTTCGGTGCATCATATTTTAATTTTCGTGATTTCGCCACCTCTCCACTGTTTTACCACGGCATGAAAGGCAATTTTTCTGTCTTTCGCCTGACACAGGATGAACAAAGAGATTCCAGACAGGGTTTTGTTTTGGGCTTTGGTGCAGCATCTACATTTGGTAACAGCATGAACACGGGAGCTGTTCTGGGAAGGCTTGATATCATTCATACAGAACTGTATCAAATTGCACCGGATCTGCATGAAAAATGGAACCTGAAAATAGGGGGGATGATTAATCTCAGCGGCAATATAAGACAGAACAGCAGTTTCAACAACAATTCCTTTGGCGCGGAAGCTCTGGGAACATTGTTCGCGTCTTTCAGACTGGGCAGAGATGTATCGCGTACCGAACTCAAAACCATTGACCTTTGGGTTTGTAGTTTCGGGCTGATTCCACGCAAACGGGAACTGGCTTTTCAGTTCAATACAGCACTCGTCAATGCCACATACCGAAATGCTTACAATTATATGGATCATTCTTCCATTTTTGATGAATACAATTATTTTAATCGGCATGAGCTGGAGTTTTTTAGTGGTTACAGGCTAAATACAGCCCTGGAGTATACAATACATCTTAACAATAACAATGCCTTCAGACTGTCATATCTTTGGGATGCTTATTATACGGGACCGAAAACAGAGAGATTTGAAATGGCTGAGCATCAAATACTTTTTTCTTTTCTGTTTTATTTGAATGAACCAGTAAAACCCGGTACAAAATGAAAAGACTTGTGATATATATCTTAGTATTTGTATTTTTATGCCTATCCTGTGAAAAAGCGATGTTTGAAGAGTCCGCACAATCAGCCAATGCCTTTGACAATTTTGATTACCTCTGGGAGGAGTGCCATGGGAAATATGCTTTCTTTGCGTATAAGGATATTGACTGGGAGCAGGTAAAGCAAAAGTACCGCCCTATGTTGTATGAAGATATGAGCAGGGATTCGCTGTTTCATGTGCTGGCAGCCATGCTGGATGAACTAAGGGATGATCATGTTAATCTGGTGTCAGATTTTAACCTGTCTTTTTATGGCAATTACCGCCGAGGACAGGACAATTTTGACTGGAGAATTCTGTCAGATAATTATCTTCCTGAAAACTATTATAAATCCGGACCTTTTGTACATGATTTTATCGCAGGCGATTCCATTGCCTATGTGCGGCTCGCATCTTTCCCGGGCAGCATCAGTGATAATAATCTGAATTTTGTTTTGGGCAGATACAGTCAAACCAAAGGACTGGTCCTTGATATCAGGGAAAATGGCGGAGGCAGTATTTCTGATATTTATGATCTGCTTGGCCGCTTTGTCAGCGAAAGAACATTGTTGTATTACTCACAGATCAAAAACGGTTCCGGGAAGGATGATTTTTCCGAAAAAATGCCGGTGTACCTTCAGCCGGATGATGGTGAATCCTATGAAAATACCATCTGTCTGCTCACTGACAGAGGTTCATACTCTGCCAGCTCCTTTACAGCCCTGGCATGCCGGGCCATCTCCAATGTGGTAATTGTGGGAGATACAACCGGTGGCGGTCTTGGCATTCCAAACGGAGGACAATTACCCAATGGCTGGACATACCGGTTTTCCGTTACCAGGACCTTGTCACCTCAGGGTGAAAATTTTGAGTCCGGCGTGCCACCTGATGTCACAGTGCTTTTTGATTGGGATAACCGAGATACAGACGAAGTTGTGGAAAGAGCAATACAGGAAATAAATACCCGCTGATTGCTGTCCATCGTTTAATTTTAATCAGAATCAGGGCTTCTCCTATGATTTATGTATGATTTTCAGGCAACAGATTGTCAATAATATTTGTCTGATAGTTAGAAATGCATTAACTTTATCCAAAACAAACCCGCACAGGGGTGCATTTATCATGAATTATCCATATAGCATATTGATTTTTCTTAGCATGCTGCTGTTGCCTGTAAGTCTATCAGCTCAGCACCGCTTTATTGAAAACAAAAACCAATTCCCCGATCAGGTAGAATTTAAATGCCGCCTGAATTATGGAGCTTTGTTTCTTGAAAAAGACGGGCTTGTTTACAATTTTGCCGATAAATCTCAATACCAGCATTCACATGCCCACCATGGTGAAAGTGATGTAACAGAAGCTCATCATGAACATGACAATGATTTGCCGGATGCCCTGGATTTTCATGCCTATAAAGTGAAATTCATCAACCCTTCCGGGGATATGGCAATTCGGGGTTTGGAAAAATGTCCTGATTACGAAAACTATTTCATCGGTAATGATCGCTCTACATGGGCAAGCAATGTCGGCAAGTACGAAAAAATGCGATATAGTGGTGTGTGGGAGGGCATTGACCTTGAGTTCTATGATGTTGGGCAGGGCCTGAAATATGATTTTATTATCCAGCCAGGAGCAGACCCCGGCAAAATAATATTTGAATTTGAAGGCGTGGATAAGGTAAGAATACGGCAGGGCAACCTGATGATAAAAACATCCCTGGCCAAAACCACGGAGATGCAACCCTACGCTTATCAGATCATTGACGGAGATACCGTAGAAGTGGCCTGTGAATATTCTCTGGATAAGAAATTGCTGACTTATGTGTTTCCCGACGGCTATCATGAAGGCCACGAACTGGTGATTGATCCTACCCTGGTTTTTAGTACCTACACGGGCTCAACAGCTGACAACTGGGGATTTACCGCCACCTGGGATTATAATGATAATGTGTACAGCGGCGGAATCGTTTTTGATGTCGGCTATCCAACTACGCTTGGTGCTTATCAGACTGATATGGCCGGTGGCACTGCTCCTTTTCCCGGCAGCTCATATTATGCACAGGGTTGTGATGTGGGAATCATCAAATACAATGAGGATGGTACGGAGAGATTGTTTGCAACATATCTTGGTGGTGCAGTAGCTGAAGAGATGCCGCATTCAATGGTGGTCAATCAGAATAATGAGCTTATTATTTTTGGCACCACGGGTTCCAGCGATTTCCCTCTTGGCACAAATGCCTTTGACGATACCTTTAATGGAGGAGACAGCATCATGTATGATAATGTGATTGTGTTTCCCGATGGTACTGACATTTTCCTGACAAAACTTAGTGAGGATGGCTCTCAATTGCTTGGCAGTACCTACCTTGGAGGAAGCAAAAACGACGGACTGAATTTTAAGTTGTCCTACACAGAGGAGGGCTACATCCAAATGCACGGCAATGACAGCTTGTATTACAATTACGGTGATGGCGCCCGTGGTGAAGTGATCGCAGATGATAAGGATTATATTCATGTTGGTGCGAATACATTTTCTACGGATATTGCTCCAGGCATAAATCCTGGATTTCAAACCAGCAATGGTGGTGGTATGGATGGACTCGTGGCTAAATTCTCTCCGGATTTAAGCAGCATGGTCTGGATGTCCTACCTTGGAGGTAGCGCCGATGATGCCATCTATTCAATTTATCCTGACGGCAGCAACAATGTCCTTGTCTGTGGGGGCACAAGCTCAACAGACTTTCCTTCTGATTCTGATGCAGTGGAACCTTATTATCTGGGTGGTAGTACAGATGCCTTTGTCGCCAAAATCAACCATAACGGCAATGCTCTGCTTGGATCTACCTATTTCGGTACAAGTGAATATGATCAGGCGCATTTTGTTCGCATTGATGAAAATGAGGATGTCTATATATACGGACAAACAGAAGCCACAGGCAATAGCCTGATTTATAATGCAGGATATTCTGTGCCCAACTCCGGGCAGTTTCTGGCTAAATTCAATGGTGAACTGAGCTCGCTTGAATGGTCAACTGTTTTTGGCAGAGGTGCAGGACGGCCTGTTTTGTCTCCTTCTGCTTTTGCTGTAGATGTTTGTGATCGTATTTATCTGGCAGGATGGGGCAGGGAGTGGTCAAATACATATCTCAATGCCGCCGGAGATATTTATGCCTGGACAGATGATTACGGGACTAAAGGTCTGCCCGTAACAGCAAATGCAATCCAAACAGAAACGGATGGACAGGATTTTTATGTGGCTGTCTTTAGTGAAGATGCTGCTACACTGGAATATGCCAGTTTTTTTGGGGAAGTACATTACCCCGGCTGCGGCTACTCCGGACATGATCATGTGGATGGTGGTACCAGTCGTTTTGACAATAAAGGCAATATTATTCAATCGGTCTGTGCCAGTTGTGGCGGCTGCCAGGAGTTTCCCACAATGCCGGTCCCTGGTGTGTGGTCTCCAACCAATGCCAGCACAAACTGCAACAACGCCGTCTTTAAAATCAATATCATTGAAAACCTGGCAGCTTCCAGCTTTGAACCTGTTCCGGCCATCTGTGCTCCGGTTGAAGTACAGTTTGTCAACAACAGCCAGGGTTCTTCTTTCTTATGGGATTTTGGGGATGGTTCTCCGACAAGTACAGAATTTGAACCTGAACATACTTTCACCCAGGAGGGCGTATTTGAAGTTATGCTTATTGCTTTCGATTCTGTCGCCTGCAATTATGCTGATACATCTTATCGCTTTGTGGAAGTCCAGACTTCTGATGTAATGACACTCGATCCGATTACCATTTGTCCGGGTGAATCTGTACAAATAGGACCGGAGGAATCGTATGATGATGATGTCGACTTTTTCTGGACACAGGGGGATGTGTCTGACACTGACATACAAAATCCGGTGGTGTCGCCGGAAGAGGATACCGAATATGTCCTCGCGGTGAATGATATTTGTACTGATACCATTTACCAGGATGTTTTGATACAGGATTTTGAAATATTGGTCAGTATGCCACCTGATACAATGATTTGTGAAGGTGACCCTGTGAGCCTTGCTGCTGCCACCGGTGGTGATGTGAGCGGACTTGTCTGGTCGGATGACCCGGGCTTCAGTAATGTCATCAGCACAACAGAAAACATGTCTGATACGCCTGACGGAACTACAACCTATTATTTAGAAGTGACAGAAAATATTTGCAATACAACCACCGTGGAAACGGTGCTGGTTGAATGGCATCAGTTCAATTATGAGATAAGTCCGGATGCAGTAATCTGTGAGGGAGATAGTCTGGAATTGTTTGCCAATAACCTGAATCCGGCAGATAATATTTCTTATCAGTGGGGCCCTCTCTCAGCCATTGACAACGGAGCTGAAACGGATTCTCCGCTTGTTTCTCCCGCATCGGATCAGACTTATACATTGACACTCACCAATCAGATGGGATGTACAACAAGCGATCAGGTTCAGCTTACCATAGATGATTTGTCATTTTTGCCTCCACAGGTTCAGGAACCTCTTTGCTATGGTGATTGTACGGGCAGTGTAAGTGTGGATGCATCCGGTTATCCTCCCTATTCTTTTTCATGGGATGATGGCAGTAACGGAGAAAGTAATGATGATCTGTGTGCCGGCAATTACAGTCTTACTGTTACAGATGATATCGGTTGTGAAGATGTTACCAGCATTGAAATCAACCAGCCTGAGCTGTTGGAAGCCCAGTTTGTTTCAGTTGCCCAGCCTGAATGTGATGGCATTGGTCTAGGGGAAGCTGAAGTCAGCGCTTCGGGTGGAACCGGTAGTTATTCCTACCAATGGAGTGATGGGAGCACCGACGCATTGAATGATCATATGTACACTGGAATCAATTATGTTACCATCACGGATGCCAATGATTGTGACACGGTCATCGATATTGAAATGATACCTCCCAACAACCTGGCGACCAGTCTTGAAAACGTTGAGCATAATCCCTGTTACGGTGATTGCCAGGGAGAGATTTCCCTGAACGTTTCCGGCGGTACTGCTCCTTATGAATACAACTGGAACGACGGACTCTCAGGGCCGGCAATATCAGACCTGTGTGCAGGATTATATCAGGTAACCATCATTGATGCCGATAACTGTGTTGTTCACCGCAATGTTGCAATACATGAACCCGATACACTGATTGCACAAATACAGCCAGAATCACCCATCGCCTGCTATGGTGAAACTACCGGACTGGATATTATTGTGGATGGGGGAACCTATCCATATTATTACAACTGGGACAATGGTACTGATCAGCCATCACTGGACAGCCTGCCGGCCGGAACATACCTGGCAACTGTCACAGATATTAATAATTGCACAGATACTGTGGAATATCAGTTGGCACAACCCCCCGAGCTTGTTTACAGCGAAACAGTGCATAATATGTTGTGTGAAGGTGTCTGTAATGGTAGCATCGTCATTAATCCCGGAGGTGGTACGCCTCCATATCAGTTTCAATGGAACAACACTTCAGGTGATTCGGTGGCTGAAGACCTGTGCTCAGGCTCGTATGAAATGCTGCTGGAAGATGATAACGGCTGCCGTAAATTTGGTGAATTCCAGGTTATTTCTGAAAATTATGTGCCACCACTGGAAGCAGAGGCTGACCCACCGGAAATTTTCCATGGCACAGCTACCAATCTGCATGCAACCAATGAACCGGCTTATCACTACAACTGGACTCCTGAGGCTTCACTTTCCGATAATGATTCACCTGACGTGACAGCTTATCCCGAAGAAACCACAACTTATGAGGTAAGGATAGTGGATTCCAATGGTTGTGTTAACAAAGACACTGTTATCGTTATTGTGAATGAACTTGTTTGCGGAGAGCCTTATCTCTATATTCCCAATGCATTTACGCCCAATGGAGACGGTGAAAATGATTATTTTAAGCCTTATGCTCCTGTCGGCATCGTGAAAAAAATGTACTTTGCCGTTTATGACCGCTGGGGCGAATTGATTTATGAATCTGATAACATCAACGACAAGGGTTGGGACGGTACTTTCAGGGGAAAACAACTGACTCCGGATGTGTATGTGTACTTTTTTGAAGCTACTTGTATTGATAAAGATACTTTTACCAAAAAAGGAAATGTTACACTGATTCGGTAAACCTGACCAAACTATTTTGAGTTTGGGATGTTTAATGATTGTATGAAAAAGTACTTGTTATTTGCTTATGCTTTGCTTTTCATCTTGATGTCATCATGCCAAAAGCTGGATGAATTGACCCAATTTGAAATGGATTATCAGGAAACTGTCATCATCCCGGCCTCGGTGGAAGCCAATATACCGTATGAAATACAGACTCCTGAAATCACAACCAACGCAGAATCTGAGTTCGAAGTTCATGATACCAGAAAGGAAAATATTGAGGAAATTAAACTCAATGAACTGAAACTAAGTCTGATTGACCCCGATGACGGGAATTTTGATTTCCTTAACGAGATATCTGTTTATTTGAGTACAGAGCAGTTGCCGGAAATCAAAGTGGCATGGAAGGAAGATATCCCGGAAAATGCCTTACAAGCCTTGCAGCTCAATACCAGTGATGAGAATATCGGAGAATACATCAAGCAGGAATCCTTCCGGCTTCGGATAGAAACCACTACTGACAAAGTGATTACCCGCGATCATGAGATTCAGCTTGATGCTGTCTTTCTGGTAAATGCTAAACTTATCAAATAGTTGTCTGTCTGATTTTTCATTGGTTCGCTGCTGCAATTTTTTTTGAGAGTTTGTTATAACAACTATTTTTATCTATATTTAAAAATCATCTAAAAACGTTGTGTCTATGAAAAAGAAGAAACTAACAACAACAGGTGGAGCGCCCATCAGGAATAATCAAAATTCTATAACTGCAGGCAAACGCGGCCCGGTATTAATCCAGGACTATCAATTGCTGGAAAAGCTGGCACATCAAAACCGTGAACGCATACCTGAACGGGTGGTACATGCTAAAGGCTGGGGAGCACAGGGAACCTTTACTGTGACTGATGATATCACAAAGTATTCCTGTGCAAAAATTTTCAATGAAATCGGAAAGAAAACTCCGATGCTGGCCAGGTTTTCTACTGTGGCAGGTGAGCAAGGCGCTGCTGATGCCGAACGTGATGTCAGAGGTTTTGCGCTGAAGTTCTATACCGAAGAAGGAAACTGGGACATGGTGGGCAATAATACACCGGTCTTCTTTGTTCGCGACGGATATAAATTTCCGGATTTCATCCATACCCAAAAACGGCATCCCAAAACCAACTTAAGGTCAAATACTGCCAAATGGGACTTCTGGTCAAAAACTCCGGAAAGTTTGCATCAGGTTACCATTTTGCATTCCGACAGAGGCATTCCGGCCACCCCAATGCACATGAACGGATATGGTTCGCATACATATAGTTTCTGGAATGAAAAAGGGGAGAGATTCTGGGTGAAATTTCACTTTAAAACTCAGCAGGGACACAAAACCCTGACCAATGAGGAAGCGGCAAAAGCCATAGGTGAATCCCGTGAAACGTATCAGGAAGCCATCAATGAAGCCATAGAATCTGGAGATTTTCCCAAATGGACTTTTTATATACAGGTGATGCCTGAGAAGGATGCTGAAAAAATGCCATTCAATCCTTTTGATATTACCAAAGTGTGGCCTCACGGAGATTTTCCGCTGATAAAAGTGGGTGAATTCGAATTGAACAAAATTCCGCCCAACTATTTTGTCTATATTGAAAATGCGGCTTTTTCTCCTTCCAACGTGGTTCCGGGCATTGGATACTCTCCTGATAAAATGCTACAGGCCAGAGTCTTTTCTTATCCTGATGCTCACAGGTACCGCCTGGGTACACATTATGAAATGTTGCCGCCAAACAGACCTGTGAATGAAGTGAATCATTATCATAAGGATGGTGCAATGCGCTTTTTTGAGAATTTCGAGGAAAATCCCGATGCATTTTACGAACCAAATCAGTTTGACGGACCGGTAGAAGAAAGCGGACCTGTCGAACCTCCGCTCAGAATTGACGGAGATGCAGACCGGTATGATAATGAAGATGATGATGATTATACCCAGGCAGGGAATTTGTTCCGCCTGTTCAATGATGAACAGAAACAGCGGTTGTTTGATAATATCGCAGGTGAAATGGAAGGTGTGCCTGAAGATATCATTAAAAAACAGATTGAATTGTTTGATGCTGCTGATAAAGCTTACGGCGAAGGGGTAAGGAAAGCCCTCGGATGGAAATAAATTTAGTCTTTTTTTCGACAGAGATAAAGAAAACCCGGTGTCAGTAAAGACCCCGGGTTTTTTATTATGCAATTCTTTTTTCTTTGTCTTCAAAGAAAAAAGGCAGTACCGGTAAAGCACTGCCCTTTTAATCATTCATTACTTTTTTTATTCCTATTTCAGAATCCTGACCTGAATTCCGGATTTTTTGCTGTATCCAAGACTGATTGTCTGACCTTGTTTGATCTCAGCCTTGATGATGGCTTCTGCCATGGGATTTTCTATGTATTTCTGTATTGCCCGCTTTAGTGGACGAGCACCAAACTTGGAATCAAAACCACGCTCTACAACAAATTTTTTGGCTGCAGAGGAAATTTTGATTTTATATCCCATGTTTTTAATTCTGCTAAACAGACCCTGAAGCTCAATATCTATGATTTTGCTGATATGTTTTTCTTTCAGATTATTGAACATCACAACATCATCAACACGATTAAGAAACTCAGGCGCAAAGGATTTTTTCAGTGCATTGTTGATAATACTCTGACTGTGCTTGTCAAGATTTTGTCGCCGTGCAGTGGTTTCAAAACCAACGCCTTTGCCATAATCCGAAAGTTCCCTGGTGCCAATGTTTGATGTCATTATCACTATGGTATTTCTGAAATCAACACGGCGTCCAAGACTGTCGGTTAAACGGCCCTCATCCATCAACTGTAACAAAATATGAAAAACATCCGGATGGGCTTTTTCAATTTCATCCAGCAATACTACGGAATAGGGCTTGCGTCTCACTTTTTCTGTCAACTGTCCACCTTCTTCATATCCAACGTATCCCGGAGGAGCTCCCACAAGTCGTGAAACTGAGAATTTTTCCATATATTCACTCATGTCGATCCGTATCAAAGCATCCTCTGAATCAAACAGGTATTTGGACAGCATTTTTGCAAGATGTGTTTTTCCCACACCAGTGGGGCCAAGGAAAATGAATGATCCAATGGGTCTGTTGGGATCTTTAAGCCCCGCTCTGTTCCTTTGAATGGCCAGTACAATCTTCTCTATGGCCTCATCCTGGCCGACAACAGTCTTTTTCAAATCATCGTCCATTTTGAGCAACTTCGTGCCTTCATTCTGGGCAATACGCTGTACAGGGACACCTGTCATCATGGCAACAACTTCTGCCACATTGTCTTCTGTGACTTTTTCCTTGTGTTTCTTCATATCCCTGTGCCAGAGATCTTTTGCCATTTCAATTTCCTGTTCGAGTTCACGCTCTTCATCTCTGTATGAGGCAGCCTGTTCGAATTTCTGTTTTCCGACAGCAGTGATTTTGAGTGCTTTTGTTTTTTCCAGTTTTTCCTCAAGTTCGAGGATACTGTCGGGTACGTTGATTTTGGCAATATGTACACGTGAGCCGGCCTCATCCATAGCATCAATGGCTTTGTCAGGAAGGAATTTGTCGCTGATATAGCGTGTTGTAAGCTGGATACATGCGTTCAGGGCATCATCAGTGTATTCCACATTGTGGTGGTCTTCATACCGTCCCTTGATATTCTTGAGAATATCCATGGTTTGCTCTTCAGAGGTGGCCTCTACGATCACTTTCTGGAATCTACGCTCAAGGGCTGCATCTTTCTCAATATGCTGACGGTATTCATCCAGGGTGGTAGCACCAATACACTGAATATCTCCCCGTGCCAGTGATGGTTTGAGCATATTGGCAGCATCAAGTGAGCCTGCAGCTCCACCGGCACCTACAATTGTGTGTATCTCATCAATGAAGAGAATAACTTCATCGGTTTTGGCCAGTTCATTGAGTATGGCTTTCATGCGCTCTTCAAATTGCCCGCGGTATTTTGTGCCGGCAACAATGGATGCCATATCCAGTGTGACGATGCGTTTGTCAAACAATACATGAGAAACTTTCTTCTGTATTATCCGCTCTGCAAGGCCTTCGGCTATAGCTGATTTACCAACACCAGGTTCACCAATAAGTACCGGATTGTTTTTCTTCCTCCGGCTGAGTATCTGGGATATGCGTTCAATTTCCCTTTCCCTGCCGATAATGGGATCAAGTTTGCCTTCTTCAACAGCCTTGGTTAAATCTATTCCAAAATTGTCCAGCACTGGTGTCTCTGATGATTTGGAACCCTGGGGAGAACCGGAGCCGGGCTTTGCACCTGCGGGCTTCCCACTATCGGTTTGTTCAAATTCTTCACCTCCGGGTTCATCAATTTCTGCGCTGGGGCTATCCATTTCCATGTTTAATTTTACCAGTTCATAATCAACATCCAAATCATTGAAAATCTGGGAAAGGGGAGAGGCTACCCGCAGTATGGCCAGTAACATGTGTCCACAGTTTACTTCATCACTTTGCATGGCCTTGGCTTCCAGATTCATAAAGTTCTGAATCCGTTGAGTGCTCTCGTGTACCTTAATGTTATCTGTATTGTCCAGCTTGAGTTCCTTGTTGGGATTATTCACGCGGTTTTCTACTTTCTTCTTTAGCTCCTGCAAATCAACACTCAGCTTGTTCAGCATATCTATGGCCAGATTATTGCCTTCACGAAGCATGCCCAGAAGCAAATGCTCAGGGCCAATGTACTCATTGCCAAGCCGGATGGCTTCTTCTTTACTGTAGTTGATTGCGTTTCTTACACTTTTCGTTAATTTCACGTTCATATTTTGATTTTCTTTTTGTCTTTATCTGTTTAACCAACAATTATGCCACTTTGTTCTCAACACTTGTATGCCCTTTGCAGGGAGATGTTCAAAATTAGCTTTATAATTCGGATAAGGCAAATATTATTTCTCAGGCTAATCTAAAAGATTGAAAATCAACACAAAAATAAATGGATAACGATACTTGCCGGATGGATTTTTCATGAAAGTAATAATCATAACAAAACTTCACTTCCTGTAAAACTGTCAGGTGAAAAAAAATCATGCAGGCATTCTGTCTGATAGGGGCTGAAAATATTATTTGAATGACTGTTTAATCGCAGAAATACATGGATTTATCATCTGAAAATCAGCACATGAAAGGATTGTTAATTATTAACCAAAAACTGTTGAAAATAATGCCATAAATCAGCTTTTAATCGGGATTAAATATCTATTTTAGTGCCTCAATTTTAAAGTGTTAAAATTTGACTTATGAGTGAAGAAGGAAAAAGTGCCAGAATATTCACAGTCAATGTAGAAGAGCAGATGAAATCTGCCTACATTGACTACTCCATGTCCGTAATTGTTTCAAGGGCTTTGCCTGATGTGCGCGACGGATTGAAACCTGTACACAGGCGAATATTGTTTGGCATGTCGGAATTGGGAATAACATATAACAAATCCCATAAAAAATCAGCACGTATTGTGGGAGAGGTGCTGGGTAAATATCATCCCCACGGAGACTCTTCTGTTTATATGGCTATGGTGCGTATGGCACAGCCATGGAGTATGCGTTATATGCTTGTTGACGGACAGGGTAACTTTGGCTCGGTAGATGGAGACAGCCCTGCAGCCATGCGTTATACTGAGGCACGTCTTGAAAAAATCTCTGCAGAAGTACTCAAAGACCTGGATAAAGATACCGTAGATTTTCAGTACAACTTTGATGATACGCTGAAAGAACCATCGGTAATGCCTACTGTAGTTCCCCTGCTCCTGGTAAACGGAACTTCCGGTATTGCCGTGGGAATGGCTACAAATATGCCTCCCCACAACCTTTCCGAAGTGATTGACGGACTTTGTGCTACCATTGATAATCCGGAAATAGAAACTGATGAACTTATCAAATACATCAAAGCTCCTGATTTTCCCACCGGAGGAATTATTTATGGCTATCAGGGTGTAAAAGAAGCTTTCGAAACCGGCAGAGGTCGTGTGGTGGTACGTGCACGTACCGAAATAGAAACAACATCTACCGGCAGGGAACGAATTATCGTTACCGAAATACCTTACATGGTCAATAAAGCTGAACTGATCATGAAAATTGCAGACCTTATCAATGAAAAGAAAATTGATGGAATCAGCAATATCAATGATGAAAGTGACCGTAAAGGTATGCGCATTGTCATCGATCTGAAAAAAGATGCAGTAAGCAATGTGGTTCTGAATAAGTTGTACCGTTTTACACAGTTGCAAAATTCTTTCAGCATCAACAATATTGCCCTGGTAAAAGGACGGCCGCAAATGCTGAACCTGAAAGATATCCTGCAGCACTTCATTGATCACCGATTGGATGTTTTAATCCGAAAAACAAAATATGAACTTTCCCAGGCGGAAAAACGTGCTCACATTCTGGAAGGACTTATCAAAGCTCTGGATTTTATTGATGAGGTAATTGCCATTATCAAAGCATCCAAAACTGTTGAAGAGGCTCGTCAGGGTTTGATGTCCCGTTTTGATCTGTCCGAAGAACAGGCCAAAGCGATTGTGGAAATGCGCCTGAGAAGCCTGACTGCTCTTGAAACCGATAAATTGCGTGAAGAGCTCAAAGAACTCAGAGAACGTATTGAATATTATCATGAAATCTTAAATACCGAAAGCCTCAGACGTAGAATTATTCGGGAAGAACTGGTTGAACTGAAAGAGCGCTTCGGAGATGAAAGAAAAACCGAAATCATCTATGCCTCAGAAGAACTGAATCCTGAGGATTTTTATGCCGATGATGCCATGGTAATCACTGTATCCCATTTGGGATATATCAAACGCACTCCACTTACTGAATTCCGCACCCAGAGCAGGGGAGGTGTCGGATCACGTGCCAGCAATACCCGTGACCAGGATTTCATCGAGTCCGTGTTTACCGCAAGTATGCACAATACCCTGATGTTCTTTACGGCTAAAGGCAAATGCTTCTGGCTGAAAGTTTATGAATTGCCCGAAGGTACAAAAGCTTCACAGGGTCGTGCAATTCAAAACCTGATTAATATTGAACAGGATGATGAGATTAAAGCCCATATCAGGGTGACCAGTCTTAAGGATGAAGAGTATATTGACCAGCGGTTTATCGTGATGGCAACAAAAAAAGGCATCATTAAAAAATCACGTCTGCGTGAATACAGCCGTCCAAGACAAAATGGAATCAATGCCATCAATGTTCGTGAGGATGATGTTTTGCTCAATGCCCAGTTAATTGAAAATTCGGATGAGGATAATATGGATAATATTATGGTGGCTGCCAAAAGCGGCAA
The DNA here is from genome assembly GCA_051747965.1 of Bacteroidota bacterium. Classification (GTDB taxonomy): domain Bacteria; phylum Bacteroidota; class Bacteroidia; order Bacteroidales; family ML635J-15; genus JAQIBY01. The sequence goes on from JBNJGS010000004.1 coordinate 69,153, forward strand.
AGCCATTCGTTTTCCACATGATATTGTCCGTCCCATTGGCCGTACAGCTACGGGAGTGAGAGGTATAAAGCTTGAAAATAATGATGAAGCCATTGGTATGGTTGTCATCAATAAAGAAAAAGATGTGCTTGTGGTATCAGAAAAAGGCTATGGAAAGCGCTCTGAACTGGATGCCTACCGTATCACCAATCGTGGGGGTAAAGGTGTGAAAACCATCAATGTTACGGATAAAACCGGAGAACTGATTGCCTTGAATGCCGTTACTGATAATGATCATCTGATGATAATTACACATCATGGCATTATGATACGTATGGCGGTAAAAGATTTGAGGGTGATGGGACGCGCAACCCAGGGTGTGCGTTTAATTAACCTGAGAGATGATGACGAAATTGCTGCGGTTACCAATGTGGAAAATGGTGATGTGGAACCGGAAGTACCGGAAATTATCGGTGAAAACCCGGACAAAGATGCTCCGGAAGATACAGGTAATGTGGAGCAGGAGAGTGGTGATGAGACCGAAAATACCGATTCGTAGATTTTTTGGCAAGGATTTTGATTAATCCATGATAAATACGATTTTTGAACGAACTAAAAATGAAAGATATGAAACGTTTTGTAAGTATAGCAGCTTTAATTCTGATAACCACTCTGGTTTTCGGGCAAAAACGCAACGTGACTTCCTGCTGGGGTTATCTGGATGACGGCTTCCTGGAAGATGCACTGGAAAGCATTGAAAAGGCCAGTAATCATCCCAAAACAGCAGAATGGTACAAAACCTGGTGGTATTATGGTCAGACATACCAGGCCTTGTCTTCTACCGACAAGAAAAAATATCAGGATTTGTGTGATAACTGCGCAGATTCAGCTTTTGATGCATATGTAAAATCCATCAAACTGAATTTCGAAGATGAGGAAATCAAAAATCTGGATCTTGAGACTGAAGAAGGAGCAATGCGGTTTGTGCGTGCGGTGATGGGTAACCTGAAAAATAATGAGCCGAAAGTCGAAGACCAGCGTGCAATTATTGATATCATTCAAAGTCGTTTTCCGGCGCTGGCCAACAAATTTGTTAATGATGGTATACAGTTGTTCCAGGAAAAAGAGTTTGAATCATCCCTGGAAAAGTTTGAAAAATCACTTACCATTTCTTCTCTGGCAATGACAGCCGATACTGCAGTAATTTATTATGCATCTCTTGCTGCAATCAATGCAGGCGACTGGGAAAAGACACTGGAATACAATAAGACATTGCGCGAGTTGGATTATGGCAAGAATGATGAAGAAAAAGCACTTGTGCATGTTAACCTGGCCAAGGCTTACAAAAATACAGGTGATACTGCCAAGTATATTTCAACACTGGAAGCAGCCAAAGAAAAATTCCCGGATAATTCATATGATATTGTGATAGAATTATTCAATCATAGTATTGATCAGCAGGATTTTGAGAAGGCCAATGAATATATTTCCATGGCGATTGAGGAAAATCCGGAAGATGCTTCGTTTTATGTTATCCGCGGGACGCTGAACGAAGAACTGGATGCAGAGAAGAATGCGGTTGACGACTATAAGAAGGCCACTGAGATTGATCCTGAGAATTTTGACGCAAATTACAGCCTGGGGGCTTATTATTACAACTATGCCGCCGATACTCTGGCATGGGCCAATGATAATATTCCGCCAACAGAAGTACAGGAATACGAAGCCGTGCAAGAGGCTGCGAAGGAATATTTTAAAAAGGCTGTACCTTATCTGGAAAAAGCATATGCCCTGAAAAGTGACGACCTAAATGTATTGCGTACCTTAAAAACAATTTATTATAAGCTCGAGGATATGGAGAAATATGAAAAAATTGATGCAGAGCTTAAAGAGTTGACTGAATAATTTACAGGCAATTGATAAAAAAATGCTGTTTCAGTTTGAAGCAGCATTTTTTTTATGTGTATACTTTCTTTATAAATTCCATTTTGTTAAGAAAGCTGTGATGAATAGTTCAATTTTAATTGAATTTGATTAGATGGGTTATTTTTATTGTGGGATAGGATTCAAATATACAATTTAACATAATATAAATTATCATTTTTCAATTGTGTTTTTCATTTGTATCGGGATTTGCAATCTATGTTGCATTTATGCCGGAATGGGTTTCGTGTATTTTTTGTGTTTTCCGGACAATCATGCGTTTTGAAATCAAATACGCGATTCTCAGCGATTAGAGTTTTTGAGTTTGTCGTCAAACTGTTTTTGCAGTTTTTTGAGTTTGGGTTTTATCACAAAACGACAATATCCCTGAGTCGGATTGTTTTTGTAAAAATCCTGATGGTAATCTTCGGCCGGATAAAATGCTTCGAATTTTTTCAGCTCTGTGACAATTGGTTTATCAAAATGCTTTTCTTTTTCCAGCAGTTCAATTTGCTGTTCGGCTGTTTCCTTTTGTTTGTCGTTGTGATACAGAATGATTGACCGGTATTGTGTGCCAACATCAGCACCTTGCCGGTTCAGACTTGTTGGATCGTGCATTTCCCAAAAAACTGCCAGAATATCACTGGTGCTAACCACTTCAGGATTGTATTCTACCTGAACAACTTCGGCATGTCCGGTGGTTTCCATGTTCACTTCCCGGTACGACGGATTTTTCACATGCCCGCCACTGTATCCGGATTCTACGTTTACAACGCCTTCAATCTGCTGGTAAACGGCTTCTCCGCACCAGAAACATCCCATTCCCAGGGTGATTTTTTCAGTATTCTGACCCATAACTACTTGGTTTATAAGCAATATAGCTGCTAAGTACAACAATCGTTTCATTTGAAAGCTAAACAGGCTGATGATGAAAATGTTTATTGGGGCGCATAAACCGGCCTCCGGCTTATAGTCCCGTAATGCCAGCCTGTTCGTGTAAGACAGGGCAAAGGAGCTCATTTCAATCGCTCTTTGCTCTGTACACTCACAAGGCTGTCATGGCCGGGAGCTGCCAGCCTCCGTCCTTGCGCAGATGATACCCTCTGTGTAAAACCATTGCTGTTAGAGGGAAACTCCGGTTTTTCAATGGATTAATCAGGGGTTTGAATTTTAAAAATAGCCAAATTAATGCAAATTTGGCCACCCGACCGTCCAAATTTAGCTAAATTTGGCCAATTGTAAATAGCTATTAAATAAGACCTGCGTGAGGGCGTAGGCGGTTTAGCTTGCGTGGCAGCGATGCGATTCTTGCTGTGCTGAAAGCAGGGCGACCGGAGGAAGCCCCTGAAGGCAGCTACAGCAAGCGCAGAGCTGCATGCAACTAATAGCCGGAGACCGACGCTTTTTGGTTTTTCGCGGGCCAAGCTTCAAGCTCTTCCCGATCACAATTCCTGCAGTATGTTAAATCCTGGTATATAGTGACATATGGATGAGCTTGAAGCTTAGCTCCGGCCAAAAAGCGGCACGCCCAAATGGTAAAAAGCACCAATCACACACTCTCTCTGTCTCTCAATCCCTCCGTCTCTCCGTCTCTCCATCTCTCAATCACTCCGTCTCTCAATCACTCCATCTCTCCGTCACTCAATCACCAACCCTCCGATCAAATCCTTAACATCGCTAATGCCATGGCGTTGCATGTAATCTTCTATTCCGTAAATGATTTTTTCTGTGACAGCCGGGTCAATGAAATTGGCTGTACCAACCTGCACAGCAGATGCACCTGCCAGCATAAATTCGATGGCATCCTCGGCATTCATAATGCCCCCCAGCCCAACCACCGGAATGTTCACAGCCTTTGCCACCTGCCATACCATGCGCAATGCCACGGGCTTCACAGCCGGACCGCTCAGTCCGCCCGTTGTGGTTGACAACACGGGTTTGCGGGTTTCGGCGTCTATGGCCATGCCCAGCAGGGTGTTTATCAGCGAAACCGAATCAGCTCCCTCCTGCTCTGCTACCCTGGCTATTTCTGTAATGTCGGTAACATTGGGCGACAGTTTTACCATCAGGTGTTTATTGTACACAGCGCGCACGGCCTTAATGACTTCTGCAGCGGCCGGACAGGACGTGCCAAAGGCCATGCCGCCTTCTTTTACGTTTGGACAGGAAATGTTGAGTTCAATGGCCGGTACCTTGTCCAGGGCATTGATTTTTTCAGCGGTTGCTACGTAATCTTCTATGGTTGAACCCGATACATTGACAATGATATTGGATTGCACATTTTTAATGCCCGGGTAAATATCTGCTATGAATGCATCCACACCCACATTTTGCAGACCCACAGCATTGAGCATGCCTGAGGCGGTTTCGGCCATACGTGGATAAGGATTCCCTTGCCTGGGGTGCAATGTGGTACCTTTGACGACAAATCCGCCCAGGTTTTTTAAATGGATGAAATCTTCAAATTCTGGTCCGTAACCAAATGTGCCTGAGGCTGTGAGAACGGGGTTACGCAATTGAAGTCCGTTGAGATTTATGCTTGTTTTTACCATGTTAAGTCGTTTATGTTAAATACGGGTCCATCAGTACATACGCATTTGTGTCCGTCTGTGGTATCCTGCACGCACACCAGGCAGGCGCCTATGCCGCAGGCCATGGTGTTTTCCAGGGATACTTCGCAATACACACCTGCCTGTTGGGCTGCTTTGCCAACGGCTTTCATCATGGCTTCGGGGCCACAGGTGTACAGGGCATCAAATTGCTGCAGGTTTTGCATGATGCTGTGCCCGGTTACCAGTCCGGTTTCTCCGTGCGAGCCATCTTCTGTAATGGTATGCACTTTACCATAAGCCGAATAAGCCTCTTTTCTGAGCAGGTTTTCTTCAGAGCGCCCACCAATCAATGTGGTAACCTTAATGCCCTGAGCGGCAAATTTTCGGGCTGTATACAGCAATGGAGCAACACCACAACCGCCACCAACAAGGAGAATGTTTTGGCCACCTTCGGGCACTGTCCAGGTGTTGCCCAGTGGGTACATATTGTCCAGTTTGTCGCCGGGTTGCAGTTTTGAGAGGGTTTCGGTGCCTTCGCCTTTGATTTCTATCAGGTAATGCAGTTCGTTTTTGTCACGGTCTACATCGTGGATAGAAATGGGTCTGCGCAGGAATGTGTTGGGTGAGTTGTCCACTTTTATTTCTGCAAACTGTGCCGGTAGCATGTCCGGAAGTGGTTGATTGTGTGTGAGTTTTAAAAGAAAATACGTATCTGTCAGTTGGGTGTTTTCCAGAACACGTAGCTGATGAATGTGTTTTTTCATACAGAATTTTCGGCAAAGATAATGATTTACTCGGGACTGTACTCAGAAAATGTTTTGTCGCTGTAGAATACAAGGATTTTTTCTATTTTTTTTCCAGATGCCTTGGTATGGCTGTTGCCATATGGTATGGGGTCTTCGCTTTTCAGTGTGTTTTCAGAGGCAGTTGCTGGTTCTTCAGCCTGATCAAGGGGTTCATCGGCTGTGCTTTGAGTTTCTGCCGGCTGGGAAAACAGGTCGTTTGCCGGTGGCTGAGTTCTGCTGCCGCTTTGTTCGGTTTGCATGCTATTGGTTTTGTACATCTCGCCTTTGCCAAGCATCAGCCAGTCAGTGTTGATGCCGGGAAAACGGTGCAGTATTTTGCTTATCAGCTCGATGCTTGCTTTGTTTCGTCCGGATACAATGTGTGAGATGCTGGATGGTTGTACTCCGATTTCGTTGGCAAAACGTGTGTTGGTCATGCCTTCTTCTTTGATGATTTGTAAAATACGGTCTTTCATAATTGTAAATTCTGTATGTTACAAAGGTAACTATTTATTTGTTTACATCTGTAATTAATGTGGGGTTACATTTGTAATGTTTGTTTTGTTTACATTTCTGAATTCAGGTGTGTGTTTTGTAATTTTCATGCAGGATGCAAATGGTTTTTCTTGCCTGTTTTGATTTCTGTTTTATTGCTGGATGTTAAAATTAAAGACTATTAGTCAATTGTTTAGCTTC